>NZ_LYVN01000016.1 GCF_001990265.1 Sphingopyxis sp. KK2
CCGCTACCGCTCGTTCGACAAGATCCTCGAGATTCCCGGCGGCTATTTTTCCGACTTCGCCGACTGGTCGCGGCTCGCGCTGATGCGCAACCGCCGCACGATCGACGAACTGCGCCGCTTGCAGCGCGACGCGCTCGAACCCGACCGGATCGAGCGCATGATCGCGCTGATCGAGCACGAACAGGGCTTCCCGCTCTATGACGCCGTCGGCCGGGTGAAGCGCGCGTTGTCGGCGCACGAAGAGGCCGAATTCCATTTCGCCGGCGGCGGGGTCGAGATCGGCACGACGGTCCGCCGCGCCGATTTCGAAAGCTGGATCGCGGGCGACCTTGGCAGCATCGAAGCCGCGATGGACGTCGCGCTCGCCAAGGCCGGCGTCGAACCCGCCGCCATCGACCGCATCTTCCTCACCGGCGGATCGTCGCTGATCCCCGCGATCCGCGCGATCTTCGACCGCCGCTTCGGCGCCGAGCGGATCGCGACCGGCGGCGAGCTGACCTCGATCGCGCACGGGCTCGCGCTGATCGGCGACGAGCCCGATCCGGCCGAGTGGGCCGCCTGACGGTCGTTAGGGTGTCGGCGCCGCCAGTTCGGCTTTGAGGAACGCGACGATCTTGGGCCAGCTGTCGGCGCGTGCGGCGGCATTGCCCTCCTCGGTCCCGCCCATCTGGCTCCAGTTCCTGCGCGCCTCGTCGTCGGTGAAGGGTGCGCCCATCACGCCGTGGCCCGCGTCCCTGTAGCGCAGCACGGTGACCGGAGGGCCGCCCGCCTTCGCCGCGCGCGCCACGATCTGGTCGGTCATCGGACAGCTTGGCCATAATTTCTCGGCCTCGCCGCAGACGAGCATCAGCCTGCCCTTGAAATTTTCGACCGGGATGATCGTAGCGGGATTCGAGCCCAGTTCCTTGAGGCCGTTTTCGAATACCGGCATCAGCCCGCGCGCATCGGGCTGGCCCTTGTAGGCGAGGTGCGGCACCGGCTCGCCCTTCGCGCTCCACGACGAGCTGAACGATCCGAGCAGGTAATTCTCGCCCGACATGCCGTCCCACACGACGCTCGACGGCATGCCGAGAACCGCGGCGCGGATGCCCGGGGTGCGCGTCGCGACGAGCAGCCCCGCCTCGGCGCCCTTCGAATAACCGACGATGCCCAGCCGCGAGCCATCGACCCCCGGCTGTTTCTTGAGCCAGTCGAGCCCGCGGGTGAAATCCTCGAGCGGGATATTCTTGAGCTTGGCGGGCTTGCCGGGGGCATTGTGGTAGGCAAGCTGGAGCGTGCTGAACCCCTGCGCCTGGAGCAGCAGCGCCTGCGCCTGCATATCTTTGCCGAGCCCGCCTTCGGATCCGCCGAGCAGCAGGATCGCGGGGTGCGGGCCGGGGCCGCTCGCGGGATAATAATTGGCGAAGATACCGTCGGCGGCGATCCGCTGCCCTGTCGGACCGGCGTCGGCGATCTTCGCGGGCGCGGGCGCGCGGGTGAGCATATAGGCGAACCCGCCGCCGCCGACCACGACCAGCGCGCCGACGACGCCCAATGTGATTTTCCACCCGCGCTTCATATTCCGCCCTCAGCCGTTGCTGTATGGCAGATATGGGGCGGGGGCGCGGATAGCCAGTGAAAAGGGGCCGCGCGCACCGCGATGAAACAGGGGTCGCCACCGCGCGCTTTTCGGTTATGCTCGGCGCCATGTTGACGCCCCTGATCTCCTCCCTCGCGCTGGGCTTTGCCGCCCAGACGCCGACCGTGCCGCCGCAGACGACGCAATTGCCGCCGGTCCCGGCGCCGATCGCCGCACCGGCGACGCCCGTCGTCGAGGTCGATACGCGACCTTATGTGGCGCTGGTCACCGACCTCGGCACGATCACCGTCCGGCTCGAGGACAAGCGCGCGCCGATCACCGCGGGCAATTTCCTGCGCTATGTCGACAGCAAGCGCATGGACGGCTTTTCCTTCTATCGCTCGACGCGCAGCTGGGGTCCGGCGAACCAGCTGATCCAGGCGGGCAATCGCGTCGATGCCAACATGAATTACCCGCCGATCGCGCACGAGCCGACCCGCGCCACCGGGCTCACCAATTGCAAGGGCGCGCTGGTGATGGCGCGGCTCAATCCCGGCGACGCGACGACCGACTTCTTCCTGCTCCTGTCCGATATCAAGGGCTTCGATTCGGATGCGCCCGGCGGCGACGGTCCGGGCTTCGCGGTCTTCGGCGAACTGGTCGGCGGCGCCGACGTGGTCGAGAAGATTTTCAACGCGCCGATCTCGCCGACCGCGGGCGAGGGCGTGCTCGTCGGCCAGATGCTCGACCCGATGGTGACGATCAAGACCGCGCGCCGGGTGCCGGCCCCCGCCGACGCGCCCGCGGGTTGCGTCGTCAAGGCGCCGTAAATGCGCGCCGATACCCCTATCATTTATTTTGCGTTCATCCGCGCTGTGGCTATACCGCGCGCATGACTCAGCGTCCCACCCTGCGCGCCTCGACGCGCCTGCTCGCCGCCGCCCTCGTGATTACGCCGATGCTGGCCGCCTGCGGTGGCGGTGCGGGGGTCAAGAAGGACACGCGTTATGTCGCGCGCGACGTCAATACGCTGTACCGTGCGGCGCAGGACCGGCTCGACCGCCAGCAATATGGCCTTGCCGCGGCGCTGTTCGACGAGGTCGAGCGCCAGCATCCCTATTCGCCCTGGGCGCGCCGCGCGCAGCTGATGAGCTCGTTCAGCTATTATATGGACCGCGAATATGCCCCGGCGATCGAGGCGTCGCAGCGCTTCCTGTCGATCCACCCGGGCAACAAGGACGCGCCCTATGCCTATTATCTGATCGGGCTCAGCTATTATGAGCAGATCAGCGACGTCACTCGCGACCAGAAAATCACCCAGCAGGCGCTCGCCGCGCTCGGCGAAGTGATCCGCCGCTATCCCGACAGCCGCTACGCCGCCGATGCACGGCTCAAGGTCGACCTGGTGCAGGACCATCTTGCGGGCAAGGAAATGGAAATCGGCCGTTTCTACCAGCGCAGCTCGAACTGGCTCGCCGCCTCGATCCGCTTCCGCGAAGTGACCGAAAAGTTCCAGACGACCAGCCACACGCCCGAGGCGCTCTATCGCCTCACCGAATGCTATCTGGCGCTCGGCGTGCCGTCGGAAGCCAAGAAGTCGGCGGCGGTGCTCGGCGCCAACTATCCGGGCAGCGAATGGTATGACCGCGCGTACAAGCTGATGCAGAAGAACGCGCCCACCGCTTGATATCGCAAGGCGTGGATTCGCGCTTTGTTCTGTTATAAGGGCTGGCCATGCTGACGGCCCTGTCCATCGCCAATATCGTTCTGATCGAACGGCTCGACCTTGATTTCGCGGCCGGGCTCGGCGTGCTTACGGGTGAGACCGGCGCCGGTAAGTCGATCCTGCTCGACGCGCTCGGCCTCGCGCTCGGCGCGCGTGCCGACAGTGCGCTCGTTCGCCAGGGCAGCGACAAGGCGCAGGTGACCGCAAGCTTCGCCGCCCCCGCGCCCGGCACCGCGCTCGCGAAGCTGCTCGCCGACAATGATATCGAGGTCGAGGCGGGCGAGCCTTTGCTCATCCGCCGGACGCTCAAGGCCGATGGCGGCAGCCGCGCCTTTTTGAACGACCAGCCCTGTTCGGCCGCGTTGCTGCGCGAGGTTGGCGGCCATCTTGTCGAAATTCACGGCCAGCACGACGATCGCGGGCTGCTCGCGCCCGCGGGGCACCGCGCGCTGCTCGACATTTATGGCCGCTGCGACAGCGCGGCGGTTGCCGCCGCGCATGGCGCATGGCGCAGCGCGGAGGCGCGGCTCGCGGCGGCGCGCGCGTCGCTCGACGAGGCCGAGCGCGATCGCGACTGGCTGACCCACTGCGTCGCCGAACTCACGAGCCTCGCGCCGCAGCCGGGCGAGGAAGCCGAACTCGCCGAAGCGCGCGCCGCGATGCAGAAGGGCGAGCGCATCGCCGGCGACATGGGCGCGATCATGGCGGCGTTCGAGGGCAGCGACAGCGGCCCGGCGCAGCTGCGCGCCGCGGCGCGGCGGCTCGACCGGCTCGCGGGCGATCACCCCTTGCTCGCCGAAGCGCTGGCGGGACTCGACCGCGCGATCATCGAAGCCGACGAGGCCGAGCAACGGCTGAACGAAGCCGCGCGCGCGCTCGAATATGATCCCGCGCGGCTCGAAGAGACCGAGACGCGGCTGTTCGAGCTGCGCGCGATGGCGCGCAAGCATCATGTCCAACCCGACGAACTCGCGACGCTCGCGGGCGACCTCGCCGCGCGGCTCGACGCGATCGAGGGCGGCAGCGACGGCCTCGCCAGGCTCGAGGCCGAGGTCGCCACGAAAGCGGCCGCCTACACCCACGCCGCGACCGCGCTGTCCGATGCACGCAGCAAGGCGGCGGCGCGGCTCGACACGGCCGTGGCTGGCGAACTGGTGCCGCTCAAGCTCGACGCCGCGCGTTTCCAGACGCTCGTCGAGCGCCTGCCCGCCGAACGCTGGGGCGCCGAGGGCATGGACCGCGTCGAATTCCTCATCTCGACCAATCCCGGCGCGCCCTTCGCGCCGCTCATCAAGATCGCGTCGGGCGGCGAACTCTCTCGCTTCATCCTCGCCTTGAAGGTCGCGCTTGCCGAAGAGGGCGGCGCCGACACGATCATCTTCGACGAAATCGACCGCGGCGTTGGCGGCGCCGTCGCGAGCGCGATCGGTGAACGGCTGGCAAGGCTCGCGCGCGGCGACAAGCAATTGCTCGCGGTGACGCACAGCCCGCAGGTCGCGGCAAAGGGCGCCGCGCACTTCATGATCGCCAAATCGAGCGAAGGCACCGTCACCCGCACCGGCGTCCGCGCGCTCGACGACGCCGAACGCCGCGAAGAAATCGCGCGCATGTTGTCGGGGGCGGAGGTTACCGACGAAGCGCGGGCGCAGGCCGAGCGGTTGCTGGAGGTGGTTTGATGCCTGCTGTTTTCAGCGCGGAACATGACCCTGGCGCAACCCAAGAAGCGTATCGACGGTTTTACGCCTCTATCGGTCTCTGTATTACAAGGTATCAATCCATCGATGATCGATTGGAATCGATATTTTCTTCAACGCTTCGCATCGGAAATGAAGCGTCGAGCGGCATGTTCTCGATCGCCCAAGGCTTGGAGAGTCGGATAAAGCTTATTTCCGCCGCGATGACTGAGCGCGACGAGAGGTTCGGTAAGTTATGGGAAAATCTTCGCCGTAGAATTAAACTGGCCGCCGATCATCGAAATCAAATCGCTCATTCTACCAGCTTCTTGCAGGGCCGGGCGATTGTATTAGCCGAAGGTGAAGACGGTGAGATGGCCGTTGCTGGGTTCTCCCCACTTCAATCCGAAATGAAACTCGCCAAGAAGACGAAGGCTGGAGAAGTAATCTGGAACACCGAAGCCATCATAAAAGAAACTGAAGCGCTGGATGAACTCTCACGAAATATGACGGTGTTCGTTAGGCTCCTAATCGACGGAAAAGTTCCTTCTCAGTTTCAAACTTGGTGGGCCCACCCATTGGTGAAATCATGGGAACCGTGATGACCCACCCCCTCGACCGCCCGGTCTGGTCGATGCTCACCGGGCGGCAGGCCGCGCTCGCCGAAGGCGACCCCGCGCTCGCGCTGCGGATCGACCGCGGTTACGGCGTCTTCGGCATCCCCGCCGACGACAGTCCGGCCGCCGCGGCGGCGCTCGCGGCGCATTGTCCCGCCGGCGAGGAATTGTGGATCGTCGACGGCCCGCGCTGGCCGCTGCCCCCCGGCACCAGCGAAGTGAAGCGCGCGGTGCTCGTGCAGATGGTCGCCGAGGGGCCGCCGCCGCCGCCGCGCGACGGCGAACCGCCGATGATCGCGCTCGGCGATGCCGATGCCGCCGAAATGGCGGCGCTCGCCGATCATGCCAAGCCTGGGCCTTGGGGTCCCAAGACGCATCTTTACGGACCCTTTTTCGGTGTGCGCGAAAACGGCCGCCTGCTCGCGATGGCGGGGCAGCGCATCCTGCTGCCCGGCATGGCCGAGGTGAGCGGCGTGTCGACCTGGGAGGATTGCCGGGGCCGCGGCCTCGCCCGCGCGCTGATCGGCCATGTCATGCGCGCGATGGTGGCGCGCGGCGAGACGCCCTTCCTGCACAGCTATGCCGACAATGCGGGGGCGATCGGCCTCTATGAATCGCTCGGGTTTCGCATTCGCCGCGAAATCCATGTGCTGGCGATCGCGAAATGAACCGCCGCCAGCATCTGATGGCGCTCGCCGCAATGGCCGCCGCCTTTTTGCCGATCACCAAGCTGCGCGCGCTGGAGGCTATGATGGAAGAAGCCGACCCCCAATATGGCCTGATCGGCCAGATGATCGCAAAGCCCGGCCAGCGCGCCGCGCTCGTCGCGGCGCTCAGCGAAGGCACCGGCACGATGCCGGGCAATTTCGCCTATCTGATCGGCGAGGACAGCGCGAACCCCGATGCGATCTGGATCGTCGAGCTGTGGGACAGCAAGGATTCGCATGCCGCCTCGCTGACGCTGCCCGCGGTGCAGGAGGCGATCAGCAAGGGCCGTCCGCTGATCGCGGGATTTGGCACTCGCGCCGAATTCAAGCCGGTGGCAAAGACCGGTGCATGATCGAGATTGAATCGCTGTCCGAAGCCGGTGCTGCCAATGAATTGATGCGGCTTGCAAAAACCATCGCCTATCACAGCAAGCGCTATCATGCCGAGGATGCGCCCGAGATTTCGGATGCCGATTACGACGCGCTCGTCCGTCGCAACAACGACCTCGAGGCCGCCTTTCCGCATCTGATCCGCGCCGACAGCCCGAACAATATAGTCGGCGCCGCGGTCGAGGCCTCGCCGCTCGCGAAGGTCACGCACCGGCAGCGGATGATGAGTCTCGACAATGCGTTCAGCGGCGAAGATGTCGAGGAGTTCGCGGCGCGCGTGCGGCGCTTCCTCAACCTGCCCGACGATGCGGTTGTCGCGCTGACCGCCGAAGACAAGATCGACGGCCTGTCCTGTTCGCTGCGCTATGAACAGGGCAAGCTCGTGCAGGCCGCGACGCGCGGGGACGGCAGCGTCGGCGAGGACGTCACCCCGAACGTCGCGACGATCGCCGATATCCCGCAGGCGCTGAAGGGCGAGGTCCCCGACGTCTTCGAGATCCGCGGCGAGGTCTATATGGCCAAGGCCGACTTTGCCGCGCTCAACGCGCGGCTGATGGAGGAAGGGCGTGCGCTGGCGGCGCAGCGCGAGGCCGAATTCGACCCCGCGACCGTTCGCCAGTTCGCCAACCCGCGCAACGCTGCGGCGGGTTCGCTGCGCCAGAAGGATGCGAGCGTCACCGCATCACGCCCGCTGCGCTTCCTCGCGCATGGGTGGGGCGAGGTGAGCGCGGTGCCCGCCGACACCCAATATGACATGATCAAGCGGATCGAGGCGTGGGGCGTCCCGGTGTCGCCGCTCTTGAAGCGCTTTGACAGCGTCGCCGATGTCCTCGCCCATTATGCCGCGATCGAGGCGACACGCGCCGAACTGCCCTATGATATCGACGGCGTCGTCTACAAGGTCGACCGGCTCGACTGGCAGGCGCGGCTGGGTTTCGTCGCCAAGGCGCCGCGCTGGGCGATCGCGCATAAATTCCCCGCCGAACGCGCGCAGACCACATTGGAGGCGATCGACATCCAGGTCGGGCGCACCGGCAAGTTGACCCCCGTCGGTCGGCTCGTGCCCGTCACCGTCGGCGGGGTCGTCGTGTCGAACGTCACGCTCCATAACCGCGACGAGATCGGCCGGTTGGGGGTGCGCCCCGGCGACCGCGTCGTGATCCAGCGCGCCGGCGACGTCATCCCGCAGGTTGTCGATAACCTCACCCGCGACGAGGATCGCGCGCCCTATGTCTTCCCCGACCATTGCCCGGTGTGCGGCAGCGAAGCGGTCGCCGAGGAGGGCGAGGTCGATGTCCGCTGCACCGGCGGGCTCATCTGCAATGCGCAGAAGTTCGAGCGCCTGCGCCATTTCGTCAGCCGCGGCGCGCTCGATATCGAGGGGCTGGGCGAGAAGAGCATCCAGGAATTTCTCGACCTCGGCTGGCTCGACAGGGGGCCGGCCGACATCTTCCGCCTGAAGGCGCACCGCGACGAATTGCTCACCCGCGAGGGATGGAAGGAAAAGTCGGTCGACAATCTTTTCGCCGCGATCGAGGCGAAGCGCTCGCCCGACGCCGCGCGGCTTCTCTTCGGGCTCGGCATCCGCCACATCGGCGCGGTCACCGCGCGCGACCTGCTCAAGGGGCTCGGCGACATCGCGCGGCTGCCCGAAGCGGCGGCGGGCATTCAGGGCTGGCTCGACGCCAATCCGCAGGGCGAGGGCGAATCGGAAGGGAAATACCTCGCGCGCCGGATGGAGGCGATCAAGGCGATCCTCGAGGTACGCGCCGACGGCATCGGCCCGGCTGTGGCCGAGGCGCTCGGCGACTTCTTCCACGAACCGCACAACCGCGATTTGTGGGACGACCTGCTCTCCGAAGTCTCGCCGCCGCCCTATGTGGTCGAAACGCGCGAGAGCGAGGTGTCGGGCATGACCGTCGTCTTCACCGGCAAGCTCGAGACGATGAGCCGCGACGAGGCCAAGGCGCAGGCCGAAGCGCTCGGCGCCAAGGCGGCGGGCAGCGTCAGTGCCAAGACCGACCTTGTCGTCGCGGGCCCCGGCGCGGGATCGAAACTCAAGCAGGCGAGCGCGCTCGGCATCCGTGTGATCGACGAGGCCGAATGGGCCGCGATCGTCGCGGCGGCGGGATGATGATCCCCCCTGTCGCGCAGCGATGGGGAGGGGGACCGCTCGCGAAGCGAGTGGTGGAGGGGCGAGCAACCTTGCGTTTTGGCCCCTCCGTCAGCGCTTCGCGCTGCCACCTCCCCATGGCTTCGCCACAGGGAGGAATGTTAAGCGGTGCGCGTCATCACAGACGGGACAGCGAAAAAGCTGTGAGGGGACCACATGGCCAAACGTGATTATCTCGACCATCTGATGCGCGATCTCGAATCGCATACCGAGGTGCGGCGCTTCGGCAGCGGCTGGCTGTCGGGTTTCTTCGCTTTGCTGTTCGGGGTCGTCGGCTTCGGGCTGGTGATCGCGCTGCGCTTTCCCGACTGGTTCGCGACCCCCGAACTCGCTATCGTCAAGGATTGGGGCGGCTTTCGCGGCCTCGTCCATCTGATCCTGCTCGCGAGCTACGGTCTCGCGCTGCTCAGCCTGCTGCTGCGTCCGCGGAAAGTTCTCGGCGCGACCGCGCTGATCGTCGCGCTCGCCGCGACGCTCGTCGGCGGCGCGAATGTCCAGCCCGCCGAGACGCGCGACTGGGGCATTTTCTTCGGGCTCGACTTCTTCGTCGTCAACCTGCTCATCACCGGCTTCATGTTCGCGCCGCTCGAACGCGCCTTCCCGCATCGGCGCAAGCAGCGCCTGTTCCGCACCGAATGGCGCGAGGATCTTTTCTATTATCTCGTCAGCACGATGTTCGTGCAGGTGCTCGGCTTCCTCGCGCTCGCGCCGCAGCAGTTCGTCAACGACCATACGAACAGCTGGGACGCCTTCCGCGCCGGCGTCGCCTCGCTGCCGTGGATCGTCCAGTTCGTCATCGTCCTGATCGCGTCGGACGTGGTGCAATATTTCTTCCATCGCACCTTTCACCGCTACCCCTTCCTCTGGGGTTTCCACGCGGTGCACCACAGCGCGAAATCGATGGACTGGCTCGCGGGGTCGCGGATGCATTTCATCGAAATCATCCTGCTCCGCGCGATCACTTCGCTGCCGCTGTTCACGCTGGGATTCAGCCCGTCGGTGATGCAGGCCTATATCGGTTTCGTCTATGTCTGGTCGTCGCTGCTCCACGCCAATGTCGGGGGCAATTTCAACCGGCTCGGCCACTGGATCGCGACGCCGCGCTTCCACCATTGGCACCACGGGCTCGAGCGCGAGGCGTTCGACGTCAATTTCGCGATCCATTTCCCGTGGATCGACAAGCTCTTCGGCACCTTCCACCTGCCCAAGGACCGCTGGCCCGAAAATTACGGCATCCCCGAAGATGTGCCGAAAAACTATTGGGGCCAGATGCTCTACCCCTGGACGCGCACCGGCAAGAAGACCGACGAGACGCCGGCCGAATAGCCGCTTGCCAGCCGGCGGCCCCGGGCATAGGAGGCCCCGCGTGGGCCTCCTCGCCGCCTTTCGCCGTCCGGGCATCCTCCTGTTGCTGCCGCTGCTGCTCGCGCTCGCCGCGCGCATCCTCGTCGCGCCGGGCTGGATGATCGAGACCGACAGCCAAGGCACGATCACCGTGCGCGTCTGTTCGGACCCCGAAAATCCGGGCGCCACGATCACGATCCCGGTCCAGAAGGTCGCGGGTCACGACGGCGAGACGCAGCAGCATTGCCCCTGGGGCGCGCTCGCGGTCGCGCCGATCGTCCCCGCCGAACCCGTGCTGCCCGCCGCGCCCGTCGCACTCGATCCGCAACCCGTCGCGATCCCGTCGCTGGGCTATGCGCCCGGCATCGCCTCGCCGCTGCCGCCAAGTACCGGACCACCCGCCTTCGCCTGATCCAGCCTGAATTGCCGCCCGCGCATCCGCGCGGCGCGGCCCATGCCTGTATCCCAACGAAGGACTATCCATGAAAAGCCACGCCTATGCGGCGGCGCCCCTGCTGGCGCTCGCCTACTCGCTCGTCCCCTCGATCGTCCATGCCGAAGAGGCCGGCGACGATCAGACGATCATCGTCACCGCGCCCGATATCACCGACGCCGCCGAAACCCGCGCCCGCCAGACCCCCGGCGGGACCGACGTCGTCAGCCATCAGGATTATGCCGACAAATCGGTCGTCAGTTTGCGCGACACGCTCGCCTTCTCGCCCGGCGTCTATCTCCAGCCACGCTATGGGCAGGAGGTGCGGATTTCGATCCGCGGCTCGGGCCTGTCGCGCGGCTTTCACATGCGCGGGCTGACGCTCCTGCAGGACGGGGTGCCGATCAATCTCGCCGACGACAATGGCGATTTTCAGGAACTCGAACCGATCTTCTTCGACCATCTCGAGGTCTATCGCGGCGCCAATGCGCTGCGCTTCGGATCGGGCACGCTCGGCGGCGCGGTCAATGGCGTGACCCCCACCGGACGCACCGCCGAGGGCATTTATCTTCGCGGCGATGTCGGCAGCTTCGACAGCGTGCGCGGACTCGTCTCGGCGGGCGTCGCGAGCGAACAGGTCGATGCCTGGGGCGCCATTAGCGCCGATACCTCCGACGGCGACCGCGATCATGCGAAGCGCCACAGCCTGCGCTTCCACGGCAATGCCGGGCTGAACATCAGCGAGGTCGCGAGCACGCGTTTCTATGCCAGCGTCAACCATATACGCCAGGAACTGCCCGGCGCGCTGACGATGGCGGAGGCGCTGACGACGCCGCGCATCGCCGCCGCCGCGAGCGTCGCAGGCGACCAGGCGCGCGACGTGGATTCGCTCCGGCTCCAGAACCGCACGCGCTTCGACTGGGGAAGTCTTGCGCTCGACGTCGGCGGCTTCGTCAACGCCAAGTCGCTCTATCATCCGATCTTCCAGGTCGTCGACCAGGAGAGCGCCGATCGTGGCGGTTTCTTCCGCCTCGACTATGACGGCGGCATGATTGCCGCGACCGTCGGCGGCGAACTGCGCGTCGGCGACACCGCGTCGAAACGCTTCGTCAATCTCGCGGGCAAGCGCGGTGCGAAGACTTTCGAGGCCGAGCAGGATGCGCGCACCGCGACGCTCTATGGCGAGCTGCGGCTGACCCCGGTCGAACCGCTGACGCTCGTCGCCGGTGGCATCTACGCCGACGGAAAAAGGCGGCAGGCGATCGTCTTCAACAGTGCCGCCCCGGCGCAGACGGGCACCGTCGGTCGTGCCGATTTCAACGCCTTCTCGCCCAAGTTCGGCCTGCTCCTCGAACCGGTCGCCGATGTGCAACTCTATGCGAACTACAGTCGCTCGGTCGAATTTCCCGGCTTCAACGAACTGGCGCAGATCGCGAGTTTCGTGCCGCTCGACCCGCAGCGCGCCTGGACCGCCGAGGTCGGCACGCGCGGCAGGGCGGGAGCGCTGAGCTGGGACCTCAGCCTCTATCGCGCCGATATCGAGGGCGAGATGCTGCAGTTCAGCGTCGGCCCGGACATCCCCGCCTCGACCTTCAACGCGGGGCGCACGCGGCACGAAGGGATCGAAGCAGCGCTCGAATGGAACCCCGCCGACTGGCTGCGGCTGCGGCAGGTCTATGCCTATAGCGACTTTCGCTTCCGCGGCGATGCCGAGTTCGGGCACAACCGCCTGCCGATCGTCCCCGAACATATGTATCGCGCCGAGCTGCGCCTCGGCACCGACGCGCTGCATATTGCGCCGAACCTCGAATGGGTCCCCGATGGTCCCTTCGCCGATTACCGAAACCGGGTCCGCACCCCCGGCTATGCGCTGCTCGGCGTGACCGGCGGCGCGCGGATCGCCGAGGGCATCGACGCCTTTGTCGATATCCGCAACGTCACGGGGAAAAAGGCGATCGGCGACATCAGCGCGGCGATCGTCGTGACCCCGGCGTCGGCGGTCTATTACCCCGTCGAACGCCGCGCGGTGTCGGCGGGTTTGCGCGCGCGCTTCTGACGCCGCGACATGGTAAAGGGACCGGTCTGGCGGAGTCGCCGGACCGGTTTCATTTGCAACTATTTCATGCTAGGCCATGCGCCATGAAAGACGGCTTTACCCACGTCCACGAAACCCCGCCGCCCGGCGCCGCGGCCGACTGGACGATTTCGCAAAATTGGGACGCTTTCACCGCCGACGAGCATGCGATGTGGGGCCGGCTTTTCGCGCGCCAGTCGGCGATGCTGCCCGGCCGCGCCTCCGAAGCCTTTCTGCGCGGTATCGACGTGCTGCGGCTCGAAAAGCCCGGCATTCCGGACTATCGCGAGCTAAACGCGCGGCTGATGGCGGCGACGGGGTGGCAGGTCGTTGCGGTGCCGGGGCTCGTCCCCGACGACGTGTTTTTCGACCATCTCGCGAACCGCCGTTTCCCTGCGGGCAATTTCATCCGCACCCCCGAACAGCTCGATTATCTGCAGGAACCCGACGTCTTCCACGACGTGTTCGGCCATGTCCCGATGCTCGCCGACCCGGTGTTTGCCGACTATATGGTCGCTTATGGTGAGGGCGGGCTGCGCAGCCTGCAGTTCGACGCGCTCAAACAGCTCGCGCGGCTTTACTGGTATACGGTCGAGTTCGGCCTGATCCGTGAGGCGGACGGTTTGCGCATCTATGGCGCCGGCATCGTGTCGAGCTACGCCGAAAGCGTCTTCGCGCTCGATAGCGACAGCCCGAACCGTATCGGCTTCGACCTCGCGCGCGTGATGCGCACCGACTACCGGATCGACGATTTCCAGCAGAATTATTTCGTCATCGACAGTCTGGACCAGCTGCTCGACACCACGGTGAAGACCGACTTCGCGCCGCTCTATACCGCGAACGATGCCTTGCCGCCGATCGCGATCGCCGACATATTGGACACCGACGATGTGATCACACGCGGGACCCAGGACTATGCAACGGCGCGAGTTGATTGAGGGCCTGATTGCATTCTCCGCCTCCGCGATCGCGACGCAACCGGGAGGCAATATGTTCGACAAGTTGAAGCAGCTTTTGGGCGGCGGCCAGGCCGGCGCCGCCGTGCCCGAGGTTCCGCCCGCGATCGCGCCGATCCATATCGCCGAAAGCGATCTCGACGATGGCGACCTGCCGCCCGACGAGCCCGACCGGTCGCTCGATGCCAGCATGCATTACCTCGATGCGCTGACCAATGCGCACAACGGGACTTGGCGGCTGGGCACGGCGCGTTGGGATGCCGATCTCGATGCCGGCACGCTCACCTTCACCAATGACCGCGGCTGGAAAATCGTCGCGCCGGTGCAGGTGATCGGCACGCTGAACACCGCCGATGGCACCTGGCTGTGGGGCTGGGATCACCCCTCGGTTCCCGAACCGCTGCGTGCGCATGCCGCGCTGGTGCGCGATTTCGGCGCGGCGCATGGGCTCGATGCCTTCACGACGCGCCATATCGAGGCCAGCGAAGAGGATGGCTGGCAATTCGCCGCACTCGCGGCCTATCTCGCCAAGGCGCAGGGCGCCTATCGCGGTCCTTCGGGGCAGACGATGATCTTCATGACCTTCGGCGAACTGACGATTTCACAAGCCTGACGCGGCGCTACCAGCTCCCGAAACTCGCGTCCGCCGGGTCCGATCGGTGGAAGGCGCGTTCTTTGCGGCGGTAGCCGTAACGGCGGCGCTTGACGAGCAGCAGGCACGGCCAGTCGGCGCTGCCGCCGCGCGCGGCAAGGCGGAACCCCTGCGCGAGATAGGCCGCCAGCACCGGCTCCATCTGCCGCGCGATCAATCCCGCGAGGATGGCGCGGCCCCCCGGCGCGGTGACGCTCGCGATATCGGGGGCGAGCGTGATCAGCGGCCCCGCGAGGATGTTGGCGATGACGAGGTCATAGGGTGAGCGATGCTTGATCGACGGATGGTCGGTCCCCGGCGCGACCGCGACCGCGAGCCGCCCGCCGCCACGCCCCAGCGGCACGCCGTTGATCCCGGCATTGTCTTTGGTCACGAAGATGCTCGCGGGGTCGATGTCCGACGCGATCATCCGTGCGCGCGGCCAGAGCGCCAAGCCCGCAAAGGCGAGCAGCCCGGTGCCGGTACCGATGTCGGCGATGTTGCGCGGGACCACGCCGGTTCGCGCCATCAGGTCGAGCATCGACAGGCAGCCCGCGGTGGTATCATGCCCGCCGGTGCCAAAGGCCTGGCTCGCGTCGATCAGGAACGGCGTGCTGCCCGGCGGCACGCGGTCGGCATAGCTGCTGGTGTGGACGAAGAAGCGCCCCGCCTGCACCGGCTCGAGCCCTTGCTGCGACAGTGTCACCCAATCCTCTTCGGGCAATTCCTCGACAACGGGCGTCGCCCCCTTCGCGCTCGGCACCAGCGATTGCAGCAGCGCGACCAGCGCCGCGCCGGGCTTGTCGTCCATATAGGCGTCGAGCTGCCAGTGCCCGGCATCCTCGTCGATCTCGCGCGTCACCACGACCGGCGCTTCGGGCATCGCGTCGAGCGCAGGGATTTCGCCCGACAGCGCCTCGGCCTCGGCGCGCGTGCAGGGGAGCGAGACGATCCAGCTCATTGCGCCGCGGTTTCCTTCGCCAGCCGCTCGTCGAGCCGCTTCACGGCGCCCGCAGCATAGAAATGGCACGCGTCGGCATCGACCAGCCGCGCGTCGCCCGCCAGCCGCGCGAACAAATTGCTCGCCGACGGATGCGGGGTGATCAGCAGGTCGCAGGGCAGGGTCGGGACCTTGGCCAGCGTCGCGCGGAAGGTCGCGACATAGTCGGGGTGGTCGGTGAAGCGATAGGCGTCGCCCGAGATCGCGGTCAGGCTGTCGACATAAGCGATGCTGCGGCAATCGCCGCCTTCGCACGACCGCCAGGTCCAGCTTGTGCTGCCCGGGGTATGGCCGGGGGTCGCGTGCGCAGTCAGGCCGATGTCGCGCAAGCCGACCGCTTCGCCGTCGCCGATCGTGCGCGACACGGTGGCGCCGGCGAAGGGGTTGGCGATTTCGCGCTGCGGGTCGGTTGCATCGGGCGTGCCGCTGGTCAGCGCCGCGACCGCCTCTCGGCGCGCGAGCAGCTTTGCGCCCGTCGCCGCCTGCAGCGCGGCGAGCCCGCCGACATGGTCGTCATGCTCGTGGCTCGCGAGCAGATAGCGGACATTCTTCGGGTCGAAACCGAGCGCGCGGATATTGGCGAGGATGCCCGGAACCGCCTTTTCGGTCGCGCCGTCGATCAGCACCAGCCCGTCGGGGGTCGCGATCAGCAGCACGGTGATGCCGCAGGTGCCGACATAATAGGTGTTGCCGTGAATCTTTGCGGGCGGCGCGGGGTCGCTCCATCCGTCGCGGCCTTCGCAGGCGATCGCGAGCGCCTTGCCCGTCGGTGCCATAGCTGCGGGGGCGGGGGCCGCTTGCGGTGCGCAGCCGGTCAGTGCCAGCGCGGCGAGCATCGCGATCCTAGCGGACATAGCTCGCCCCGTTCACGTCGAGCACCGCGCCGGTCATCGACGCCGGTGCATCCGTGGCGCACCAGCGTGCCATTTCGCCGACTTCGTCGGGCATCGCGACGCGGCCGAGCGGGATATCGGCGAGCAATTTGTCGCCGCCGCGGCTTTCCAGATACTCCTCGGCCATGCCCGTCATCGTGAAGCCGGGGCAGATGGCGAAGGCGAGGATATTCTCCCTGGCATAGGCGCGCGCGATCGTCTTGGTCATCGCGACCATGCCCGCCTTCGACGCCGCATAATGCCAGTGCGCGGGGCTGTCGCCGCGATAGGCGGCGCGGCTCGCGACATTGACGATGCGCCCGCCCGATGCGCGGCCCTGCCAGTGCAACACCGCGAGGCGGCAGAATGAAGCGCTCGCGGTCAGGTTGATCTGCTGCGTGCGGTTCCAGTTCGCGAGCCAGTCGGCCTCGTCGGCGTCGATCGGGTTCGCCTCGAACACCCCGGCATTGTTGACCAGCACGTCGATGCGGCCACCCAGATGCGCGAGCGCGCGGTTCCAGATGCGTCCCGGCGTGGCGGGGTCGGCGAGGTCGCCGTCTGCGCTCGACAGCGCGACGACCTTGGTGGTGTCGGAAGACAGCGCGCTCGCAATCGCGGCGCCGATGCCGCGGCTCGCGCCGCTGATCAGGATGTGGGTTGCCATGGCCCCGCCTTAGAGGGGTGCGCCGAACGGCGCCAGTGGTTCCCCGGCGGAGTCGTAGACGGCGCGTAGCGCCACCGCCGGGGTCCATGCGGCAGCGCTATGTTCGCGATATGGGCCCCGGCTTTCGCCGGGGAGCAGAGGCTTATGCCACCCGGCGGCTGAACTCGCTCGCCGCCTGTTCGAGCGACTGGAGCCGTTCGCCCATCTTGGCGAATTCGTCGCTCAGCACGCTGATCTCGCCCGCGACCATGCCCGAATCGTTGCGGATGCTGGCGATCGTCGACGACATCGAATCGGCCGCGAGCGCGGTTTCGTCGACCGCTGCGGTGATCGAGGTGACCGTCTGCGCCTGCGCGTCCATCGCGTCACGGATGCGCTGCGCCGACAATTGCACTTCGACGATGGTTTGCTGGATCGACTGGTTGGCGGCGACCGAGCCGCGCGTCGCATGCTGGATTGCGGTGATCTTGCCGGCGATATCGTCGGTCGCGCGCGCGGTTTCGTTGGCGAGGCTCTTCACCTCCTGCGCGACGACGGCAAAGCCGCGGCCCGATTCGCCTGCACGGGCAGCCTCGATCGTCGCGTTGAGCGCGAGCAGATTGGTCTGTCCCGCGATCTCGCGGATCAGCCCGAGGATCGATTCGATCGATTCGGCATGGTGCGACAGCGCCTCGGACATGGCGACCGCTTCGCCCGCCTGTTCGGAGGCGCGGACCGCGACGTCGGACGACGCCTCGACTTCGCTGCGCGCATCCTCGATCGCGCGGATCAGCCCCGCGGCGGTCGAGGCGGCTTCGCGCATCGCGATCGCCGATTGTTCGGAGGCCGCGGCGACTTCGCTCGTCTTGGCGATCATGCCCTTCGCGGCATGGTCGGCCGAGGCCGCCTGCTTCGCGAGTTCGCGGCGGACGCCGTCGGTTTCCTGCACCAGCGAGGCGATCGACTGGTCGAAATCGCCCGCCAGCGCCTGGCGTTCGGACGACACCACCGCGCGGTCGAGCTTTTCGGCATAGCGCTGCATGATGTCATATTCGAGCAGGCCGAGCCGGTTCATCGCGCTCGTCAGGCGGATTAGCCGCGCGTCGTCGCCCTGGCATGCCTCGACGATATATTCGATGGTCAGCCGCTGGCTTTCGGCCATGCACGACATCACCGACGCGAGCGGCAGGTTCACGCGTCGCGCCATATGCGTGTTCTGGCACGCGATCGTCGCGACCTCCTGCCCGGCGGGGTCGCGATATTTGACCGCGCTGTGGTGCGCGCTGCCGCGGACATAGGAGGCAAGGAGCTCGCCCTCGACGCGGTTGTCGATCGTCGGCAGGGCGTTGAACGCATCCCAATAGGCGCGCGCGACCGCTTCCTCGCGTCCGGCGACGATCGCGTGGATTTCGGCGCCGTTCGCCGCGAGCTGGCCGTCGAGATCATAGAAGGGAAAGCGATCCGCCATCAGGATCGGATCAATCTGCTGCTTATGAATCGGATTTTCCTTCACCATGATCCTGCTTCCCTCGCTTGTTCGTGGCGCGCAGAGCTACCGTCCGCTGTCACCGGCGAAAATCATGACCGATCTATGTGGGGAAGGGGTAAATTCGGCGTTAACCAGCTGGCGTAAAATTCGCTTCAGGCCTCGCTTTGCACCGGATAGCCCTCGAACGCCTTGATCGTGCGCAGCGCAAAGGCGCTGTGCATCGCCGCCACACCGGGCAGCCGCGACAGGCAATGGCGGTGCAGCCGGTCGAAATCGGCGACGTTACGCGCCGCGACGCGCAGCCGGTAATCCGACGCGCCCGACAATAGCTGGCACTCCAATATCTCGTCGAAGCTCTTCACCGCGCTCTCGAACGCGGTCAGCGCCTCCTCGCTCTGCGAGGTCAGGCTGATGTCGACGAAGACGTCGAGCCCCAGCCCGATCTTGTCGGGGTCGAGCCGCGCGGCATAGCCGGTGATGATGCCCTCACCCTCGAGCGCGCGGATACGGCGGTGGCACGCCGACGCCGACAGCCCGACGATCTCGCCGAGCTCGACCGCAGGGCGCGGCCCGTGCCGCTGCAACAGGTCGAGAAGCTTGCGGTCGATCCGATCAATCATGAAGCGCTCCAGGCCGATTTGGCGCACAATTTGTGCGCGCTTGTCGAAGAATGGACCGCGATATGCAAGCACCTCGCGCGATCAAGCTGCTATATTGCGGGCAGGAGACGTCGGCACGCGCGCGATCGGGCGCGCCCGGCGATGGAGAGCGACCATGATCATCGGCACCCCCAAGGAAATCAAGAATCACGAATATCGCGTCGGCCTGACCCCCGAAAGCGCGCGCGAACTCGCTGTCCACGGCCACCGCGTGCTCGTTCAGACCGGCGCCGGCGCCGGCATCGGCGCCGATGACCGTTTCTACGTCGAAGCGGGCGCCGAGATCGTGCAGAGTGCCGAAGAGATTTTCGCGACGTGCGAGATGGTGGTGAAGGTCAAGGAACCCCAGCCGGTCGAACGCGCGATGCTGCGCCCGGACCAGATTCTCTACACCTATCTCCACCTCGCCCCCGATCCCGACCAGACGCGCGACCTGATGGCGTCGGGCGCGGTCTGCATCGCTTATGAAACCGTGACCTCCCCCCATGGCGGCCTGCCGCTGCTCAAGCCGATGAGCCAGGTCGCGGGGCGCATGTCGATCCAGGCCGGCGCGACCGCGCTCGAAAAGGCGCATGGCGGCCGCGGCGTGCTGCTCGGCGGCGTCCCCGGCGTCGCGCCGGGCAAGGTGTGCGTCATCGGCGGCGGCGTCGTCGGTTTCAACGCGGCACAGATGGCGGCGGGCCTCGGCGCCGACGTCACCATCCTCGACCGCGATCCCGAAGTCCTCGAACGCGTCGGCACCTTCTTCGAGGCGCGCGCCAAGACGCGCTTCTCGAACCGCGCCAACCTCGCCGAATGCGTTGCCGAGGCCGACCTCGTCATCGGCGCGGTGCTGATCCCCGGTGCCGAGGCGCCGAAGCTGGTCAGCCGCGACATGCTGAAGACGATGCGTCCCGGCTCGGTGCTCGTCGACGTCGCGATCGACCAGGGCGGCTGTTTCGAGACCAGCCATGCGACCACCCACGCCGATCCGACCTATGTGGTCGACGGCATCGTCCATTATGCCGTCGCCAACATGCCCGGCGCGGTCGCGCGCACCAGCACCTATGCGCTCAACAATGTCACCCTGCCGCACGCGCTGCGCATCGCCGATCTCGGCTGGAAAGAGGCGCTGAAGCGCGACACGCATCTTGCGCAGGGACTCAACGTCTGGAATGGTAAGGTCACGTTCGAAGCCGTCGCCGAAGCGGTGGGGACGGATTATGTGCCTGTCGATCAGGCACTCGCCTGATAACAAGGACTTAGGACTGCCATGACTCCCCAGGACGATCTCCCCGACACCGGTACCGGCGAAGAGACGGAGAATGAGGTGCTGCGCGCCGCGCGCGAACTCCAGGCGCAAAAAGACGCAGCCGACGCGACCGAGGCCGCCGACAAGGAAGCGAGCGGCGCGGGCAAGAAAGTCGGCTGGAAAACCGCCGCGGCGGCCGCAGGCATCGGCATCGGTTCGGCGGCGGTGCTTGCCGCGCTGCTCTACGCGAACCGCGGCCGGAAATAATCAGGGCAGGGCGATTTCACCGGTCTTCGGATTGGTGAAACCGTCGATGCCGAGCAGCCAGACGTCCTCGTCGGGCATGATGATCGCCATGTCGACCGGGACGTTATAGCGCACGAAATAATGGATTTCGGTCGGCTGCGGATCGAGCAGGTGCGACACGTAAAAGGCGGTCTTTTTCTCCATCTCGCCGTCGGGGCGGGAATCGATCAGCATGCAGCTGTTCAGGAACGGCCGCCAGCTCGCGACCTTGCCGTCCTTGTCGATGTCGAAGCGATAGTGGCCGCCAAGCGGAAATACCCCTGCGGTGACCGGCGATGACATCAGATAGGCGCGCACTGGCCCGTCGTCCTCGGGCGGCAGAATGACGCTGTTGCCGGTGCCCTTGGTGCAGAAGCCCAGCTTTTCCTGGGCGAAGCGCGCGGCGGCGGCATCGCGCGCATCGGCTAGGCGATTGGCGAGCGGCGACAGCGAGGCGTCGGCGTCCTTCGGGACCAGCCCGCCTTCGACCACGGTCGATCCGCGCATCACAAAGCGCACGATCGCATAGCGCGGCCCGTCGCGCCGACCGAAATAGGTGACGAGCAGACTGTCGTCACCTTGCGGTTCGACGACCCAGCCGGCTAGGTCGGGATAGTCGGCGGGATTGATCTGGGCCAGCAGCGCGTCGGTGCTGTGCCACGCCGCTTGATCATAGCGATACATCATCTGACCCGTCGCCATCGCCTCGGCATTGGCGGCCTTTTCGGCGTCGGTGACCTTGGCGAGCGCGGCGGGCGCCGCCGCCGTAAGGGCAAAAGCCGTCGCCGCCACCATCCATGCCCTCGTTTTACGCTTGCCCACGTCCGCCTCCCCCGCTCTAAGGGGGACTGGGTCGCAAATATTTCCGCGCCGTGCAACAAAGGCTCCTAAGCAATTGCATATCGCGGCCATGGCGCTAAACCGGCGCCCATCGACCGATTAGAGTCAGAAACGGGGCTGATATGGCTGGCAAGCAACCGAGCGGACGACCGCTCTCGCCGCACCTGCAGGTGTATAAATGGGGGCCGGCGATGACCGTCTCGATCCTCCACCGCGCGAGCGGGGACGGATTGGCGATCGTCGGGACGAGCATGTTCCTGTGGTGGCTCTATGCCATCGCGGCGGGGCCCGAGGCCTATGCGGCGTTCATCGCCTGCGTCTGGCACGACCCCAGCCCCGAAATCACGCTGTTCCACCAGATCACCAACATCCTCGGCAAGGTCGTGCTGGTCGGGCTGACCTGGGCCTTTTTCCAGCATCTCTTCTCGGGGCTGCGCCACTTCGTGCTCGACGCCGGCGCGGGTTACGAGCTCAAGACCAACAAGATGTGGTCGGCGGCGGTAATCATGGGCGGTGTCTTCGCGACCGCCGCGACCTGGCTCTACATCCTGTGGGGGAACCTCAATGGGTAACGGCACGCATCTCGGCAAGGTCCGCGGGCTCGGCTCGGCCCAGCACGGATCGCATCACTGGCTGCAGGCGCGGCTCACCGCGCTCGGCAACCTGCTGCTCGTCGGCTTCCTCGTCGTCTCGCTGCTCCGCCTCAACCTTGGCGATTTCGCCGCGGTGCATCGCTGGGCGTCGCACCCGATGGTCGCGCTCGCGCTCATCCTGCTCGTGGTCAGCGTCTTCGTCCACCTGCGCCTCGGGCTGCAGGTGCTGATCGAGGACTATGTCCATGGCGAAGCGACGCGCCTGCTCGCGCTCGTCGCGCTCAATTTCTTCGCCATCGGCGGCGCCGCATTCGGGATCTTCACGATCGCCCGCATCGCATTGGCGCCCATGGCGCTCGGCCCGGGGGGCATGTGACATGACCGAAGCGTACAAGATCATCGACCATATCTATGACACCGTCGTCGTCGGCGCGGGCGGATCGGGGCTGCGCGCCACGATGGGCAGCGCCGAGGCGGGGCTCAAGACCGCCTGCATCACCAAGGTGTTCCCGACGCGCAGCCACACCGTCGCGGCGCAGGGCGGCATCGCCGCCTCGCTCGGCAACAACAGCCCCGACCATTGGCAATGGCATATGTACGACACCGTCAAGGGTTCCGACTGGCTCGGCGACCAGGACGCGATCGAATATATGGTCCGCGAAGCGCCGCAGGCGGTTTACGAGCTCGAGCACGCCGGCGTGCCGTTCAGCCGCAACCAGGACGGCACCATCTACCAGCGCCCGTTCGGCGGCCATATGCAGAATATGGGTGAAGGTCCGCCGGTCCAGCGCACCTGCGCCGCCGCCGACCGCACCGGCCATGCGATGCTCCACGCGCTCTATCAGCAGTCGCTGAAATATGACGCGGACTTCTTCATCGAATATTTCGCGCTCGACCTGATCATGGAAGACGGTGCGTGCCGCGGCGTGATCGCCTTGTGCATGGAGGATGGCAGCATCCACCGCTTCCGTTCGCAGGCCGTCGTGCTCGCGACCGGCGGCTATGGCCGCGCCTATTTCACCGCGACCTCGGCGCACACCTGCACCGGCGACGGCGGCGGCATGGTGCTGCGCGCGGGCCTGCCGCTGCAGGATATGGAATTCGTCCAGTTCCACCCGACCGGCATCTATGGTGCGGGCGTGCTCATCACCGAAGGTGCGCGCGGCGAGGGTGGGTACCTCACGAACTCGGAAGGCGAGCGTTTCATGGAACGCTATGCCCCGTCGGCGAAGGATCTTGCGTCGCGCGACGTCGTCTCGCGCTCGATGGCGCTCGAAATCCGCGAAGGCCGCGGCGTCGGCCCGCACAAGGACCATATCTATCTGCACCTCGACCATATCGAGGAAGCCGTGCTCGCCGAACGCCTGCCCGGCATCACCGAAAGCGGCAAGATTTTCGCGGGCGTCGACCTGACGCGCCAGCCGCTCCCCGTGGTTCCCACGGTCCATTACAATATGGGCGGCATCCCCTGTAACTATCATGGCGAAGTCGTCACGCTGAAGGACGGCAACCCCGATACCGTCGTCCCCGGCCTGTTCGCGGTCGGCGAAGCCGCCTGCGTTTCGGTCCATGGCGCGAACCGCCTCGGCTCGAACAGCCTGATCGACCTCGTCGTCTTCGGCCGCGCCACCGGCCACCGGCTCAAGGAAATCATCACCCCCGGCGCCGCGCAGCAAGCGCTGCCCAAGGACAGCGCCGACCTCGCGCTCGGCCGTCTCGACCATTTCCGTAACGCCAAGGGCGGCTCGCCGACCGCGGTGGTGCGCGACGAGATGCAGCGCGCGATGTCGATGCACGCCGCGGTGTTCCGCACCGACGAACTGATGGCCGAAGGCAAGGATAAGCTCGCCAAGACCTATCAGCGGATGAACGACATCGGCGTCACCGACCGCAGCCTGATCTGGAACACCGACCTCATCGAAACGCTTGAGCTCGACAACCTGATCAGCCAGGCGACGGTGACGATGCATTCGGCGTTCAACCGCAAGGAAAGCCGCGGCGCCCACGCGCACGAGGATTTCCCGAACCGCGACGATCCGAACTGGATGAAGCACACGATCAGCTGGTTCGACGGCTGGGGCGGCAAGGGCGGCGGCGTCCGCCTCGATTACCGTCCGGTCCACGAATATACGCTGACCGACGATGCCGAATATATCAAACCGAAGGCGCGCGTTTATTGATCGCGCGGGTCGCAGGAGGCCTTTGGACCGCCGCGGTCCTGGCCTTCTGTCCGTCGCTCGCGCAGGCTGAGGACAAGCCGTCGGCAGAGGCGATCGTCGCGCGCACCAAGGCGCCGGCGAGCGGCTATTCGCTTTTCCACTGGACGATCTCCCGACAGGAGAATCGCGTCTATTCCTTCTGGGCGGCCGAATTTCATCGCGGATCGCTGCACCGCGTCGAAACGCCGCTCGACCGCATCGTCGCCGACTGCAAGGCGATGACCGGGCACCATCGCTCGCTGATCTCGGGCAAGACGCTGTCCAGCCGCGAAGCCGCCGAAACCGCGTGCGGGATCGACATGACGGGAGCGCCGGCGCTGACCTATGCAGGACGATTGTCGAGCCCCTATGGCGATCTGGACGTCGTTATGCTGACCAAGGACGGGTTGCGGCGGCTCTATTGGGTCGACCCGGCCGGCTTGTTGATCCAGTCGGAATTTCGCGGCGACAACGACCAGCCTGGCCAGCCGAAGTTGCGCAACTGGACGACCGAGGTCAGTCGCACCTCTCCCGACACCGCGATGTTCACGCCCGAATCGCTCGATCGAAGCTTTGTCCCGCTCGAACGCCAAGTCGATATGGCGCCCGAACATTTTGCCTTGTTCGAAGAGCCCGAATGACACGATCACCGAGCGGTGCATCGACCTTCGCACTGTAGTCTGGCTTCTGCCCCTTGCACTTCAGACGCGCCAGATGTAACACTATATCATTATTCGGGGGGCGGCGCGATGCATCTTTCGGGAATAAGATCACATCTTGCGTGGCTGTTCGCCGCGCTTCTTCTGTTCGCCATCGCCCCGGCGCGCGCCGATAGCTGGGCTCCCCCGGCGGTCGAAACCTATGTCTCGGCAAATGGCCAATATCGCCTGACCGTGGTGCCTCGCGAGATCGGCAGCCAACTCGCCTATTTCGAGGCCAAGGCGCGCGGCGAGACGCTGCCCGAACCCGAAGGCCCCCTCGGCCGGTTCGAACGGCTGGAGGATGGGCAGTGGGTTTCGGTCTGGAGCCGTGCCCTGGTCAACGAGGTCGCGCCGGTCGATGTTCTGGTCGGCGACGACGGCCGCCATGTCGTCAGCTTCGATAATTGGCACAGCACGGGCCATGGCGATCATGTCGTCGTCCTATACGGTGAGGGCGGCTCGCTGGTGCGCTCGCTGCGGCTCGACCAGATTGTCCCCGCCTATTTCATCGACGCGCTGCCGGCGTCGGTCAGCAGCATCCACTGGCGCCGCGCCGACCCCCGCTTTGTCGGCGACCGGCTGGAAGTCGCGGTGGCAGAGCCCGACGGCGATATGATGAGCGCGGACAGCTTTCCGGTCCGTATCGCCTTGGCCGACGGCATGGTCGATCCGATCGCGGCGGAGCGGATGGCGACGCTGACCCCGCGTGCCTGCGCGGCGCACACGCGCCAGGTTGCCAGCTTCAACGAATATCTCGCCTTCGAACGCGGTGCTCTCGCCTATCCCGAAACGACCGACAGGGACGACTGGCGCCGTTACCTGCACCATGCGGCTACGCGCCTGCGGCCGGCTGCGGACGACAGCGCGCTTGAGGATTCGGCCGATCCCTTCGCTGCCATGCTCGGCGAAACGACCTTCGAATTGCTCCAGCCGGGCGAGTATATGGAAAAGGATTATCGCGACGATTTCCGTCTGGCGCTGGCCGCGCCGCCCGAGCAATTGCGGCGGCGGTGGTTCGCGGCGCGCGATCAGGACAAGCTGGTTGCCGAGGTCGAGCGGAGCGCGAAGAAGATCAAGCCGGGGCAACTCACGGGGGTGGAGATGCGCTTCTTTGCCGATGCCGCGCACTGGCCCCGCATCGCCGCGGCATTGGCCGCGAGCGGTGCGACGCTGGTGCAGGTCGATATCGGGGTTCCGATCCCGGCCCGTGCCGAGGATGTTGCCGAACTGCCGCCCGAACGGATGATCGATCCCGCCTGCGCTGGGGCCTATTGATCGCCGCCGAACAGGTCGTGCATCGGGTTCAGGTCCGAAAAGGGTTCGTCGACCGCTTCGCCCATCAGCCATAATTTCTGGCAGGCGATGGCAAAGAACATCAGCGCGATCGTCCACACAATGATCGTCTTGATCACCTTCCACCGTTTCGCTTCATAAATGGCCTTGGCGCGGGCCTTGTGATCGATGCCCAGATCGCCTTCGAATTCGGCGACGAGCTGTGCACGGCGGGTACGCGAAATATTCGCGATGCCCGCGGCCCTGTCCTCTCCGATCGAACGGCGACTCGCCATCATTCCTGCCCCGCAAAAGACGCTCGAAGCGCTACTGTCACGGGTCGACCTTTAGGCGAGAGCCCCTGACAAAGCGTTAACCGGGAAAAGGCTTTGCGATCAGTCGAGTGCGACGCCGACGAGCTTGATCCGCGCCGCCGCGCCGCGCAGCAGGGTCAGCCGGCTCGGTGCGACCCCCAGCGCGGCCGCGAGCAGGCGCAGCACCGCATCGTTCGCGGCGCCGTCGGCGGGCGGCGCGGTGACGTGCAGCCGGACGCCGTCGTCGGCGATCGCCACCGCATCGCGGCGCGCGCCCGGCGTCACCCGCACCTCCAGCCGCCCGCTCGCCGCCAGCGCGCGCAGCGCGGCGGTCAGCGAGGGGGCGGGCCGATATTTCAGATGGTCACCACCAGCTTGCCGACCGCGCTGCGGTCGCCGAGCTTGGCGATCGCCTGGCCGCCGTCGGCGAGCGCATAGGTGCCGGTGACGCGCGGCTTGATCTTGCCCTGCGCCCACAGCGCGAACAGCCGCGCGATATTGCCGCGGTTGCGCGCGGGTTCGCGCGCGACGAAAGCGCCCCAGAAGACGCCCGCGACGTCGCAGCTCTTGAGCAGCGTCAGGTTCAGCGGCAGGCGCGGGATGCCGGCGGGGAAACCGACGACGAGGTAGCGGCCCTCCCACGCGATCGAGCGCAGCGCGGGTTCGGCATAATCGCCGCCGACCGCATCATAGATGACGTTCGCGCCGCCGGGGCCGACCGCTTCCTTGAACTTGTTCGCGAGCTCCTTCGACTGGTCCTTGTCGAACGGCTGGCGGCCATAGACGACGACCTCGTCGGCACCCGCCTGACGGGCGATCTCGCCCTTCTCCTCGCTCGACACGCCCGCGACGACGCGCGCGCCGAACGCCTTGCCCAGCTCGACCGCCGCGATGCCGACGCCGCCCGACGCGCCAAGGACGAGCAGCGTGTCGCCCTCCTTGATATGCCCGCGATCGACCAGCGCATGGATGCTGGTGCCATAGGTCATCAGCAAGCTGGCACCTTCGGCGAAGTCATGCCCCTCGGGCAGGTGATAGACATTATGCACCGAAACCGCGATCGCCTCGGCCATTCCGCCGTTGCCGCACCCCGCGATCACCCGGTCGCCGACCTTGAAGTCCGTGACACCTTCGCCAACTTCCGCAACCAGCCCCGCAACCTCGCCGCCGGGGGCGAAGGGGCGCTCGGGCTTGAACTGATATTTGTCCTCGATGATCAGCACGTCGGGGAAGTTGACCGCACAGGCCTTCACGTCGATCACGATCTGCCCGGCCCCCGCGGTAGGGCGCGGCAGCTCGCCCAGCGTCAACGTTTCGGGGCCGCCGGTGGCGGTCGACAAAAGAGCCTTCATCATCTTCTCCTCACAGGGGTGTTACAGCGAAGGTTGCAGCCAGGGCCGGTCCTGCGCCAGTTTTTTCTCATAATCGCCGATCGCGGCATCGCTCTTTTCGGTGATCGAAATCTCGTCGAGCCCTTCGAGCAGGCACATCTTGCGGAACGGGTCGATTTCGAAGGTGAAGCGATCCTGGAACATCGTCGTCACCGTCTGGTTTTCGAGGTCGACATGCACCGGATCGGTCTGCGCGACCTCCATCAGCCGGTCGATCGCCGCCTGCGGCAGGACGACAGGGAGAATCCCGTTCTTGACCGCATTGCCCGAGAAGATGTCGGAGTAGGAGGGCGCGATGACGACGCGGATGCCGAGGTCGCCGAGCGCCCAGGCGGCATGCTCGCGGCTCGACCCGCAACCGAAATTGTCGCCGGCGATCAGGATCGGCGCGCCCTTAAACTCGGCGCTGTCGAAGATATTATCGGGATCCTTGCGGATCGCCTCGAACGCGCCGCGACCCATGCCCTCGCGCGTCGTGCCCTTCAGCCAATGCGCGGGGATGATGACGTCTGTATCGACATTCTTCAGCCCGAACGGGATCGCGCGGCCGTCGACTTCACCCAGCGGGGTCATGCCATCAACTCCCGCACATCGGTCAGCTTGCCGGTCACCGCCGCCGCCGCCGCCATCGCGGGGCTGACGAGGTGGGTACGGCTGCCGGGCCCCTGGCGGCCGACGAAATTGCGGTTGCTCGTGCTCGCACAGCGCTCGCCCGCGGGCACCTTGTCGGGGTTCATCGCGAGGCACGCCGAGCAACCGGGTTCGCGCCATTCGAGCCCCGCGTCGGTGAAGATGCGGTCGAGCCCCTCGGCTTCGGCCTGCGCCTTCACCAGCCCCGAACCGGGGACGACGATCGCCCATTTGACATTGTCGGCCTTCTTGCGGCCCTTGATGACCGCGGCGGCGGCGCGCATGTCCTCGATGCGGCTGTTGGTGCAGCTGCCGATGAAGATATTCTCGATCGGCACGTCCTGCATCCGCGTGCCGGGTTCGAGGCCCATATAGGCAAGGCTCTTGGCGGCGGCAGTCTGCTTCGACGGGTCGGCGAAGCTTGCGGGATCGGGGACGACCCCGGTGATCGGCACGACATCCTCGGGGCTGGTGCCCCACGTCACGCTCGGCGCGATGTCGGCGGCGTCGATCACCACGACCTTGTCGTAGGTCGCACCCGGATCGGTCGCGAGGCTCTTCCAATATGCGACCGCGGCGTCCCAGTCGGCGCCCTTGGGCGCATAGGGGCGGCCCTTGAGATAGGCGAACGTGACCTCGTCGGGCGCGATCAGCCCGGCGCGCGCTCCGCCCTCGATCGCCATGTTGCTCACCGTCAGCCGGCCCTCGATGCTCAGGCTGCGGATCGCGCTGCCGGTATATTCGATGACATGGCCGGTGCCGCCCGCGGCACCGATGGTGCCGGTAATGTGGAGGATGATGTCCTTGGCGCTGATGCCGGGGCCGACCTCGCCCTCGACGCGGACTTCCATCGTCCTGGCGGGCTGGAGCAGCAGCGTCTGTGTCGCGAGCACATGCTCGACCTCGCTCGTCCCGATGCCGAAGGCGAGCGCGCCGATGCCGCCGTGGCACGCGGTGTGGCTGTCGCCGCAGACGATCGTCGTGCCGGGCAGCGAAAAGCCCTGCTCGGGGCCGACGACATGCACGATGCCCTGTTCGGGTGCGACCGCGTCGATGTAGCGGATGCCGAATTCCGGCGCGTTCTTTTCGAGCGCCGCGAGCTGCGCCGCGCTTTCGGGGTCGGCGATGGGCAGCTTGTTGCCGTTAGCATCGAGCCGCGCGGTGGTCGGCAGATTGTGATCGGGCACCGCGAGCGTCAGGTCGGGGCGGCGCACGGTGCGGCCGCTCGCGCGAAGCCCGGCAAAGGCCTGCGGGCTGGTGACTTCATGGACGAGGTGACGGTCGATGAAGATCAGGGCGGTACCATCGGGGCGCTGTTCGACGACATGCGCGTCCCAGATTTTCTCATAAAGGGTGCGGGGCCGAGTCATGCGGGTTCACTTACGCCTGCCGGATAACTTTGCAAGCGAGTGGCGATCAAAAACGCAATTTTCGGTCGCGCACGTTAGAGTATAAGCCGGGCATGTCGCTGCTCGCCATCATCCTGCTCGTCCTCGCCACCGTCGTGGCGATGGAGCTCGTCGCCTGGGGCAGCCACAAATATATCATGCACGGCTTCGGCTGGGCCTGGCACCGCGACCATCACGAGCCGCACGACAAGTTGCTGGAAAAGAACGACCTGTTCGCGATCTTCGGCGCAGCACTCAGCATTTCGATGTTCGCGGCGGGCAGCCCGATGATCATGGGCGGCTCGGCGTGGGAGCCGGGGACGTGGATCGGCCTCGGCGTGCTCTTCTACGGCATCATCTACACGCTGGTGCACGACGGCCTCGTCCACCAGCGTTATTTCCGCTGGGTGCCGCGACGCGGCTACGCGAAGCGGCTGGTGCAGGCGCACAAGCTCCACCATGCGACGATCGGCAAGGAGGGCGGGGTCAGCTTCGGCTTCGTCTTCGCGCGCGATCCCGCGAAGCTGAAAGCAGAACTCAAGGCGCAGCGCGAGGCCGGGATCGCGGTGGTGCGTGAAGCGATCGCGGACTAGCCTGTCCGGTAATCGGCCGTAACCATACCCGCCGCCGCCAGCTCGGCCTCGTGGCTCTCCTCGCGCCATTCCTCGATCAGCGCCTGCCGTTCCCATTTCTGCATCGCGGGATGCGCGAGCATATGGTCGACCCACGCCTGCCCGGCGCCGACGTCGAGGCCATAGGTGCGGATGCGATAGGCGACCGGCGCGAAAAAGGCATCTACCGCGCTGAAATCGGGTCCAGCGAGCCACGGCCCGCCGAAGCGCGCGAGCCCCTCCTCGAACAATTCGCGGATGCGTGCGACATTGGCGGCAAGCGCGTCGGACATCGGCTTGGGCGTCACGCGCACCCCGACATTCATCGTGCAATCGCCTCGCAGCGCGGCAAAACCGCTGTGCATCTCGGCGGTCGCGCACTGTGCCCATGCTCGGGCATCGGGATCGGCAGGCCACACGCCCGCGTGCCGGTCGGCTAGGTAGAGCGCGATGCCCAGCGAGTCGTAAATGGTGCGCCCTTCGTGGAGCAGCGCGGGCACCTGGCCCGTCGGCGAAAAGCTGCGGAAGGCGTCATAGTTCACCGGCAGGGTGAAGGGCTCGATGCGGTCTTCGAACGCGATGCCGAGTCCCTGCATCAACATCCAGGGACGCAGCGACCAGCTCGAATAGTTGCGGTTGGCGGTAATCAGTTCGTAGCCGTTCACGGGCTTCTCCATCGCTTAATCGATCGTCGCCCCGGCGCTCGCGCTTCGCCGTGCGGTGGGAGCCCGGCCGACGAGCCTGTTCCCAAGCTTGTGCGCGAGACGGTGGCTCGGCCGTTCGCACAGCAGATAAAAGATATAGGTCATGATGGCGGTCACGACGAAATAGAGCAGCAGCGACAGGATACCGTGATCGCCACCGTCGAACCATCGCATCGCTACCGGATGTACGAGATAAAGGCTAAAGGTGGCCAGGCCCATGCGGTCGAACATCGCCGGTTTGGTCCGGTCGAGCATCTGCATCAATTCGAAGCCGAGCCATATCGTCGCAAAGATCGCATAAATATTCAGCAGAAAGGCTGCCGAGGTGAAAATTCCGAGGCTGACGAGTTGCGTCTTCGCGAGCTTGAACACGACCGCCAGCGCGAAGATACCCACCCGCATGAGGTTCATACGGAGATCGGAAATCCGGCGGAAGCGGTGCAGGTTTTCCGCAAGCCAGCAACCCGCGAGCCAGCAGGGAAAGCCGACCAGGAAGGTGCCGTACCCAAAGGCACGATAATTGCGATTTTCAACGAACACGTCGGTATAGAAATAATAGATTAGCAGTGTGACGACGCATGAAATGGCAAGCGGAATGTGCATGCGTCCGTTGAAGCGGACGAGGAAGGGATAGAGGAAATAATAGATGAGTTCGCAGATCAGGCTCCACAGGACGGTACCCTTCCAGCCGACCTCGGTGATCCTGTCGATGTCGGGGAACACGAAGGCGATCATGAAGACGATCGACGGAATGACGATCCGGATCGACCGTTTGACGTAAAATTCACCCGTGTCGAACGCCTTGCCTCGATGATAGGGGGCGTGAATGACGAGTCCTGATATGATGAAGAAGACGATGACAGCCGCCGGGCCGTTCCACAATATGTCCCATCCCGACGAAATCAGCCGGTTGTAGCGATCCGATTCGAAAATCCGGAAATTCGAATAATGATGGCCGATCGCAACAATAGCAGCGCAAATCAGCCGAATCGTGTCGAGGCCGTGATAATAGTTCACGACCTTGTGATCATTGGTCGGCGCCGCGATCATTCTGTCTTCACCCCTGTCGTTTCCCGATGCCCTGACTGTGCTCGCTAGAGCAGAAATCGCGACGCTTCCATAGATTTAGGCCGCGCATCGGAGTGCAAGCTGGCGGGCGTCGGGCTTTCGGCAACCCGAGTTCAGGGCAAGGTCGACGGGCCTCGCGAATCCCCTGCGATCGCTTTGGGACGCAGAGGGGAGCCCGTCTTCGGCAGTTCGCTGAGGTCGAGCCAGTTCACGCCGGGGCGCTTGTGATAGCTGTCGATCGCGGCAAAGGGGATGCGAAAGGGGAAGCCCCAGTCGCTGTTCCACATCGCGACCACGCCGGTCCGCGTCGCGGGTTCGAAGATCATCGTCGCGCGATAGCCCTCGACCGCGCCCGAATGGCCCTCGAGCCGATGCCCCTCATAGGTGAAGCTGCGCCAGCCGAGGCCATAGGAGGCGTCCTTGTTGGCCTGGCGCAGCGCGCCGCCGTAAAGATGCGCGGTGCCGACGCGCGGGCGATGCGCGAGCTGCAGCACTGCGTTCGGCAGGACATCGGTCCGCGCGCCCATCATCGCCTGCATCCAGGTCGCGAAATCGACGATGTCGCTTTCGACCCCTGCGGCGGCGGGGACGCGCCAATAGGCTTCCTTGATCGGGCGGACGTGGCGGCCGCGGTGCGGCTTCGCCCAGTCCTTGGCGCCGGTCAGCCGCGCCATGCCATAGCCTGCGCTGACCATGCCGAGCGGGCGGAAAAAACGATCTTCGATCGCGTCGCCAAAGGGCTTGTTCGCGGCCTTGGCCAATATCTCGCTCGCCGCGTCGAAGGCGATATTCTGATAGGTGTGGCAAGTGCCGGGTTCGCATTGCAGCGGCGCACCGGCGAGGCTTGCGCGGAGCAGCGCGGGGTCCTGTCCGTCCTCCAGCCTTTCATCATAGGCGTTTTTGGTCAGGCCCGATCGCTGGGCGAGCAGTTGGTCGAGCGTGACATGCGTCTCGGCTCCGCCGGGCAGGCGCAGCGAGGTGCCCAGCGCGGCGACCGGACGGTTCAGGTCGACACTGCCGTCCTTGTCGAGCGCGGCGGCGAATATCCCCGTCGCGGTTTTCGACACCGAGGCCCAGCGGAACAGGGTCTGCGGCGTCACCTGTGCCCCCGTCGTGCTGTCGGACACCCCATAGGTGCGCACGAAGCTGAGTTTGCCGTCCTCGACCACCGCGACCGCGAGTCCCGCCATTTCGGGTCGCTGCGCGAGGTCACTCAACTGCTTGTCGAGCGCGCGATAGTCGATCCGCCCGCGCCATTCGGCGGGGGTGTCGGGCAGGTCGGCCGGGGCCTGCATCGGGATGGCGACGCTGACCAGCGAGTGGGCGTCGCCCATCGTACGAAGGCCGAACCAGCCGGCCAAAGACAGCGCGGCGACCGCGAACAGGATAAGGAATAAACGCTTCATGGACTCGAAAACTGGATGCGACCTGCTATTTTGGCGCCGTCTTAGCTTCGCCTTATGCCGCCGTCACCCCCGGCTGCGCTCAACTCGCCAGAAAGCGCCAGGCCTTGACCGTCCCGATGGCATAAACGGCGCCATAGACGAGGACGATCGCCGACGACCAGATCGCAAAAGCGTCACTATGCGTCGGACGCCACAGGTTGAGCGGCACAAAGATCAGCCCGCGCAGCAGATAGATGGCGGTGATCGCCACCAGCCCGGTGCGCAGCAAAGGCAGGCGCGGCAGCAGACCCGCACCCGAAAAGGCGAAGGCCGCCCAAACCATCAGTATCGCGGCGATCGCGAGCGTGATCAGCGCCGGCCGCCACAGGCCCTGCGCCGCGGCGCGCGCCATGCTCTCGCCCGCGCCGAAAAAGCGGTACCAGTCGGGCCCGCCGAAAATGCAGGCGATATGGAGCAGCGCCGCGACCACCGACAGCGATCCGCCGACGATCAGCCAGGTCGAGCCGGGATGGGCCGCGACGTCAGGCAATATAATGGGCGGTCGTCTTTTCGGCGACGTCCTCGGCGGTGACGCCCGGGGCGAGTTCGATCAGCTTGAACGGGCTGTCATGGTCGTCGCGCTTGAACACCGCGAGGTCGGTGATGATCATGTCGACGACATTCTGGCCGGTCAGCGGCAGCGTGCACGCCGGGATGAATTTCGGGCTGCCGTCCTTGGCAACATGCTCCATCACGACGATGATCTTCTTCACCCCGGCGACGAGGTCCATCGCGCCGCCCATGCCCTTGATCATCTTGCCGGGGATCATCCAGTTGGCGATGTCGCCATTCTCGGCAATCTCCATCGCGCCGAGCACGGTGAGGTCGATATGCCCGCCGCGGATCATCGCGAAACTGTCGGCGCTCGAGAAATAGGCCGACTGCGGGAGCTCGCTGATCGTCTGCTTGCCCGCGTTGATCAGGTCGGCATCCTCGTCGCCTTCGAGCGGGAAGGGGCCGATGCCGAGCATGCCATTCTCCGACTGGAGCGTCACCGTCATCCCGGCGGGGATATGATTCGCGACCAGCGTCGGGATGCCGATGCCGAGGTTGACGTAATAGCCGTCCTGCAGTTCCTTCGCGGCGCGCGCCGCCATGTCATCACGCGTCCAGGCCATTATTTCGGCTCCCAATTTTTGTCGGAGGGGAAGGCGTCGTCCCAGCCCAGTTTTTCCCATGGGCCATAGACGGGGTTCGGGAAAAGGAACCAGCCCTTGTCCCAGAGAGCGCTCGCGCCCGCGCCGGTCGCGAGCGCCATGCGCTGCGCCGCAGGCAAGTCCTTGACGTTGAACTGCTGGCTGAAGTCGCCGAGCTGGTCGCCGCCGAGAATGATGACGCAATATTTCGACGCGATCGTCGCGCGGCGGCCGTCCTTGCTCGACCCGCCGGCATCGTCACCCATCAGGAACAGGGTCTCGCCATGCTTGAACTCGCCGAGCCCGGCGGCGCGCAGCGTGTCCTCGCTGCCCTTGGCATTGGCGGCGCTGCGGTTGGTGTTGGCTATCACGGTGATCCCAGCGGCGCGCAGGGCGTTCACCATCTCGAGCGTGCCGGGCATCGCGACGGCCTTGCCCGCGCCGGTCTTTTCCCACTGGTCCCAGACCTTGGGATCGAAGGCCGTGCCCGTCTCGGCGAAATGGCGCATCGGGCCGAGGTTCCAGATCAGCGTCTCGTCGGCGTCGAAGACCGCGGCGAAAGGCTTGTCGCCGCAAGGCTCGAACGCCGGGGCGTCAATCGTCGCCCCCGGCGCCAGCACGACGCTGTCCCTCGGTCGCTCCCTGATCCGCCACACGCCATAGTCGGCAATCCGCTTATTGGTCGCACGCACTGCGACGGCGGCCTCGGGCGAGCCGTAGAGATATTGCAACGCGACCGGCGGCTTGGCCGCGTCGGCAGGCACCGCCGCGGTCGGCGGGGGCCTTGTTGCAACCGGCGCGGGCGCATTCGCGCATCCCGCGAGTAGCAGCGTGGCGGTAAGGGCGAAGCTTCGCATCAGGCGATCTCGCGCGGACGGGTCGTGCGAAACTCTATCTTCTTGTCGTAAGGCGCGCCGACGATCATGCGCTTCACATAGATGCCGGGCAGGTGGATGCTGTCGGGATCGAGGCTGCCGGTCGGGACGATTTCCTCGACCTCGGCGACGCAGATCTTCGCGGCGGTCGCCATCGGCTGGTTGAAGTTGCGCGCGGTCTTGCGGAAGATCAAATTGCCGCTCTCGTCGGCCTTCCACCCCTTGATGATCGCGAGGTCGGCGAAGATGCCGCGTTCGAGGATATAATCCTGCCCGTCGAAATTCTTCACTTCCTTGCCCTCGGCAACGAGCGTGCCGACGCCGGTCTTGGTGTAGAAGCCGGGGATGCCCGCACCGCCCGCGCGGCAGCGCTCGGCGAGCGTACCCTGCGGGCAGAATTCGACCTCGAGCTCGCCCGCCAGATATTGCCGCTCGAACTCCTTGTTCTCACCGACATAGGAGGAGATCATCTTTTTGACCTGCCTGGTGCGCAGCAGCTTGCCGAGCCCTTCGCCGTCGATCCCGGCGTTGTTCGATGCGATGGTCAGGTCTTTCGTGCCCGCATCGCGGATCGCATCGATCAGCCGTTCGGGGATGCCGCAGAGGCCGAAACCGCCCGCGCAAATCTGCATGCCGTCGAAGAGCAGCCCTTCGAGTGCGGCGGCTGCGTCGGCATAGCGCTTGTTACCCATGAACGGACTCCTCGTGGTTGCGGCGGCAAGTTTGGCGCATTTGATCCATCAATTCTAATTTTTCTAATTTTCGATTATGCATAAATGATGTCTATCAGTCGTGTCTCGCTCTACCATCTCGAAACCCTGCTTTGGATCGACCGGCTCGGCACCTTCTCGGCCGCCGCCGAGCGGCTGAACACGACCCAGCCGGCGGTGTCGGCGCGGATGCGCGAACTCGAACAGCGGCTCGGTTCGACGCTGTTCCGCCGCGACGGGCGCACGATGTCGCTGACCGCGGCGGGGCGCAAGCTGGTGCGCGACTGCGACCCGCTGCTCCGCGACATGCAACTCGCGCTGCTCGGCAGCGGTGGCTATGGCGAGGCGAGCGGGGTGGTGCGCATCGGCGCGGGCGAGATCGCGGCGGCAAGCTGCCTGCCCGGCTTCGTTGCCGCGCTCAAGGCCGACATGCCTGGCGTCGGGCTCGAGATCGAAATCGACCTCACCGCGAACCTGATCCAGCAATTGCTCACCGGCCGCATGGACATGGTCTTTGCCGCGGGTCCGATCGCGCATCCGGCGCTCAAGACCAGCCCGATCGGCGAGGTTGCGCTCGTCTGGCTCGCCAGTCCCGCCGTCGCGGCGGCCTTTGCACAAGGGGAGGGGGTGCCCGTCTGGTCGCTCGCCAGTCCCTCGCCGATCCACGGCCGCATGCGCGACGCGATCACCGCGTCGCGCATCGCACAGAAATCGCTGAACCTGTGCAACAACGCCCGCACGATGATCGACATCGCGCGCACCGGCGGCGGCATCGGCATCTTTCCCGAACCGATGGTGCGCGGCGAGTTGGTCAGCGGCGCGCTTGTCGAGATAGCGGCCATGCCGGCGCTTGCGCCGGTCGCTTTCCATGTCGCGATGCGCGTCGCGGACAGCGAGCCGGTGCTGGCGCGAATTTTCGAACGTGCGGGCGCGCTCGACCTCGCCGAAACGTCAGGGTAGCCGGATGCCCAGCGCCGCCGACAGGTCGGCCAGCGCCTGCTCGCCGCTCGTCACCTTGATCGCATGCATGCCGAGCGTAGCTGCCGGTTTGCAGTTGATGCCCAGGTCGTCGAGATAGACGCACTCGGCCGGTTCGACGCCGAGCTTCTCGCACATCATCAGATAAATGGCGGGGTCGGGCTTGCGCACCCCCGCCTTGCTCGATTCGATCACATGTTCGAAGCGCGCCATGATGGCGGCGACCTCGATCGCGGCTTCCTCGCTGCGCGTCATGCCGGCGCCCTTGATCCCCATCTTGCCGCCGGGGACATTGTTGGTGATGCATCCGATGCGAAAGCTTTTTGCCTTCAGCGTGTCGAGCGCCTTCACCATGTCGGGGCGCACTGCGCCTGCGATCACTGCGAGCACGGCTTCGCCCTGCAATTCATGCCCCAGCGTGCGTGCTTCCTCGGCGAACAGACTGTCGAACGCCGCGGCGTCGATCTCGGCGCGCTCGAACTTCGCCCAGGCATTGTCGTCAGGATTGGCGGCATTGACCCGCCGCACGAAATCGCGCGGCAGCCCGCGCTCTTCCTCGAGCCGGTTGAAGGCTTCGAAGGGCGAGGCGGTGATGACGCCGCCGAAGTCGAAAATGACAGTGGTGATGGACATGGCGCGGCTAGAGCGAAATTTGCCCGTCGCGTCAAATCACCATTGCGGCATCAGCGGCGTCAGTCGCGTCGCCACTCCGGCCGCGTCATTCCGACGAAGCGGTCGCCGAGCCCGCGGGCGTTGCGCGTCAATATGTCGCGCAGCGTCCGCGTCGCCTCGATCGCCTCGAGCCCCTTGGCGGTGAAGGCAAGCGCGCGGTTGGCCGGATCGCCATAGACGTGCCGGCTGAGCAGCGGGTTGGTCAGCGCCTGTGAAAAGGCATCCATCGCCACCATCGCCAATATGAGGTCGGGCAGTGGGCCATTGTGTTCGACCGGCTCGGCGAACAGGCCGACATAGAATTCCACATTGTCGACTTGGCCGTAGAGTGCTTCCAATTCGCTGGCGAGAGCCTTGCGCCGCGCGTCCTCGGCCGCATTCTTGCTCTTGCCGACGATGTCGCGAAAACTCTCGGCGCGGTCGAGTCCCATCGCGTCGCGATAGGCGTTATAGCCGTCGATATGGTTGGTGCGCGCCTGTTCGACGGCCTTGGTTTCGGCGCGGATCAGGAAGCTCGCCGAATTGTGCAACCCCAGCCGCATCGCCTGGTTCGCCGAAATCTCGGCGAAAGCGGTCGCCAGCCCGTCGCGCACCACCAGCCGGTTGTCGAGCAGCAGCGCGCCGCCGGGGATCGTCGCCGTACCCCATTTCAGATTTTCGGGCACCAGCGAATGCCAGCGATACAGCAGGCTGAATTCGGCGGTCATCCAGTTGGGGCGGTTCCAATGGGCTTTCCAAGCGACCTCGGGATCGGCGCGAAAGCGGAAGGACGAGGTGTTGATGTGGTTGATATATTCTTCGACCACGATCTTGATGAACATGAAGATCAGGATGTTGCGTGCGATCTGGAAAACGCGCTCGTCGTCCCAGCCGGAGTTCTGCGCCTCCAGCAGTCCCGCCATCCGGTTGTGTTCACGCAGGAACAGCGTGTTGACCATCGTCACCTGGGGCGACGCATTGGCGCGGTCGCCGCCCACCGCGAACAGCGATCGTCGGCCGTCGGGCGTGGCATGGTCGAGCCCGAGCGGCGGGTCGAGGATCTGGCTGCCGTCATCGGCCAGGAAATGCGGATCGATGCTGCCGTCGTCGCGGTGGAGATAGGGGGGCCATTCCTCGCCGCCGATCACCTGCGTCTTCAGCCGGCCCTTGCGTCCCGCGCCCTCGCTGCGCAGCCGCAGGACGTCGGTCTGGCGCCGATTGCGCCCGTAAAGCGGGCTGAGGTCGATTTCATGGTTGCTGGTGGTTCGCCGCCGGTTCGTCAACGCGTCGTTGTTCGAAATCTGAGTACGGATGAAGCCGTCGGTCAGATATTGCGCAAAGGCCGGAAACAGACAGGTCGATTTGGCGCAGGGGCGCTGGCCCTCGGGGCCGGGCCGGAACAATTCGGCGACGCGTTCCTCGGGCGGGCGCCGCGTCCCCATCGCCTCGGCATCGGGGTAGCGCCTCGCGGGCAGCAAGCGGGCGTTGTAGCTGCGGTCGGTCAGCCCGTCCCAGCAGATGTAATCGTAGCGCGTGCTCCACGGGTGGGGGCGATTGCGTGCCTTGTCGACCAACTTGTCGATCAGGAACTCATTGACCTCGCTGCGACCCGCCACCGCGGTGAAGGCACCCAATGCCAAATCTTCGAGAAAAGAACCCACGTCGCTCTCCATATCCAGTAATCGGGATAGTCTGGACTTGGCGAGCGGCGATGCATCAAGGACGCCCGTTGCAGCGACCGGCGTTCTGTTCTTGCCCTGCTGTGAAGCGGGACGACTCTTATACACGAAAAACGGGCGCCCCGCACCGCCAATCGACGGGCGGCGCGCCATGGCTCAGCCCGGCAAGACGACGATCCCCGCCTTGGGGTCGGTGCGGCCCGACAACATGTCCTGATAGGCGCCGAGCGCCGCTTCGCCGCCGCGGCGCTTGTCGATCGTCGCGATCCGCAGCGCGACATCCATGAAGGCGAGCCAGGCCGCGGCGATCTTCTGCCCGAAGGCGGCGCCGCCCCAGTCGGCGATGCGCTTCTGGCTGCGGCCGGGGGCGAAGAAGCCCTGCCGTTCGGGACCCGGAAGGCCTGCATCGTCGGCCTGCGCATCCCAATGCGACTTGCCGACGATGATCGAGGCCTTGAGGTTGCTGCCGAAATGGCTGTGGACCGCGCGCGTCACCGCGCCATTGCCCGCCATGTCGACGAGCGCCGCGGGTGTAGCGGCGTTAAGCGTCATGATCTGGTCATAGCTGATGACGCGGTCGTAAATGCCCTGTGCCGCCAGCGCATCGACGTTGGCGGCGCTGGTCAGCCCGATCGTTTCGGGGCGATGCCCGGGCCGCTGCGCAAGCGAAAAGCCCAGCCCGATCGCGGTCTTGCTCGACGCGCTGGCGATCAGAATCTGCTGGACGCCATAGTCGCCCTCATCCTCGAACTGGTCGGCGATCAGCCAGCCGGTGAGGAAGAGCGGGCGGAACACCGGCCAATAATCATGGTCGGCGGCGCGATAGTCGTGCAGCGCCTCGACGCGCTGATACTGGTTGTAAATCGGGGGCAGGGTGGTGCGGCGCGGCGTGACATCGGTAAAGCCGCCAGGTCCGGCGTTGCCGACGTTGAGCACCGCATGGCTCGCCATCGGATAATAGCCATAGAAGGTCTCGCCGACCGCGACGCCCTCGGCGGTGCTTTCGGTCACCGTCGCAAAGCCCCAGACCGGCAGGCGGCCGGGCGTGCCGCGCTCGGCGAAGAAATCCCAATAGCCCTGATCGTTCCCGAACAGCCCGGCGGGCTTGCCGAACACCGCATAGGTGATGTTGTTGGCGGTCATCGCATAGCTGCCGATGGCCACGCGGACCTGCCCCGGCGCCAACGGCGCGGCGGGATCGGCGACCAATTCGGCGCGCGCAATATCGTCGCGATCGATATCGATCGCCCATCCGGTTTCATTCATGTGCGGACCCCTCCGGCTGCTTGCCCGCGAACGCGGGATGGCGGATATACATACAGATGAGCAGGCCCCTGACAATCGCGGTCAAACGCATCCACGATGCCGCAGCGGAATCCGACGGCGCGCGCTTCCTCGTCGACCGTCTTTGGCCGCGCGGCGTGTCGAAGGAGAAGGCGGCGCTGACTGCCTGGCTGAAGCCGCTCTCGCCGAGCGATCGCTTGCGCAAGGCCTATCATGGCGCGACCGCCGAATCGGACGAGGCGTGGGATGCGTTCCGCACCGATTATTTCGCCGAGCTCGATGCCGGGAACGAGGAAGTGCAGGCGGCGCTGGCGGTGCTCGACGCGGCGGGGGACGCGACTTTGCTCTATGCCGCGAAGGACCCCGACCGGAACAATGCGGTCGCGCTGCGCGAATGGCTCGACCGCCGCTAGCCGACCGTCGTCCCCAGCAGCGATCCGATCGCGATCGTCGCCGCCATCGCCATCGCGCCCCAGAATGTCACGCGCACCACCGGGCGCAGCATCGGCGCCTGTCCGACCCGGGCACCCAGCGCGCCGAGGATCGCGAGAAAGATGAGCGACGCTGCCGATACGGTGAAGGGCAGCGATTCGCCGCGATCGACCAGCACCATCGCCAGCGGCAGCGCCGCCCCGACCGAAAAGCTCGCCGCCGAAGCCACTGCCGCCTGCCCCGGCCGCGCGATCGCCGCGTCGGTCATGCCGAGTTCGTCGCGCAGATGCGTGTCGAGTGCGTCGTGCGCGGTGAGCTGCACCGCGACCTGCTCGGCGAGCGCGCGGTCGAGCCCGCGCTGCTCGTAGATTTGCGTCAGCTCCTCGAGCTCGAACTCGGGATCGGCGGCGAGGTGGCGCTTCTCAAGCTCGACATCGGCCTTTTCGGCATCGCCCTGCGAACTCACCGACACATATTCGCCCGCCGCCATCGACATCGCGCCGGCGACGAGACCGGCGGTGCCGGTGACGAGGATCGACGAGGAACTCGCGCCTGCCGCCGCGACCCCTGCGATCAGGCTCGCGGTCGAAACGATCCCGTCATTCGCCCCGAGGATCGCGGCGCGCAGCCAGCCAATCCGGGTAACGGCATGGGTTTCCTCGTGCATGCGCTGGCTCCCCTACCAGAAGCGAATGACGCCGAACTGGTCGAACAGCTTCTCGTTCGACACTAGCGAATATTGCTCGATCTGTGCCTGGGCGATCAAAATGCGATCGAACGGATCGCGATGCTCGAAGGGCAGCAAGCCTGCTAGGCTGGCGTGCGCGACCGTGATGGGCAACTGGCCAAAGCCGAAACCCGCGATCACGATCTCGAATCGCTTGGCCAGTTCGTCCGCGCCTTCCAGCTTGCCAATTCGGAACTTGATCGCGACCTCGATGGCCGACACCGCGCTGATCCAGATGTGATTGTCCGCATCCTCAATGGCGGCCCGCACAGCTTTCGGCAATTTTTCCGGCTCGTTGGCGGCCCAGATCAGCGCGTGCGTGTCGAGCAAAAGGTTCATCGCGCCTCGGTCGCGCCTTCGCCGTTCCACAATGCCAAATCCTCGTCGGGCAGGGGATCCCAAAACCCCCTGTCGAGATCGATTTTGCCTTTCAACGTTCCCAGAACGCGCTTCGCTTTCGGCGGTGCGTTCACCGGCATCAGCTTGACCACGGGTTCCTTGCCGCGCGCGATCGTCACTTCCTCGCCGGCGAGGACGCGCGCGATCAGGCGCGACAGGTGCGTTTTGGCTTCATGGATGGTGACGACGGTCATGCCATAGACTTAGCTAAGTCACATAACTAAGTCAATATTGCAGCACCAGTCCCGGCCGCGCCCAGCGCGTCTTCACCAGCCGCCCGGTCCCCGACAGGGTTATATAGGCGTCCCGCATGTCCGCGCCGCCAAAGGCGATGTTGGTCGTGAAAATATCGTCGGTCGCGACGAACTCGACCAGTTCGCCTTCGGGCGAGACGACCGAAACCCCGCATTCGCCGATCGTTGCGACGCAGATATTGCCGCTCGCCTCCATCGCGAGACTGTCGAAGAATTTATAGCCGGCGGGGCGATAGAGCGGGATGCCGGGGCCACCGGGTCCCGCATCGGGGGCGACCTTGCCCGGCGCGGTGATGTTGAATTTCATCAGGCGGCAGGTGTAGGTTTCGGCGGCGTAGAGTGCGCTCCCGTCGGGCGACAGGCCGACGCCATTGGGGTTGTTCGACGGGAAAATCACTTCCTCGATGAAGCTGCCGTCGGCCTTGGCGTAGAAGATGCCGACGATGTCGTGGCAGCGCTTTTCATAATCGACCTTGCCATGGTCGGTGAACCAGAAGCCGCCGTGCGCGTCGAACATGATGTCGTTGGGACCGCGCAAGGTGACGCCATGGTCGCCCGATTTGTACAGCGTCTCGACCGCGCCGGTGTCGATGTCGATGCGCTCGATCCGCCCGCCCGAATAGTCGCTCGCGATGCCATGCGGCGCCAGATAGCCGTTCGATTCGACATAGTTGAAGCCGCCGTTGTTGCAGCAATAAAGCTTGCCGTCGGGTCCGATGGCGAGGCCGTTCGGGCCGCCGCCGGGGGTGGCGATCACCGCTTTCCGGCCGCCGGGCCAGCAGCGCGTGATCCGGCCCGATTCGATCTCGACGACGATAACGCTGCCGTCCTCCATCACCACCGGCGCCTCGGGAAAGCGCAATCCATCGGCGATCAGTTCAAACTCGGCCATCCTCGTCTCCCTTGCTCTCAGTCATTCGCTGTGCTTTGCGGCCATCATGCCCGTTCGTTCGCTCTTCGCCAGCCTTTTCTACGAAGCCGATATCGGCTCTCCCGACCTGCTCGAAGAGCTGGAGGAGAGCAGCCGCCTGTTCGCCGAGGAGGATGGCGCGGGCCGACGCTGGAGCCGCGAGCATGGCTATAAGGGCTACACCAGCTACGCGAGCCTCGGCGACCTGCCCGAACGCGACCCGGCCTTCCACGATCTGAAACGCCTGCTCGACAAGGAGGTAAAGGCCTTTGCCAAAGCGGCGCATTTCGACCTCGCCAAGCCGCTGAAGCTCGACAGCCTGTGGGTCAATATCCTGAGACCCGGCGGCACCCACAGCGGGCATATCCACCCGCACAGCATCGTGTCGGGCACTTTCTACGTCACCGTCCCGCCGGGGTCCGGCGCACTCAAGCTCGAGGACCCGCGCCTCGCGATGCTGATGGCGGCGCCGGGGCGCACCGACGACGCGCCCGAGCATCTGTTGCCCTTCGTCTATGCGCAGCCCGCGGCGGGCCGCGTGTTCCTGTGGGAAAGCTGGCTGCGGCACGAGGTGATGCCCAATGCCGGCAAGGGCGAACGCATCAGCATCAGCTTTAACTATCGCTGAGGGCGACTATATGGGCGGCATCCTCTTGCGCCCATAAGGACCCCCCATGACCGACACCGCGACCTACGACGCCGACCTCCAGCTTTTCATCGCCGGCGCCTGGCGGAGCGGCGAGGGACGCGAGGCGCGGCCGGTGTTCAATCCAGCCACCGCGGGCACGATCGCCGAACTGCCAGTGGCGACCGCCGCCGACCTCGACGAGGCGCTCGCCGCAGCCGAGCGCGGCTGGCCCACATGGCGCGCCAAGACCCCCGACGAGCGCGCCGCGCTGATGCACAAGGCCGCAGGCCTCATCCGCGAACGCGTCGAGCATATCGCAACGCTGCTGACGCTCGAACAGGGCAAGCCGATCGGCGAGGCGCGCGGTGAGGTGCTGTCGGCGGCCGGGCTGCTCGCCTATTTCGCCGAACAGGGCAAGCGCATCGAGGGCCGGGTGCTCCAGCGCCCGCTCGGCCAGCGCGCGATGGTCACCAAGCATCCCGTCGGTCCGGTCGCGGGTTTCAGCCCCTGGAACTTCCCGGTCAATCTGATGGTCAAGAAAATCGCCCCCGCGCTCGCCGCCGGCTGCGTGGTGATTGCCAAGGCGCCCGAGGAGACCCCGGGCTGCACCAGCGCGATCATGCGCTGCCTGATCGACGCGGGCATCCCCGGCGACGCGGTCCAGCTCGTCTATGGCGACCCCGACATGATCAGCCGGCATCTGCTGGCCAGCCCGGTGATCCGCAAGGTCAGCTTCACCGGCTCGACCGCGGTCGGCAAGCATCTGATGAAGCTCGCCGCCGACCGTGCGCAGCGCATCACCATGGAACTGGGCGGCCACGCCCCGGTGCTGATCTTCGACGATTGCGACCTCGAGGCGACGCTCGACAAGGTCGTGTGGCAAAAGTTCCGCAACGCCGGCCAGGTCTGCATCTCGCCGACGCGCTTCTATGTCCAGCAGGGCATCTATGACGCGTTCGTGAAGGGCTTCGCCGAACGGACGGCGAAGGTGAAGATCGGCAGCGGCCTCGACGCTGACACGCAGATGGGCCCGCTCGCCAACGCGCGCCGCATCCCGGCATTGGAGGCGTTGGTTGCCGACGCCAAAGCTAAGGGCGCGCGCGTCATCGCGGGCGGCGAGGCGACCGGCAACGGCTATTTCTTCCAGCCGACCGCGATCGCCGACGTGCCGATCGAGGCCGATGCGATGAACAACGAACCCTTCGGCCCGATGGCGCTGATCCGCCCCTTCGGCACCGAGGAGGAGGCGCTCGAGCAGGCGAACCGGCTGCCCTATGGCCTCGCGGCGTTCGCCTTCACCGAGAATGGCCGCCGCATCAACCGCATCGTCGATGCGATCGAAAGCGGCATGGTCGGGGTCAACAGCTTCGTCATCTCGACGCTCGACATGCCGTTCGGCGGAATCAAGGAATCGGGCTTCGGCAGCGAGAGCGGCCCCGAAGGGCTCGACGGCTATCTCGTCACCAAGGCGGTGCATATCTACTAGAACTCGTCGCCCCCGCGAAGGCGGGGGCCGCTGGCAAGGTAGCGCAAGGCCGAGTGCGGCCCCGCCTTCGCGGGGGCGACGGTCAGTCTTTTTCCAACTGAACGAAATCGCGCGCCATCGGCGCCAGATGCGCGCCGCCGTCGACGAAGATCGTCTGCCCCGTCACCGCCTCGGCGCGC
>NZ_LYVN01000017.1 GCF_001990265.1 Sphingopyxis sp. KK2
TCGGGCGCGGGCGCTTCCAGGGCGCCAATGCGGCGTCGAAGAAGGGCGCGATCGCGGTCGTGATCCGCTCGATCGGCACCGACAGCCACCGTACCCCGCACACCGGCGGCACCAATTTCGAAAAAGGTGTGAAGCCGATCCCCGCTGGCGCGCTATCGAACCCTGACGCAGACCAGTTGGTGCGCCAGTGGAAACGCACGCAGCGCGACACCTCCGAGCCGCTGCAGATGAAGCTGGTGCTGACGCCGCAGAACCTGGGGACGAAACATTCGGGCAATGTGATCGCCGAGGTCCCGGGCAGCGATCCCGCCGCCTCGCCCGTCATCATCGCCTGCCATCTCGACAGCTGGGACCTTGGCACCGGGGCGATCGACGACGCCGCGGGCTGCGGCATCATCACTGCCGCTGCGAAGCATGTGATGAGCGCGGGCCAGCCGCGCCGCACGATCCGCCTGTTGTGGGCGGGCGCCGAGGAAGTCGGCGTGTTCGGCGGCAAGGCCTATTTCGAAAAGCATGGGACCGAGAAGCATGCGGTCGCGCTCGAATCGGATTTCGGCGCCGATCGCGTGTGGCGCGTCGACTTCAAATTGCCCGCGAGCGCCAAGGCGCTCGAGGACCGGATCGCGGCCGAGCTGTCCGCTTTCGGGATCGTCCGCGGCAAGACGCCCGCAAGCGGGGGCGCCGACATCGGCGCGCTGGTCGCGGCAGGTGTGCCTACGATCGACCTGCAGCAGGACGGTACGCGCTATTTCGACCTCCACCACACCCCCGACGACACGCTCGACAAGGTCGATCCGGCGCAGTTGCGTCAGAATGTCGTAGCCTGGGCAACGACTCTGGCGATTCTCGCGAACAGCAGCGATGCCGAGCTGCCGTAATACTCAACCAAAACGGTAGGATTTCCGCCACGCCCGTTCCAACTCAATTATTTTTGTTGACGATTGGCACGGAACGGCTAAATCCCGCGGCTCGCGTGACGGGAATTTCCCCACCGCGTAAAGGCATTTTAGGGAGCCACACATCATGAAGAAGTTTGCTGCTATCGCCGTTGCTGCCAGCATGTTCGCCCTCGCCGCTTGCGGTGAAAAGGCTGCTGAAGAGCCCGCCACCACCGAAGCTCCGGCCGCAGACGCCGCTGTTGAAGCCGGCGCCGACGCGACCGCTGCTGCTGCTGACGCGACCGCCGAAGCTGCTGACGCGACCGCCAAGGCCGCTGACGCGACCGCTGAAGCTGCTCCGGCCGCTCCGGCCGACGCCGCTGCTGCTCCGGCCGCTCCGGCTGAAGAAAAGAAGTAAGTCCCTACCCTTCGGGGTAAAGACTGAAACGAAAGAGGCGGTCTTCCTTCGGGAAGGCCGCCTTTTTTCGTTGGGCGGGTCCGTCAGTCGTGGACCCAGAAACCGCTCGCCGCAAAATCGGCGCCAAGCCACCAATTGGGTTTCGACGTCCCGTAACGGAAATTGACCCGCCCCGCCTGGCTTTGCAGCGGCGAGGTCACCTCACCCGCAGCGTTGCGCTTCGCCTTTTGCGTCGCGGTTTCGGGTACCACCATGACGATATGCCCCGAACGCCCCTCGACGGTGTTGCGACCGCAGATGATGCCGAGCCCGCCGGCATTGGCGACGTCCTGCAACTTGGTCAGCGTGCCCGTCTGGCGCCAGCCATAATCCGAGCCATAGTCGGTCAGCCAGCGGAACAGCGCGTTGGCGCGCATCTCGTCGACGGTGGCGAGGTAGGAGGGTTCGACCTTTTCCCCCGCGCGCAGCCGTTCGATCGCCTTCGACGTCCACCAGACGCGCGGAAGATAGGCGCCCGCGAGCGTGCAAAAGTCGTGCGCGTAGAGGTTGCAATAGGTCGGCCCCGCGGGCTTGTAGCGCAGGTGCGCGGGATTCTCGCTGTCGAGATAGGCGATGATCGCCGCAATTTCGGCGCAGCGCGTGGCCGCGGAGCCGTGGCCGCGGCTGGGCATGCCCGCCTCGCTGAGCGGATAGGCGCCGCCCTGGTTGGGCAGGTTGGTGCGCCTGGTCACCGCGCCGGCCTTGCGCTTGAGATGCACCTCGGGGAGCACCGATCCCGATACCGTGACGGGCCGCGACGGCACCGCGACCGGCGCAGCGGGCGTCGGCGTCACGACCGCGGGTACGACCGCAGGAGTAGGCACCGCCTTCAGCAGCGATGCCGAGGCGAAACCACGTTTCACCGCACCCTGGATACTCGCCTCGACCTCGAGGAAGCCGTTGACCGGCACGTCGCTGATCGCGCGCACCAGCGAATGGCGCGGCAGCGCAGCGAATTTATTGTCGGGCTCGCCCGCCGCCGGCTTCTTGGCGGTGCGTCGCAGTGACAGCGGATCGGACATGGTCTCGACGCGATAGGTCTTGCCGGTCGCGGTGACCGCCGACGGCGGCGGCACGGGGGTGTTCGGCGTGATCACGGGCGGCGAGAAGGTGACCGCACGCGCCGCCTTGATATATTCGGCGATGAACTGGCCGTAATATTTCTTGCTGCCGTCGGCGAGCTTGACCGCATGCCCCTGCTTCAGCCCCTTCGCCGGATCATAGCCGCCGGTATTATAGGCGATTGCTACCGCGCATAATTCGGCATCGGAGAGGATCGGTCGGCCGTCGAGCCCGATCCTGGTCTTCTTGACCTTGAGCTCCGACAGGCATTTGCCGAGCGATTTTTCGAAAACTTCATAGTCGCGGTTGAGGAAATAGTCCGGATCGACGCTCTTGAAGAATTGAATATCGTACTGGAAGATCCCGTAACCATGGCAGAATTTATTCTTGTTGCTGAGCACCGGCTGGTAGGCGGTGACCTTCTTCGCCATCGCCTCGAGCGCCGCGCGCGCGATCGCGAACATCTGCGTGCCCTTCGGATGCGATTCCAGCTGCGCCCGATCCTTCGGCCAGGCGCTGGAGCGCTTGGGAAAGTCGAGCGTGTCGCCGGTGCAGAGTTTCAAAATCTCCTCGACCGGCAGGCCGCGCCGCGACAGCGGCCCCCAGATTTCCTTGCCCGTTTCCTGGTAGGCAATCGCCGCGATGAGATCGAGCGTGAAGGGTGTTCCCTTGACCGCATCCAATACACGCGTTCCGAAATTGCCCTTGAACCAGGCCATGTCCTGAGAAATGCTCATGTCTTCGGATCCCCATTTTCCCAAGCAAAGGGGGCTGTCGCAGCCGATTAGGCGGCCAGACAGGCTTTGCCTGCTGTCCCAACTTCAACCTCTATCGGCGACCCGGAATGTTTGTTGGACCCGACGCGACGCAAGCGCACCCGGACGGCGACATGTTGGCCCATTTATTGGCGCTGTCAATCGGGGCTATTTCGGGCGTGCGTGGGCAAGGAAGCCGCGACCGTGCCTCTGCTCTGCAATGGCAGGAATCATTCGAAGAAATGGTCGGGGAGACAGGATTCGAACCTGCGACATCTTGCTCCCAAAGCAAGCGCGCTACCGGGCTGCGCCACTCCCCGACGCCGACGGGCCTTTAACAGGCTGGCGCCGGATGTCTATCCCGCCCCGCCTATCCCGTCGAGGTCGCGATCAACCGCGCGTAGAAGTCGATCATGCGTTTGAAGCTGTCGATCTTCATATGTTCGTTGGTGCCGTGGATCATCGCCGATTCCTTCAGTGAGAAATGCATCGGCATGAAGCGGTAGACGTCCTGCGACACGCCCTCCATGCTGCGGCTGTCGGTGCCGGCGACGACGAGCGTCGGGGTAAGCACCGCCTGCGGCGCGTCGGCGCGCGCGGCGGCGGCGATCCATTTCCACCCCTGCGAGCTGGTCGAGGACACGCGGCTCGGCTCGCGCGGCGGCTTCACCCAGGCGAGGTCGACCTTGGCATCGCCCACCGCCGCCCGCGCGCGCGCCATTACGTCGGTCGAGCGGTTCCATGGCGCGATGCGATAGTTGATCAGCGCATTGGCCGATTGCGGCAGGACGTTTTCCTTGGGGCTGCCCTCCAGCATCGTCGGCGCGATGGTGGTGTGGAAGGCCGCGGCGGTGGTGGGCGCGCCGCCGAGCTGGCGCTTGAGCAGCGGCGCGAACAGCCAGGAATTGGCGACCGCCATCTTGCTCGTGCCGCCCTTCCTGGCGGCGAGCGCCTCGATCATCGACGCACCCGGGCCGCGCAGCTCGATCGGGAACGGGTCGCCGGTGATGTCGAGTACTGCCTTCGCCAGCGTTTCGACGCCGGTTTCGGCGGGCGGCATCGAGCTGTGACCGCCGGCAGCATGAGCGGTGACCTTGAGCGTGCCATAGCCCTTTTCCGCGATGCCGATCATGATCGCAGGACCATCGATGACCGGGGTGTCGGTGAGCACGATGCTGCCCTCGTCGAGCGTGAAGATCGCCTGCACGCCCTCGGCCTTGAGCTTGGCGGCGGCGGCGATGGCGCCGGTGCCGCCGGCTTCCTCGTCATGCCCGGAGACGAGATAGATGCCGCGTTTGGGTTTGAAGCCCGATCGCGCGAGCGCGTCGATTGCCTCGAACAACCCGATGAGCGACCCCTTGTCGTCGACAGTGCCCCTGCCCCACACCGCCTGCTCGGCTATGGTCCCGGCAAAGGGCGGATATTTCCAGTCCTTCTCGGTCCCCTCGGTCACCGGTACGACGTCCTGATGCGCCATCAGGATGATCGGGGCGAGCGAGACGTCGCTGCCCGGCCAATGATAGACGAGCGTCCGGTTGGGCAGGATCGTGCGCGTCATCGCGGCGTGGGTCGCGGGATATGTCGCCGCAAGCCAGGCGTGGAGCTTGTCCCATTCGGCGACTTCGTTGTCGGCGGCATCCTGGTGCGAGACGGTGCGGATCTGCGCGGCGGCGCTGAGGTGCGCGACGGCGGCGGCGAGGTCATAGGAGGGCGCGGCGGCGAGCCTGACGTCGCTCCCGTCGGCGATGTCGGCCGGCGCGAAGCTCACGGTGCGCACCGCGACGGCGCTGCCAACCACCGCCAGCACCGCCAGCCCGCCCAGCAGGATCGTCCGTTTCTTCGCCATCTTTCCCTCCCGATCTTTCGCTCCACAGAGCGACATGGATTGCCCATTGCAAGGGAAATGCGGCGCCTAGCCAGCGCGGCGGCACACCCAGTGATTGATCGCCGCGCGAAGCGCCAGCACGGGCGGTACAGCGAGCGCCATCGCGGCGAGCAGGGCAGCGATCAGGGTGAGCCCCTCATTGGGGCCGCACCCTTGTTCGAAAAGGCAGGAACCGAGGAACAGGTCGACCGTCAAGGGTAGCAGGGCAAACGCGATGAACGGTGTCAGCACGAACGCGATTTTTCCGCCCAGCGTCCCCATGATCGCTCCCTTTCCCCTGCCCAGGAAAATGGTGGGCCCGGCAGGATTCGAACCCGCAACCTAGCCGTTATGAGCGGCCGGCTCTACCATTGAGCTACAGGCCCCCGAGGGGATGGGTGGGCGATAGCGGAGCGCGGCGAGCCTTGGCAAGCGCGATCAGGCGGCCGCCGCGTCGCGCTGCGCCATATCGAGAATCGCCGCCGTCGTTGTTGGCTCGACCCCGCGCCGCGCGAGATGCGCGAGCACGACGTCCCACCAGCGATAGAAATCGGCGAGATCGGAGTCGGTGCGGACATAGGGCGTGTTGCCGGGCTGGAGCGACGGCGAATGAAAGGAGAAATTGAGCACCGGCAGGCGCGCGTCGATTGCGATGTCGATCGCCGCGCACGCCTTGGCGGCGGGGATACCCTCGGGCGTCAGCGCGATGCGCTCCGAAAGCCCGAGCCGCGCGAAGGCGGCATGGCTGCCCGACGAGGTACGATGATAGAGCCAGCGGCCGGCCGGGCCGAGCAGGCCGCCAAACACCGTCGTCACCGGCATCTCCAGAAGGCGGCGTCCGCCGGTCTCCACCCACCAGGGATGGAGCGGCGCGGCGCGATAGTCTGGACCGTGGCCGGGGCGATAGTCGAAGCCCGAGCGAACCGAGGTGTCGCAGCGGAAGCCGAGATCGGCGAGCATCGCCGCGCTCTCGGGACCGAGCCCATAGCGGCCGGCGCGATAGGCGCTGGGCGCGGCGCCAAAGCGATCGCAGATCGCGTCGCGCAGCGCGGTCATCTTGGCGCGCTGCAGGTCGAGCGGGAGGTTGCCGGTGTAGCTGTTGCGGGCACTCACCTCTTCGTCGTGCGGCGGGGTGACCCAGGGATGGAGCTGCGCGCCGATGTCGCAGCGCCCCGCAGCGCGGGCAGCGCCCAGAATGGCGACCGCGCGGTCGTCGGTCACGATCGGCCAGTCGACAAGATAGATGGGCACGACCTTCGCTGCCTCGAAATAGGCCTGGCAGTCGGCGAGCGCCGGTACCGAGTCGAGCCGGTGGCCGGTGCGCGTGAAGGGCGCCGACCAGTCGAAATCCTCTTCGGTATCGATGGTGACCCAGAAGCGCGGTCGTTCGTCCGGTCGCAGCCTGACCAGGTCCGATGCCGCCGGGGGCTTCAACAGATTATCCGCCCGATCCATCGAGCCCGTCCCCTTCACGAGGCTCCCGCCCCGATCAGTCGCTGTGCTGCTGGACCGTCGGGTCCACAGCCGACGCCGGGGTGGCGGAGGGAAGATGCAAGGTCAAGGCGTTATGCCCGATGTCGAGGTGACCGCCGACCGCACGGGCGAGACTGTCGACGAGCCGCAGCGAGAAACCGAGGCTGAGAATCGCGGCGCCGGGGGCATCGCCTTCAGGGCTGTAGCTCGGGTCGAGGAGGTCGCGCGAGGGGGTGAAGCGGATCGCCATCGGGCGGACGAGGCGCAGGTGGAGCACTTCGTGATGCGCCGGGTCGGTGAGCAATTGCCCGACGAGCGTTGCGTTCGATTCGGACACATCGACGAGCGCGGTGATCAGGCGGCCGATCATGCGCCGCGCGGCGATATCCTCGACCGCGGCGTGGAACGGGCCGCCGACGCGCGAGATGCTGATCCCGACGCCATGGTCGGCGAAAAGCGGCGCGAGGTCCTGTTCGACCTGCGCGGTGATCAGACCGATATCGCTCTGGCCGCTCGGCGGCGGGGCGGTGTCGGGCGTCGGGCTGGTCGCGGCGGCAAGATCGTCGATGATCGCCTGCACCGCCGACGCATCGGCGATGATCGTGTCGGCCATCGCACGATAGGCACCGCTGACCGGCCCGAACATCTGGCCCGAAATGATCTGCGCGAAGCCCGAGATCGCGTTAAGGGGGCTGCGCAGTTCGTGGATCAGCTGGCGGATCGAATCACCGCCATTGTCCTCAGTCGGCAGGCCATAGGGAATTTCGTTGCGCCGCGGGCGCCTGGCGCTGCCGCGATAGCCGCGGAACTGGCCGCTCGCGCGGTCGAACCAGGGCAAGGCGGAGAAACGCCATTCGCCGGCATCGCCCTCGGCGCCCTCGAGAATCATGCGCGCGTTGATCATTTCGGCACGCTGGCGGAAGGCACCTGCGGCGACGCCGTCCGTCCCCGGTTCGCCGCCCAGCGCCGCCTCGGCGATCGAAAGGCCGATCACCGCGCCGCGCGGCACGCCCTCGACCCAGTGGATGATGCCGTCGGGACCGGTTTCGAACAGGAAGGATTCGCGCGCCGGCACCGGACGCGGCGTGGCGACTGCGGGTTGCCCGCGCCCCGCCTGATATTTGTCGATGCGGCGGACGAGTTCGCTGATCTGGCTTGGTTCGCTCTCGGGTACGGCGGCAGGCTCGGGTTCTGCTGCGGCCATGACCTCGGGTTCGGGAACCGGGTCGGGCTGCGGCAGCGCGACCGACGCGGCGCCAAGACTGGCGAGCGCGCGGTTGACGCCATGCGGCAGGTCGCTGCGCGCGGCGAGGAAGGAACGTGCCATCGGCCCCGTCGCCGGGAGAAGCGCGAGCCAGTCGGCCTCGCTGAGCTGTGCGTCGCGCAGCATCGCGAGCGACACCGCAGGCACGTCATTCGCGTAGAGCGCGACGATCGGGGCGAAACGGCTGTGGCGCGCGATCGCACGGGCGCAGTCGCGACGCACATTTTCGGGGATTTGCGGACGCAGGACCGCGAGCGCATGGAGCGATCGACGAATATCGTCATCATCCAGTTGATTGCCGCGCTGCGCGAGAATATCGGAGAGCTGACGCCAGGCCGCGACACAGGAACGCCGGTCGGCCGGCTCCTGACGCAAGATGGTCGCGATCATCGTATCGGCAGTCACGCGGTGCGGGCCCCCACCCCGTTGGTTGGTTAGCAGATATTTACCGGCTAGCGTGAATCCCCCGGTCATGAAAGCGCCTTAACCAATCGCGTCGCATTGTGGGACAATTGCAATCGCCTGAAATATTATTATGGTCAGCGGCACCAGAGGGAAGCGGAAGTTACAATATGGCGAGCCAGAAATTCGATCAGATCGACCTGCAGATTTTGCACGAGCTGCAAAAAGACGGGCGAATGACCAATGTCGAACTCGCCCAGCTGGTCGGACTGACCGCGCCGCCATGCCTGCGCCGCGTGCGTGCGCTGGAAGAATCGGGCGTGATCCGCAGCTATCATGCCGACCTCGACGCGGCGAAGCTTGGCTATGGCATCACGGTGTTCGCGATGGTCAGCCTGCGCAGCCAGGCCGAATCCGATTTGAAGGCGTTCGAGGATTATGTCGGCGCGCTCGCCGAAGTGCGCGAATGCTATATGCTGAACGGCGAGATCGACTTCCTGCTCAAGGTCGTCGCGCGCGACCTGCAGAGTTTCCAGTCCTTCCTGACCGCGCATTTGACCTCGGCGCCCAATGTCACCAGCGTTAAGACCTCGCTGACGATCCGCACCGCCAAACAGCTCGCGGGCATTCCCGTCGAACCCTGACCGCAGCGCGGCAGGCATGAAAAAGGGCGCCACCCCGCCGGGATGGCGCCCTTTTCGTTTTGGGTCGCGGCTTAGTTGGTCGTCGCCGGGGCCGCAGCGGGCGCTGCGGCGGCGGCCGGAGCGGCAGCCGGGGCGTCGATCTTCACGAGCCACAGCTGCGCGAGCCGCTTGCGCGGGCCGACGACTTCGCCAAAGCTGGCCTTGGCCGCGGCATTGTCGCCCGCGAGCGCCTGGGCGACGCCCATGCGATAGGTCCAGAGTTCCTTGTCGCCGCCCGCGGTGATCGCCGCCTTGTAGAGCGGCACCGCATCGGCATAGCGGCCATAGCCGACCATCGCGTCGCCGGTCGCGCCGGCGGTCTTCGCGACCGACAGCGTCGAGGGCTTGGCGGCATAGGCTGTCAGCGTCGATTCCTCGTCGCCGATGCGTTCGCTCTGCGACTTGAAGACTTCGTCGAGCTTGGCGTCGGGGGTCGGAATGACCTTGCTGGCGCGGCCCGCCTTGATCAGCGAAACGACTTCGCCCGGCAGCGCGGCCTCGGTCGCCAGTGCCGCATATTCGAGATATTCGGGGCGCTGGAGCATCGAGTTGGTGGCGCGCATCAGGCGCAGGATGTCGAGCCCGACTTCCTTGCTCTCACCCGACTGCTGGAGCAGGATGAACAGGGTCTGGCGCCACACCTGCGGCTGGTTGTAGTCGCGCAGGCGAAGCGTCATCATGTCGACGACTTCGCCGTCGCGCTTGGCAGCCTGCAGCGCCTTGATCGGACGGACATAGAGTTCGTCGGAGGGACGCTGGCCGGCAGCGCGCGTTGCTTCGATCGCCGCCTTCGCCGATGCGATACCCTTTTCGACCTGGCCGCCTTGCAGATAGCTGTCCATCAGCAGCACGGGCAGTTGGGGTTCCTTCGAACCGGCGGCCTGCGCGGCTTCGAGGCGCTCGATCGCCTTGGGGTAGTTTTTGGCGTCATAGGCAAAGCTGCCGGTGTAATAATTATAGAGCGGCAGGCTCTCGGCCGGGGTCTTGCCCGAAGCGAGCATGGCGTCGAGGCCCTTTTCCTGCGCCGCCTTGTCCTTGGTCAGGATGCCGAGCTGGAGCGTGAAATGGCCGATCCAGTAGCGATCCTCGGGGGTCGTCGCGAGCGGTTCGCCTTCCGCCAGCGCCGCCTGGAGAGCGGGAACATCCTTGGCGTTCGACGCGGCCTGGATCTTCTGGACGGTCGCGTTGAAGCCCTTGCTCGGAACGATGGTGACGCCCTTGGCCTCTTCTTCCTTGCCCTTCTTCTTTTCCTTCTTCGGCTTGTCCTGCGCCGCCGCAGGGCTGGCCGACATCGCCATCAACGCGCAGCCCAGCACAGCGGCCATGGCCGTCGCGGGCATCGAGCGGAAACGGGTGAACATGTGAAATCTCTCCTTACGACTCGGCCGCCGCGCGCATCGCACGCGCAGGTTCGGCCGCGCTGTAAACGCGGCTAAACCTCCGACGTTGCCATGGCAAGACGGGCCCGGTTGATATTTGATATGCCCGGAGGCGGCTGAACGGCGATTGAACCCCGTTCGGGGCGGCAGTTCAGGTGATTTCGTCGATTGCCCGGTTGATGTCGCGCAGCACCGCTGGGTCGCCCGGCGCGCCCGCCATCGCGGCTTCGGCGAGCTGGATCAGCGGGATGATACCGAAGGTCGCCGCCAGTCCCTTGAGTCGCAGCGCCGCGACGTTCCAATTGGCGTCGCAGCGGGCGCGGCGCATCAGGTCGGAAAGGTCGCGCGCGCTGCCGGTAAAGGCATTGCGCAGATCGAGCGTCATCGCTTCGTCGTCGCCGACAGCGGCGTGCAGGTACCGATCGAGAGGGCCGCTGTCGAAAGACATTCCACAGCCTTGACAGCCCGTGGTTAAGTTTCCGTTTCATGGCGGCCATTTGCTGCTAAGATGCGCCCATGACGGGGGATAAGAAAATCGTCGGTTTGTGGCGGGAATCCGCGGCAAATCCGGATGCGGACAGCCAGGCTGCGGAGCCGGCGGGCGCGCCTGCGCCCGAGGCCGAAGCGCCTGTGCGCGCCGAACGCGACTGGCTCGACCTTTCGGCGCTCGCCGAGGAAAGCGAAACGGAAGAGGCGATGGCGAGCCCGTCGGCCTGGCGCGACCGCATCGCCCCTGCCCTGCTGATCCTGCTCGGCCTCGGCTGGACGGTCTTTGCCGTCGCAGCCGCCACGAACAACTTCGCCGGCGCACCGACAATGGTCGAATGGCCGGGATTGATCGCGACGATCGCGATGCCGCTGACACTGCTCGCGGTGCTGTGGATGGTGCTGATCCGGTCAGGCCGGTCCGAACAGGCGCGCTTTGCGCGGGTCGCGACGGCGCTGCGCAATGAAAATGCCGCGCTCAACCAGTCGATGCATTCGCTGGGCCTGCACCTCGCCGATGCCCAGCGGCAGCTGGCCGAACAGGCGAATATCGTCCAGCAGCTCGGCCTCGACACCGTCGCGCGGCTGACCGAAAGCAGCGACAAACTCGCCACCAATGCGTCGGTCATCGCCAACGCCCACGACCAGCTCGCGCGATCGGGCGATGTCGCGCTGCAGCGCATGGACGGACTGCTCGCCGGGCTGCCGCGGATCGACGATGTTGCCCAGCGGCTCGCCGGGAATTTCCGCGAAGCCGGGCTTGTCGCGCACCAGCAGGGGGCCAGCCTCGAAGCCAAGCTCGCGGCGCTCGCCGAGGAAGCGGTGAAGGCCGCCGAAACCGGCGAAGCGTCGGCGGCGACGCTGCACGACGCGATCGGATCGCTCGAAGCGCGGACCAAAAAGGCCGAAACCGACATGCTCGCGGTATCGGCGCAGGTCACCGGCGCGCATGAAGCGACGCTGGCGCAAGTCTCGCAGGTCGCGACCGCACTCCATCATGAACTGACGTCGACCGTCGATGCGATGAGCGTACAGCTGGGCCAGACCTGGCAGGCGTTCCGCGATGGTGTCGCGGCGGCGTCGGGGCAGCTCGACGATCGTCTGGCGGTCGCACGCGGCGCGAGCGACGACATCGGCGCGCAGCTTGCCGCGCATGGCGTCGCGAGCGAGGAGCTGGCGGCGCGGATCTCCGGCCATGTGACCGAGATCGGCGACCGGCTCGAATTCCTCGATACCAGCGTGTCGGCGAGCACCGGGGTCATCGGCCGCGCAATCGACGACACCAAGGCGCAGCTCGCCGCTTTCATGCAGCAGACCGAATCGGGCAATGCCTCCGCCCGCCAGCTGATTTCGCACGCCGAGGGACTGCTGCTCGCGCTCGACGCGGTGACGCGCGAGATGGACGAGACGCTGCCGCACGCGATCGACCGCATGGCGGGACATGGCCAGGCCACGAAGGCATCGCTCGCCGACCTCAAGCCGTTGCTCGAGGCGTCGGAACTCGTCGCGCAATCGACGCTGTCGCACGTCAACGCAGTGCAGGCGACGCTGGCGTCGAACGAAACCCAGATGTCCGACCATGCCGCGAACCAGCGGGCGCTGGTCGAAACGATCAACGCCTCACTCGCCGAAGCCGAGGCGTCGCTCAACAAGCTGCATCGCGGCGCCGACCGCTTCGCCGAACAGGGCGGCGCCAAGATGACGGCGACGCTGGGCGAAGTACGGCTGACCGCCGAGTCGGCGGCAAGCTATGCGCATCAGACGCTCGAACGGCTTGTCGCGGGCGCGCAGGACGCGATGCAGACGACCGCCACCGAAGCGATCGACGCGGCGTTCCGTACCGAGGTCATGGCGCAACTCGACGCGATCGGCGAAGCGTCCGAACGCGCGGTCGCTGCGGCGAACAACGCCACCGACCGACTGATGCGCCAGCTGATCACGATCATGGATACCAGCGCCAATGTCGAAGCGCGTGCCGCCGAGGCGCAGGCCGCGATCGCGGCGTCGGATCGCGATTCGCTGGCCAAGCAGGTCGGCTTGCTCACCGAATCGCTGAAATCGACCGCGATCGACGTGACCAAGATCCTGTCGATCGAGGTCAGCGACACGGCCTGGGATTCCTATCTGAAGGGCGACCGCGGCGTCTTCGCGCGACGCGCGGTCAAGCTGGTCGAGAATAGCGAGGCGAAGGAAATCCTGCGCGTCTATCAGAATGACGATGCCTTCCACGCCGCGGTGAACCAGTTCATCCACGATTTCGAAGCGATGCTGCGCCTGCTGATGAACACGCGCGACGGGTCGGCGATCAGCGTGACCTTGCTGTCGTCGGATATCGGGAAGCTCTATGTGGCGCTGGCGCAGGCGATCGACCGCCTGCGGGGGTGAAGAACGCCGTCAGGCCCGCCCGCTCAGCACATTGGGGTCGGCCCAGCCGTTCACATAGGCGATGTAATAGAGCACGAAGCACACCGCGGCCGAGATCGTCATCTGCGCAAGGATGCGCTTCGGGCGGAACACAGCGGGGGCGCCATGGTCCTGCCCCGCGACCTGCGGCGCTTCGTCGCCGGAGCGGCGGCCGTGGAAGGGCAGCACGAAAAAGGCGCTGAACACCCAGAAGAGCGTGAAGATCGCGAGGGCGGAGGTCCATTTCATCGCGCCGCTCCTTACAGGTCGACCAGCATCACGTCGACCACCGGCTTCTTGCCGGTCCAGTCGGTCGCGATGCGGCGAACGCCGAGGCGGATCGCCTCGCGCATCTTCTCGACATCCTTGGCGGGGGCGAGCGCGGCCATTTCGGCGGCGTCGCGCATCTCGTCGATGAACGCCTCGCGGTCATCCTCGACCGGTACGCCGCGATAGCTGACCGCGCTTTCGGTAAATTTGCCGGCGGTGAAGATGACCGCGACGGTGATATGGCCGTGGAGCGACAGCTTGCGCCGTTCGTTGATCGTCTCGCCGTCGGCAGGAAGGATCACGTCGCCGTCGAGGATCAGACGTCCCGAACGAACGCGTTCGATGATCTTCGCGGGACCCGGCGCGAGGCGGACGAGGTCGCCATTTTCCTGGATCAGCGCGTCGGGCACGCCCTGTTCGAGCGCGAAGCGCGCCTGTTCGTGCATGTGGCGGATTTCGCCATGCACGGGGACGACGAGCTGCGGTCGCAGCCAGCCGTAGAGCGCGGCGAGTTCGGGCTGGCCGGGGTGGCCGCTGACATGGATATGCGCCTGCTTCTCGGTCACCGTCAGCACGTCCCTGGCGGCGAGCTGGTTCATGATGCGGCCGATCGCGACCTCGTTGCCCGGGATCTGCTTCGACGAGAAGACGACGGTGTCGCCCGCCTCGAGCTTGATCTGGTGGCCATCGGAAGCCATCCGCGCGAGCGCGGCGCGCGGTTCGCCCTGTCCGCCCGTCGCTATCACCATCAGCTTGTCGCGCGGCAACCGCATCGCCTCGTCGAAATCGACCGTGGCGGGAAAGTCCTTCAGATAACCGACCGAACGCGCGACGCCGAGGATGCGGTCGAGCGAGCGGCCCGCGACGCACAAGGTGCGGCCCGTCGCCTTCGCGACCTCGCCCAGCGTCTTGAGGCGTGCGGCGTTCGAGGCGAAGGTGGTGACGATCACCCTGCCCTTCGCCGCGCCGACCGCAGCGCGCAGCCCGTCCATCAGCCCGCCCTCGCTGCCCGATGCCTCGGGGTTGAAGGCATTGGTCGAGTCGCCGACGAGGACATCGACGCCTTCGTCGCCGATCGCGGTCAGCGCCTTCGCCGACGACGGCGTGCCGAGCACCGGATGGTCGTCGAGCTTCCAGTCGCCGGTGTGGAAGACGCGGCCATAGGGCGTGTCGATCACCGCCGCGCTCATTTCGAGGATCGAGTGGGCGAGCGGCATCAGGCGAATGCCGAAGGGGCCGAGCTGGAACTGTGCGTCGATATCGACGGTCTTGATCGTCACTTCATTCTGGAGGCCCTCTTCGGCGAGTTTGTGCGCGATCAGCCCCGCGGTGAAGCGGTTGGCATAGAGCGGCACGCCAAGCTCGGCGGCGAGATAGGGCAAGGCGCCGATATGATCCTCATGCCCATGCGTGAGGACGATGCCGAGCAGGTCCTTCTTGCGATCCTCGATGAATTCGAGGTCGGGCATGATGATGTCGATGCCGGGATAGTCGTGCGTGCCGAAGGTCACGCCGAGGTCGAGCATGATCCATTTGCCGTCGCAGCCGTAGAGATTGGCGTTCATGCCGATCTCGCCCGATCCGCCGAGCGCGAGGAAGAGCAGTTCCTTGCCGGGTTTCGTCATGCTGCGGTCCGTTGATTGTACAAATGCATTAATCCATTGAGCGTGAGGTCGGGGTCGATCCGGTCGAAGAGGTGGCCCTGCTTGTCGAACAGGGTCGCGAGGCCGCCGGTCGCGATGACGGTGAGCGGCTTGCCGATTTCGGCCTTCATGCGCGCGATCAACCCCTCGATCATCGACACATAGCCCCAGTATACACCGATCAGCATCTGGCTTTCGGTGGTGCGGCCGATGACGCTGTCGGTGGCCGGCGCTTCGATCGCGATGCGCGGCAGCTTGGCGGCGGCGGCAACCAAGGCTTCGAGCGACAGGTTGACGCCGGGGGCGATGATGCCGCCGAGATAGGCGCCGTCGGCGCCGATATGGTCGAGCGTCGTCGCGGTGCCGAAGCTGATGACGAGCTTGTCCTTGCCGGGTTCGATCGCCTGCGCCGAGATCGCGTTGACCGCGCGGTCGGCGCCGACCGATTGCGGCTCGTCGACCTTGAGCGCGATGCCCCAACTCACCGGCGCGCGGCCGGCGACGAGCGCGCCGACGCCGAAATATTTATGCGCGAGCAGCTGGAGATTATGGAGCGCGCGCGGGACGACGGTCGAGATGATGACGGCGTCGACCGCGCTGCGATCCTGCCCCTCGATCCGCATCAGCTGATCGAGCCAGACCATATATTCGTCGGCGGTGCGGCGGTCGTCGGTCGCGATGCGCCAGCGCGCGAGCAGCGTGGCACCGTCGAACAAAGCGAATTTGGCGTTGGTGTTGCCGACGTCGATCGCGAGCAGCATCCTAATTCCCCTCACCAACCGGGCGGCGCAATTCGACGTCGCCGGCATGGACCAACATGGTCTCGCCGCCCGCGCGGCGCAAGCGCAGCGCGCCGTCAGGGGCGAGGCCATCGAAAAAGCCGTCGATGCCCTGTTCGGACACGCGCAGCGGCGTGCCGACCGGATGGCCGAGCGGCAGCCATGCGCGGACGATGCTGCCGACGCCTTCCTGCCGCCAGATCCACAAGACATCCATCATCGCGACGGCCAGCGCGTCGGCGAAGCGGTCACGGTCGATGACAACGCCGGCATCGGCAAAGGCGAAAGTCGCGCGGTCGGGCAGGTCGGGCGCCGACGCCAGATTGACCCCGATGCCGACCACCACGCAGTCGCCATGCCTTTCGAGCAGGATGCCCGAACATTTGGCGCCCTCGACGAGCAGGTCGTTCGGCCATTTCAATTGCAGCGGAACCGACGGCGCGAATATCGTCATCACCTTGGCCAGCGCGACCGCCACAACAAGCGCGAGGGTCGCAGGCGAGGGATCGCTCGCGGTGAGGCGGACGACGGTCGAGCCCATGAAATTGCCCTGCCCGTCGTCCCATGCCCGCCCGAGGCGGCCGCGGCCTGCGGTCTGGCGGTCGGCGACGAGCCAATGCCCCTCGCCCACATGCTCGCCGCCGGCCAGCCGCGCCAGCAGGTCGGCGTTGGTCGAACCTGTCTGCGCGATCCGCTCGATCGGCGGGATCAGAACAGCACCGACGCGGCCGCCGCAGACGCGACGGTGAGCATGGGAATGAAGAGATAGCCGACGATCGACAGCCACAGCGCGCTGACAGTGATGATCGAGCCTTCGACGATATTCCGGCTGCCATCGATCTCGACCTCCGACTTGTCGTCGAAGTACATCGTCTTGATGATCGCGATGTAATAGAAGGCGCCGATCACCGAGGCGACGATGCCTGCGACCGCAAGCGGCACGAGGTTCGCGTTTACCGCCGCCTGGAACACCAGCAGCTTGGGCCAGAAGCCGAACAGCGGCGGGATGCCCGCGAGGCTGAGCATGAACACCGCCATCGCCGCGGCAAGGCCCGGTCGGCGCTGCGACAGGCCGGCGAGCGCGGGGATGCTCTCGACATAATTGCCGTCGGCATCACGCAGCTGCAGCAGGACGAGGAAGGCGCCGACCGTCGTCACGACATAGACGAGCAGATAGGTCAGCACCGCCTGGACACCCGCCTGCGTACCGGCAGCAAGGCCGATCAGCATGAAGCCGACATTGTTGATCGACGAATAAGCGAGCAGTCGCTTGATATTCTTCTGCCCGATCGCGCCGACCGCGCCGAGGATGATCGAGGCGAGCGCGAGGAAGATGATGATCTGTTGCCAGGCACCGATGGCGGGTCCCATCGCGTCGATGGCGACGCGCGTCATCAGCGCCATCGCAGCTACCTTCGGCGCGCTGGCGAAGAAGGCGGTGACCGGGGTCGGCGCGCCTTCATAGACGTCGGGGGTCCACATGTGGAACGGCACTGCGCTGACCTTGAAGGCAAGGCCCGCGAGGACGAAGACGATGCCGAAGATCAGCCCGGGGTTGAGCTTGCCGCCCATCGCCGCCGCGATGCCCGCGAAGTCGGTGGTGCCGCTGAAGCCGTAGAGCAGCGAGATGCCATAGAGCAGCATGCCCGAGGCGAGCGCGCCGAGGACGAAATATTTGAGGCCCGCTTCGCTCGACCGGTCGTCGCTGCGCATGAAGCTGGCGAGGACATAGGCGGCAAGGCTGTTGAGTTCGAGCCCGACATAGAGCGTCATCAGGTCGCGCGACGAGGCCATGATGCCCATGCCAAGCGCCGCGAACAGGATCAGCACCGGATATTCGGCGCGCATGCCGCCCGCGAAGAAGCGCGGGGCGATCAGGATGCTGACCGCGCTGGCGCCATAGATGACGAGCTTCGCAAAGCCGCCGAAATTATCGACCGCGAGCGTGTTCGAGAAAACCGACGCATTGACGCCGAACAGCGCGACGACCGCAACCGCCGCAGCAGCGAGCGTGAGCAGCGCGGCGAGCTGGTAGAGCCCGACCTGCCGGTCACCGAGGAAGGTGCCGAGCATCAGCGTGACCAGCCCGCCGATCGTCAGGATGAGTTCGGGCCAGATAAGGGCGAGATCGGCGGTCATTGGCTGCCTCCCGCATGATGGGCTTCGCCGGCGGGGGCCTCATGGCCCTCACCATGATCGGCGGCCGCCTTCGGCTTGCCGGCGCTGACATGCGCGTCGCTGGCGGGCTTGGCGGGGGCGAGGCGCGCGACCACGGTGGTCACGTCGCCGCGCATCGGGGCGAGGAAGCTTTCGGGATAGACGCCCATCCACAGCGCCACGGCGGCCAGCGGCACCATGATCGCCCATTCGCGGGGATTGAGATCGGGCATCGCCTTCACATCGTCCTTGGTCAGTTCGCCGAACACGATGCGGCGGTAGAGATAGAGCATGTACGCGGCGCCGAGGATGATGCCGGTAGTGCAGACGAAGGCGACCCAACTCGATGCTTCATAGATGCCCGCGATGCTGAGGAATTCGCCGACGAAACCGCTGGTCCCCGGCAGGCCGATCGACGCCATGGTGAACAGCATGAAGAACAGCGCATAGGCCGGCATGTTCACCGCGAGCCCGCCGTAACGATCGATCTCGCGCGTGTGCAGCCGGTCGTAGATTACGCCGACGCAGAAGAAGAGCGCGGCCGAGACGACGCCATGGCTGAGCATGACGATCATCGCGCCCTCGATGCCCTGCTGGTTGAAGGCGAAGAGGCCCGCGGTGACGATCGCCATATGCGCGACCGACGAATAGGCGATCAGCTTCTTCATGTCGCTCTGCACCAGCGCGACGAGGCTGGTGTAGACCACCGCGACCATCGACAGCGCAAAGACGATCCACATCAGCTGCGCCGAGGCGTCGGGGAACATCGGCATCATGAAGCGCACGAAGCCGTACCCGCCCATCTTGAGCAGCACGCCGGCGAGGATCATCGAACCCGCGGTCGGCGCCTGGACGTGCGCGTCGGGAAGCCAGGTGTGGACCGGCCACATCGGCATCTTGACCGCGAGGCTGGCGAAGAAGGCGAGCCACAGCCAGGTCTGCATTTCGACCGGGAAATTGTAGCTCATCAGCGTCGGGATATCGGTCGTGCCGGCTTCTGCGATCATCGCGATCATCGCGATGAGCATCAGCACCGAGCCGAGCAGCGTGTAGAGGAAGAATTTGAACGCCGCATATTTGCGGTTCGCGCCGCCCCAGATGCCGATGATGAAATACATCGGGATCAGGCCGGCTTCGAAGAAGATGTAGAAAAGCAGCAGGTCCTGCGCCGCGAAGACGCCGATCATCACCACTTCCATCGCGAGGAACATCGCCATGTAGAGGCCGACGCGCTTGGTGATCGATTCCCAGCTCGCGAGAATGCAGAGCGGCATCAGGAAGGTACTGAGCACGATCAATAGCAGCGCGAGCCCGTCGATGCCGAGCGCATAGTCGAAGGGCCCGAACAACCCCTTGTGCAGTTCCTGGAACTGCCATTGCGCCCCGCCGATCTCGAACTGCGACCACATGACGAGGCTGAGGACGAGATTGAGCAGCGACGCACCGAGCGCAACGAACTTTGCGTTACGCTCGCCGACGTACAGGCAGGCGATGGCCGCGACGGCGGGGATCGCCAGCAGCAGCGAGAGGAAAGGAAGCCCGCTCACAGGAAATTCACCATGGCCCAGCTGGCGAGGCCGACAAGACCGAGCAGCATCACAAACGCATATCCATAAACATAACCCGATTGCAGCCGCACCGCGAGCCGCGTGCCCCCCGCGACGAGCGTCGCCGCACCATCGGGACCGAAGCGGTCGATGGTCTGCTCATCGCCGCGCTTCCAGAAGAAGCGGCCGAGCGCGCACGCCGGCTTGACGAAGATCGCGTTGTACAGCTCGTCGAAATACCATTTGTTGTAAAGGAACTGGTGGAGCAGCTTGAACTGCGCCACGAAGCGCCCCGGCAAAGTCGTGTTGCGAATATAGCTGTTCCACGCGAGGAACAGGCCGATCGCCATCACCGTGAACGGCGTCCATTTGACCCAGGTCGGCACCTCGTGCGCGGCGTGCATCAGATGTTCATCGAACGCGAGCATGCTGCCGGCCCAGAATTTGGCACCTTCCTCCGGATAGATGAAGGGATGCGCGAAGACGAAGCCCGCGGCGACCGCACCAATCGACAGCACGATCAGCGGGATCAGCATGGTGACCGGGCTTTCGTGCGGGTGATAGCCTGCGGTGCCGTCGCCCGAAGATTCGTGATGCGCGTCATGGGCGTGGGCATGGTCGTCGTGCCCGGCATGCGCGTGATCGTCATGGCCATGACCATGGTCATCGTGGACGGCGTGCTGGATATGCTCGCTCTGTTCCCAGCGCGGCTTGCCGTAAAAGGTCAGGAAGACGAGGCGCCACGAATAGAAGCTCGTCAGCAGCGCGGCGAAGATGCCGACCCAGAAGGCGATCGTGCCGCCGCCGCCGGCAGCGAACGCCGCCTCGAGGATGCCGTCCTTCGAATGGAAGCCCGCAAAGCCCGCGACCCCGGCGATGCCGACGCCCGTGATCGCCAGCGTACCCAACAACATGGCCCAATAGGTGATCGGGATATGCTTACGCAGGCCGCCATAATAGCGCATGTCCTGTTCGTGGTGCATCGAATGAATGACCGAGCCCGCGCCGAGGAACAGCAACGCCTTGAAGAAGGCGTGCGTGAAGAGGTGGAACATCGCCGCGCCATAGGCGCCGACGCCCGTCGCGAAGAACATGTAGCCGAGCTGCGAACAGGTCGAATAGGCGATGACGCGCTTGATGTCCCACTGCGTGGTGCCGACGGTCGCGGCGAAGAAGCAGGTCGCGGCGCCGACGAAGGTGACGACCCCGAGCGCGATCGGCGCTGTTTCGAACATCGGCGACAGGCGGCACACCATGAAGACGCCCGCGGTGACCATCGTCGCGGCATGGATCAGCGCCGACACCGGGGTCGGACCCTCCATCGCATCGGGAAGCCAGGTGTGCAGCCCGAGCTGCGCCGACTTGCCCATCGCGCCGATGAACAGCAGCAGGCAGAGGATCGTCATCGTGTCGAGGCGCATGCCGAGGAAGGTGATCGACGACCCCGCCATGCCCGGCGCGGCGGTCAGGATATCAGGAATCGAGACGGTGCCGAAGACGAGGAAGGTGCCGAAGATGCCAAGCATGAAGCCCAGATCGCCGACGCGGTTGACGACGAACGCCTTGATCGCGGCGGCATTGGCGCTCGGCTTCTTGTACCAGAAACCGATGAGCAGATAGGATGCGAGACCGACGCCTTCCCAGCCGAAGAACATCTGGACGAGATTGTTCGCGGTCACGAGCATCAGCATCGCGAAGGTGAAGAGCGACAGATAGGCGAAGAAGCGCGGCTGGTCCGGGTCTTCCTCCATATAGCCCCAGCTATAGAGGTGGACGAGCGACGAGACGCTGGTGATGACGACGAGCATCACCGCGGTCAAAGTATCGACGCGCAGCTCCCAGTTGAACTGGAGCGCGCCCGAGCTGACCCAGTGCAGCACCGTGACGACCTCGGCATGACCCGTGCCGAACACGAACGACAGGAAGATCGGCCAGCTGAGCGCGCAGCTGGTGAACAACGCCGCCGTGGTGACGAGCTTCGACGCGAAAGGGCCGATAGCGCGCTGGCCAAGCCCTGCGACAAGTGCCGCGAGCAGCGGCAGGAAAACGATCGCCTGAATCACCGGCTTACCCCTTCATCCGGTTGGCGTCATCGACCGCAATGGTGCCGCGGCCGCGGAAATAGATCACAAGGATTGCGAGCCCGATCGCCGCTTCGCCGGCGGCGACGGTCAGCACGAACATCGCGAACACCTGGCCGACGAGATCGCCGAGCGCCGAGCTGAATGCGACGAGATTGATGTTCACCGCGAGCAGGATCAGTTCGATCGCCATCAGGATGACGATGATATTCTTTCGGTTGATGAAGATGCCGAGCACGCCGAGCGTGAAGAGCACCGCCGAAACGGCGAGATAATGGCCGACGGAAATCACAGCTCAACCCCCTGCCCGACGCCCGGATCGACCATGCGCGTTGCATCCTGCGGACGGCGCTTATTCTGTTCCGAGATATTCTGGATGCGAACCCCGCCGCGCTGGCGATGCGTCAGCACGATCGCGCCGATCATCGCGACAAGCAGGACGATGCCCGCCGCCTCGAACAGGAAGATATATTTGGTGTAGAGCAGTTCGCCGATCTGCTGGATATTGCTCTTGTCGGTGACCGCCGGCGCGGCACGCGCCGCGAGGTCGACCTTGCCCGCGCTCCAGGCGCCGACCGCGAAGACGAGCTCGACCGCGAGGATGATCGCAACGAGCGCGCCGAGCGGCAGATAACGGACAAAACCGGCGCGCAATTCGGCGAAATCGATGTCGAGCATCATCACGACGAAGAGGAACAGCACCGCGACCGCGCCGACATAGACGATGACGAGCAGCATCGCGATGAACTCGGCCCCCGCGAGCAGCATCAGCCCCGCCGCGTTGAAGAAGGCGAGGATCAGCCACATCACGCTGTGGACCGGATTGCGGGCAAAGATAACCATCGCCGCCGAAGCGATCACGATGGTGGCGAAGAGCCAGAAAGCAGCGACCTGAATCATGTGCGCGCGCCCTTACCGATAGGGCGCGTCGGCGGCAAGATTCGCCGCGATCGCGCGTTCCCATTTGTCGCCATTGGCGAGCAGCTTGGCCTTGTCATAGAGCAGTTCCTCGCGCGTTTCGGTCGCGAATTCGAAGTTCGGCCCCTCGACCACGGCATCGACCGGGCACGCTTCCTGACAGAAGCCGCAATAGATGCACTTGGTCATGTCGATATCGTAGCGCGTCGTGCGGCGGCTGCCGTCGTCGCGGGGTTCGGCCTCGATCGTGATCGCCTGCGCCGGGCAGACCGCTTCGCACAGCTTGCACGCGATGCAGCGTTCCTCGCCGTTCGGATAGCGCCGCAGCGCATGCTCGCCGCGGAAACGCGGCGACAGCGGGTTCTTCTCAAACGGATAGTTGATCGTCGCCTTGGGCTTGAAGAAATATTTCAGCGTGAGGGCGTGCGCCTTCACGAATTCCCACAAGGTGAAGCTTTTGACGAGATGGGCGATGCTGCTCATGAAGACACCTTGGCGGAACCTTGGATTTCGCTGCGGCAAATGCCGTCCCAGCTGTTTTTCGGGGGCGCAACGCTATAAGTCTTGCCCGTTTCCTTGTCGGCGATCTGCGTTATGTGGACACGTTCGCTGGCTTTACAGTCACCGTATCTCGTCAGCATCAGATAGCCGGAGATCAGGAAGATCCAGATCAGCGAGATCGGCAGGAATACCTTCCAGCCCAGCCGCATGAGCTGGTCGTAGCGATAGCGCGGGACGGTCGCCTTCACCCAGCTGAACACGAAGAAAAAGAAGAGGATCTTCGCGAAAAGCCAGATGATGCCCGGAATGTCGAACCAGGGGATCAGGTCGATGTTGAGCGGCGGCAGCCAGCCGCCCCAGAACAGCACGGCGTTGAGCGTGCACATCAGAAGCACGTTGGCATATTCGCCGAGCCAGAAGAGCGCGAAGCTCATCGACGAATATTCGGTCTGATAACCCGCGACGAGTTCGCTTTCCGCTTCGGTCAAATCGAACGGTGCGCGCGCGGTTTCGGCGAGCGACGAGATCAGGAACATCACCGCGAGCGGGAAGAGCAGCAGGTTGAAGCCGAAGGCGTTGACGATGCCTAGCCCGTGGCCCTGCTGCGCCTTGACGATCTCGTTCATGTTGAAGCTGCCGGCGAAGAGCACGACACCGATCAGGATGAACCCGATCGACACTTCATAGGAGATCATCTGCGCCGAGGCGCGCATCGCCGAAAAGAAGGGGTATTTCGAGTTCGACGCCCAGCCCGACAGGATCACGCCGTAGACGCCGAGCGACGAAATCGCGAGGATATAGAGCAGCCCGACGTTGATGTCGGCGAGCACCGCGCCCGAATTGAACGGGATCACCGCCCACGCCATCAGCGCCACCGTGAAGGTGATGATCGGCGCGATCAGGAACAGCCCGCGGTTGGCCGACGTCGGGATGATCGTTTCCTGCAGGAACACTTTCAAACCGTCGGCAAACGACTGGAGCAGGCCGAAGGGGCCGACGACGTTCGGACCGCGGCGCAGCGCGATCGCCGCCCAGATCTTGCGGTCGGCATAGATGATCATCGCGACCGCGAGCATCAGCGGCAGCGCGATGAGCAGGATGCCTGCGATCGTCGCGACGCCCCACGCCCATGTCGGGTCCATGCCCCACGAGATGAAGGTCTCGGTCATTTCTTCGCGCCGTCCTGGTTCTTCCAGCCGTTATGCGGGCCGGGCTTCTTCGACTTGGTGGGGTTGAACCCACGCCAGACCGAATAGCCCATGCCGACGAGCAGTATCGAGGCGATGGCGTGTACCGGGGTCATTCTGCGGCCTCCGCAAAGGTGGCGCCATGGACCAGCTCTTCCGAGCAGAGCTGCATCGTCGGCGACGCGCGGCAGATGGCGTTGGTGAGATAGAAATCCTTGATCGGCGACGGGATCGCGCGCGCCTCGGGCTTGGCCGGCAGCTTGGGCACCGTCCAGCCATAGTCGGCGAGACCCTCGACACCGAGCGCGGGCACCGCAGCGATCATCGCAGCACGGCATTCGGCGAAGCTGTCGAAGCCGAGATTGACGCCGAGCGCATCGGCCAAGGCCCTGAAAATGCTCCAGTCCTCGCGCGCGTCGCCGGGGGCGAACACCGCCTTGTCGCTGCGCTGGACGCGGCCCTCGGTGTTGACCGTGGTGAAGTCCTTTTCGGTCCACGCGGCGGCGGGCAGGATGACGTCGGCGGCGTGTGCGCCCTTGTCGCCATGATGGCCGACATAGACCTTGAAGGTGTCAGGCAGCGCCGCGAAATCGACCTCGTCGGCGCCGAGGAAGAAGGCAAGTTTCGGCTTGGCCGCGATGACGTCCTTGATTCCGCCAGGCAGGCCATAGCCGAGCATCAGCGAGCCCATGCGCGCCGCCGAGAAATGGACGACGTTATAGCCGTTCCAGCCGTCCTTTACCGCATTCACCGCCTTGGCGAGCGCGAGACCCGCGCCATGCACGCCGGGGACCGACAGCGCGCCGCCGCCGAAGACCAGCATCGGCCGCTCGGCACCCGCCAGCGCGTCGGTCACATGCTTCGGCAGCTTCGCGACCAGCGCGGCGTCGTCGCCGAGCCATTCGGCCTTGTAGGTGAGGTCGGTTTCGGGGCCGATCGCGAAGACCTTCGCGCCCTTCTTCCACACCGCCTTGCGGACGCGCGTGTTGATCAGCGGCGCTTCCCAGCGCAGGTTCGTGCCGACGAGCAGGATCACGTCGGCATTTTCGGCCTCGGCGATCGTCGTGTTGAAATTGACCGCCGACAGGCTGGTGACGTCATAATCGAGCCCGGTCTGGCGGCCTTCGAGCAGACTGCCGCCGAGCGCGGTCACCAGCGATTTCGCCGCGAACATCGTTTCGCAATCGGCAAGGTCGCCAGCGATCGCCGCGACCGATGCGCCGGCGTTCACTGCCTTGATGGCTTCGAACGCCTCACCCCAGCTCGCTTCGACCAGCACGCCGTCCTTGCGCACATAGGGCCGGTCGAGGCGGCGACGCACGAGGCCGTCGACATGGTGGCGCGTCTTGTCGTTCGCCCATTCCTCGTTCACATCGTCGTTGACGCGCGGCAGCACGCGCAGCACCTGGCGCCCGCGCGCATCGATACGGACATTGGTGCCGACCGCGTCCATCATGTCGATGCCGAGCGTCTTGGTCAGCTCCCACGGACGCGCCTCGAACGCATAGGGCTTCGAGGTCAGCGCGCCGACCGGGCACAGGTCGACGACGTTGCCCGACAGCTCGCTTTGGACGGCATTTTCGAGATAGCTCGTGATCTGCATATTCTCGCCGCGATAGATCGCGCCGATATCCTCTACACCCGCGACTTCCTCCGCAAAGCGGACGCAGCGCGTGCACTGGATGCAGCGGGTCATCACCGTCTTGACGATCGGACCCATATATTTTTCGGTGACCGCGCGCTTGTTCTCGTCATAGCGCGTCGCGCCGCGGCCATAGGCCACCGACTGGTCCTGCAGGTCGCATTCGCCGCCCTGGTCGCAGATCGGGCAGTCGAGCGGGTGGTTGATGAGCAGGAACTCCATCACCCCTTCGCGCGCCTTCTTCACCATCGGGCTGTCGGTCTTGATGATCTGCCCTTCGGCGGTCGGCAGCGCACAGCTAGCCTGCGGCTTCGGCGGCCCGGGGGCGACCTCGACGAGGCACATGCGGCAATTGCCGGCGATCGACAGGCGTTCATGATAGCAGAAGCGCGGGATTTCCTTCCCCGCCAGTTCGCACGCCTGCAGGACGGTCGCGCCCTGCGGAACGTCGAGTTCTACGCCATCTACGGTAACTTTAGGCATATCAGCTTTCCTGAGCCGCCAACAGGCGGAAGCTTGCGGTGGCGACGATCGAGCGAAGGCCCACGACGTTCGTCTCCAATTTGGTGGGGCCGCTGCATAGTTTGACAACGGGCATCAACTGCTCGGCGACCCGATTTTCCTCGGTTGATCCGGGATCGGTCGCAAATAGCTTGGCGACGTCGTCGGGCGACGAGCGCGCGACGCACATCGCGACCTTGTCCGACGGGGCAAAGGTTGGCGCTTCCTTGCCCGTCGCGGCCTTCGCAAGCCGGACGTTCAGCGGCGCGGGGTCGCTCCGCAGCATCGCCTCGGCAAGCGAACCTGCGAAGGGAAGGCTGGCCGATCGCATGACTTCGCTGCGCACACCGACCTGCTTCGCGCAGCCGCCGTTCGCATTGACGAGATTCTTGAGGCCGCTGCGATAGGCCGTGGTCGTAAAATCGCCGCTCAGCAATTCGGTGACTTTGTCGTTGCTCTTGTCGGCGACGCAGACGGCATAGCGCGCCATCGCGCGGCGCGCATCGGGTTCGGATTCCTTGACGCGATCGACATTGGGGCCGAAGCCGCGATCATTCTCGGGCCACGGCGCCGGGCGATCGTCCATGCGCGGCGCCTGCTCGGGAACCTGCGCCGCGGCCATGAGGGCGAATGCGAGGGTGATCATAGGACGGCCTCCATCACGATGCGCATCAATCGCCTCCCCCGACGCTCTGATCGTCGAACCAGCGACCCGAAGTCTTGGGCTCGGCCTTGCGCCAGCCGTTCTTCGCCGACGGCTTCGGCTCCGACGAACCCCAGAGGGCTCGCACGCCGAACGCCAGCATCGCCACGACGACGATGAGCAAAAGGCCGAGGCGCTCGGCGTCGGTCACTCGGCAGCCTCGAGTGCGCCGCCATTCTCGCGGATGCGGCGTTCGATTTCGGGGCGGAAATGCTTGATCAGGCCCTGGATCGGCCACGCCGCCGCGTCGCCGAGCGCGCAGATGGTATGGCCTTCGACCTGCTTGGTCACGTCGTACAGCGTATCGATCTCGCTGATGTCGGCGTCGCCGGTGCGCAGCCGTTCCATCACGCGCCACATCCAGCCGGTGCCTTCGCGGCACGGCGTGCACTGGCCGCAGCTTTCATGCTTATAGAAATAGCTGATGCGGCTGATCGCCTGGACAACGTCGGTCGACTTGTCCATCACGATCGCGGCGGCGGTGCCGAGGCCCGATCCGACGGCTTTCAGCCCGTCGAAGTCCATCGGGCAGTCCATGATCTCCGCCGCCGGAACCAGCGGGACCGACGAACCGCCGGGGATGACCGCGAGCAGATTGTCCCAACCGCCGCGGATTCCGCCGCAATGGCGGTCGATCAGTTCGCGGAAGGTGATGCTCATCTCCTCCTCGACCACGCACGGCGTGTTCACATGCCCGCTGATCTGGAAGAGCTTGGTGCCCTTATTGTTCTCGCGCCCGAAGGAGGAAAACCAGGTCGCGCCGCGCCGCAGGATCGTCGGGACGACCGCGATCGATTCGACATTGTTGACCGTCGTCGGGCAGCCATAAAGACCCGCACCCGCCGGAAACGGCGGTTTCAGGCGCGGCTGGCCCTTCTTGCCCTCGAGGCTTTCGATCATCGCGGTTTCTTCGCCGCAGATATAGGCGCCGGCGCCGCGATGGACGAAGACGTCGAAGTCGTACCCCGACTTGGCGGCGTTCTTGCCAAGCAGGCCGGCGTCATAGGCCTCCTGCACCGCCGCGAAGAGCGTCTCGGCCTCGCGGATGAATTCGCCGCGGATGTAGATGTACGCGGCACGCGCGCGCATCGCGTAACCGGCGATCAGCGCGCCCTCGATCAGCTTGTGCGGGTCGTGGCGAATGATCTCGCGGTCCTTGCACGAACCGGGCTCGGATTCGTCGGCGTTGATCACGAGGAAGCTCGGGCGGTCGGCGCGCGGCTCCTTGGGCATGAACGACCATTTCAGGCCCGTCGGGAAGCCCGCGCCGCCGCGGCCGCGCAGCCCCGACGCCTTGATCGTCTCGATGATCGCGTCCTGTCCCGCGGCCATCAGATCCTTGGTCTTGTCCCAATCGCCGCGCCCCTGCGCGGATTTCAGGTTCCACGGCTGGAAGCCGTAGATGTTGGTAAAGATGCGATCCTTGTCGGCGAGCATCAGCGCTTCTTTCCGAAAAGCCGTTCGGCGAGGAAATAGATGACGAGGATGATCGCGACGACGATCGCGATCTGCGCCAGGTTGATCGCGACCTTGGCCGCGACGGACAGCAGCACGCACGCCACGATCACGAAGACCAGCAGCACGATCAGCTGGATGAGTTTCTGAACGTTCATTACCAGGCCTTCCGGTAATCATGGTTGGCCTTGACCATCTCGACGAGCGTCGTCGGACCGCCCTGCGGCTCGCTGGTGTGGCGATCGGCAAGCTGCGTTCCCGCCTTCGGCGTCTCGCCAGCGGCCAGCGCGTCGAGGATGCGGTCCATCTTGTCGTAATCGAGGTCTTCGTAATTATCGTCGTTGATCTGGACCATCGGCGCGTTGGTGCAGGTGCCCATGCACTCAACCTCGGTCAACGTGAACAGGCCGTCGGGCGTCGTCTTGCCCTTGACCATGCCGCGGTTCTTGCACGCCGCCATCACATCGTCCGACCCGCGCAACAGGCACGGCGTCGTGCCGCACACCTGGACATGATAGCGACCGACCGGCGCCATATTGTACATGGTGTAGAAGGTCGCGACCTCATAGGCGCGGATGAAAGGCATATCGAGCTGCGAGGCGACATATTCGATCACCGGGACGGGCAGCCAGCCCTGCGTGTTCGTCTCGGCCCCGACCTGCCGCTGCGCGAGGTCGAGCAAGGGCATCACCGCCGAACGCTGGCGCCCGGCAGGGTAGCGCGCGATGACGGTCTTTGCCTTTTCGGCATTTTCGGCGGTCCATGCAAACGCGCCCCAGCGCGCGCGGACTTCGGCCTCATCGGGAATTTGGGGTGCGTCGGCCATTAGCGGACAAACTCCACACGCGACACCTTGTCGCCTTCAAAACTATAGATGGACATGACCTCGAACGGGTCGGCCTCCGGTGAGCGGACAACCTTTTCATGCAGGACGACGAAGTCGCCCAGCGTATAGCCCGACAGGATTTCGGCGCGGTTTTGCGGAAATTCCGCGAACATCGCCTTCAGCCCTTCACGCACGCCTGCCTTACCGTCCCGAACGACCGCGCCGCGATAGCCGGCCTCCGCCGCATCGTCGGTCATCAGCGCGACATAGGCGTCGGCGTCCTGCGCATTGTAGTGCGCTATCATCGTCTCGGCGACTGCCAGCTTGCTCACCGGTCGCACTCCCCAAACACGACGTCGATCGCGCCGATGATTGCGGTGGTGTCGGCGAGCATATGGCCCTTCGACATCATGTCCATCGCCTGCAAATGCGAAAACGCCGTCGGGCGGATCTTGCAGCGGTATGGCTTGTTGCTGCCGTCGCTGACCAGATAGACGCCGAATTCGCCCTTGGGGCTTTCGGTCGCGACATAGACTTCGCCCGCGGGGACGTGGAAGCCCTCGGTGTAGAGCTTGAAGTGATGGATCAGCGATTCCATCGAGCTCTTCATCTCGGCGCGCTTCGGCGGCACGACCTTACGGTCGAGGCTGGCAACGGGGCCCTTCGGCATTTCGTTGATGCACTGGAGGATGATGCGCGCCGACTGATAGACTTCCTGCACGCGGACCATGAAGCGGTCGTAGCAGTCGCCGCGCGTGCCGACGGGGATGTCGAAATCCATCTTGGCATAGGCGTCATAGGGCTGCGACTTGCGCAGGTCCCACGCGATGCCGCTGCCACGGATCATCGGACCCGAGAAGCCCCATGCGAGCGCGTCTTCCTTGCTGACCGTCGCGATGTCGACGTTGCGCTGCTTGAAGATGCGGTTATCGATGACGAGGCTCATCGCGTCGCCGAACAGCTTCGGCAGGCGCTTTTCGCACCATTCGCCGATGTCGTAGAGCAGTTTCTCCGGCACGTCCTGATGCACGCCGCCGGGGCGGAACCACGCCGAATGCATGCGCGCGCCCGAGGCACGTTCGAAGAAGTTGAGACAATCCTCGCGCAGTTCGAACACCCACAGGTTCGGCGTCATCGCGCCGACGTCCATGACGTGCGATCCGATGTTGAGCATGTGGTTGCAGATGCGCGTCAGCTCGGCGAACAGCACCCGCAGATATTGCGCGCGATCGGGCACTTCGAGATCGAGCAGCTTTTCGATGGCCAGCACGTACGAGTGCTCCATGCCGAGCGGCGAGCAATAGTCGAGCCGGTCGAAATAGGGCAAAGCCTGCAGATAGGTCTTGTACTCGATCAGCTTCTCGGTGCCGCGATGGAGCAGCCCGACGTGCGGGTCGACACGCTCGATGATCTCGCCATCAAGCTCCATCACCATGCGCAGCACGCCGTGCGCTGCCGGGTGCTGCGGACCGAAGTTGATGGTGTAGTTGGTGACGGTCTGGTCGCCCGCGGTATCGGCGGTGTCGACCGGATAGCCGGTGAACATGTCGCTGCCGTGGTGCTTCACATAAGGGGAGTCGGTCATGCGTCACCTCCCGTCTCGGGCTTGCGCGGCGCACGCGGCTTGGCGGGCGCCTTTTCGGCCTTCGCCGTCGCGGGCGTCTTGGCGGGCTTGGTCGCCGCCTTGGCCTTCGCGCCGTCGCGGCTCGTCTTGGCGGCCTTGATGTTAGCCTTGGCCCCTGCCCCGGTCTGTTCGGGCTTTTCGGTGGTCTTGGGGGTCGGCGGCGGCGGTGCCTTCGCCTTGTCGTCGGCGGCCTTGACCTCTTTCGCGGTCATCGGCGTCGGTGCGCCCTTGCCCGGGGCCTCACCCGTGCCGCCGGCCTTTTCGTCGCCGGGCAGCACATAGTCGGCGCCTTCCCACGGCGACATGAAGTCGAAGTTGCGGAAATCCTGCGCGAGCCGCACGGGCTCGTACACGACGCGCTTGTCCTCTTCGCTGTAACGCAGCTCGGTATAGCCGGTCAGCGGGAAGTCCTTGCGCTGCGGATGCCCCTGGAAACCATAGTCGGTCAGGATGCGGCGCAGATCGGTGTTGCCGCTGAACAGCACGCCGTACATGTCGAACACTTCGCGCTCGAGCCAGCCGGCGTTCGGCCAGACGGGAACGATCGTCGGCACCGGCGTCGCTTCGTCGGTGGTTACGCGGACGCGGAGGCGATGGTTCATGGTGACGCTGAGCAGGTGGTAGACAACCTCGAAACGCTCGGCGCGCTCGGGATAGTCGACCCCGGCGATTTCCATCATCTGCTGATATTCGAGATTGTCGCGCAGCGCGATCATCACCGCGGCGATCGCGTCGCGATCCACCGTAATGCTGTCCTCGTCGGCGGCAAAGTCGTGCGACAGCAGGTCCTTGCCGAGCAGCGCCTTGAGCGCGGCAGCAAGGCCCGACTGCGGGGCGACCAAAGGTGCAGGATGGCCCATCAGCGTTCGATCGTCCCGGTGCGGCGGATCTTCCGCTGCAACTGCATCACGCCATAGAGCAGGGCTTCGGCGGTCGGCGGGCAGCCGGGAACATAGATGTCCACGGGCACGATACGGTCGCAGCCGCGCACGACGCTGTAGCTATAGTGATAATAGCCGCCGCCATTGGCGCAGCTGCCCATCGAGATGACATATTTGGGGTTCGACATCTGGTCGTAGACCCGGCGCAGCGCGGGCGCCATCTTGTTGCACAGCGTGCCCGCGACGATCATGACGTCCGACTGGCGCGGCGACGCACGTGGCGCGGCGCCGAAGCGCTCCATATCATAGCGCGGCATGTTGACGTGGATCATCTCGACCGCGCAGCAGGCGAGCCCGAAGGTCATCCACCACAGCGAGCCGGTGCGCGCCCAGTTGAAGATGTCCTCGGTCGACGTGACGAGGAAGCCCTTGTCACCAAGCTCGCTGTTGAGATCGTCGAAATACCCTTGGTCGGGCGCTGTGCCCGGGGCAACCGGCATCTGGCCGGGCATCAGGATGCTCGAATTGCTCATTCCCAATCCAGCGCCCCTTTCTTCCATGCATAAACAAGGCCGAGCGCGAGTTCGGCGAGGAAAATCATCATCGTGGCCCAGCCGGCCCAACCGATTTCATCGAGGCTGACCGCCCAGGGAAAGAGGAAGGCCGCTTCGAGGTCGAAGATGATGAAGAGAATCGCGACGAGATAGAAACGCACGTCGAACTGGCTGCGCGCGTCCTCGAACGCGGGAAAGCCGCATTCATATTCGGTAAGCTTCGCTGGATCGGGCTGATGCGCTCCGGTCAGGCGCGACACGCCCATCGGCAGGAACACAAAGGCGGCCGAAAGGCCGACAGCCACGAACAGGAAGATCAGGATCGGCAAATATTGCGTCAGGTCGACCATGGGAGCTCGCAGTCTTTTTGGGGCGCTTGGGCGCCTTTCGTTGCGGGCGCTTTAGGCCAGCAAGGCGCGGGTCGCAAGCGCTGCGGGCAGGAAAATAACCTCTCTGTGACCAAAAGCATATTGGACGCTGGCGACGGCGGCCAAGAGCATGTTACGCCGTCATCGGGTCGGCGGACCGCGCGGGTCGCGGATGGCCTTATACGGGGGAAAATCATGGGAAGAGTTTCGACGATGGGCGGATGGGCGATCGCGACAGCGGCAGCGCTGGCGGCGGCGCCGGCGCAGGCTGAACTGGTCAATGCGCAGAATCCCCAGGTCATCAAGCAGATCGTCGAGTCGCAGGGCTGGCCCGCCAAGATCGTCACTACCGAGGGCGAAGGCCCCTATATCGAGAGCAGCCGCGACGGCCTGAAGTTCCTCGTCCTGTTCATGAATTGCGACGATGCGGGCAAGGCCTGCAAGACGCTGCAATTCTACATGGGCTTCGACGACGCGAAGAGCACGACGCTCGAACGGCTGAACGAATGGAACAGCGGCAAGCGCTTCGGCCGCGCCTATCGCGACGAAAGCGGCGACCCGGTGCTCGAAATGGACATCGACCTCGATTTCGCGGGCATCCCGCGCGAGAATCTGGGCGAGGCGTTCAACACCTGGGCGGCGCTGATGGACGCCTATCACGCGCATATTTACGAAAAATAGTGGGAGCGCCCCGGCTCGCGCCGGGGCCACCCCGGCGCGTCAGGCGTTGCGGAGCGCGCCGGCGACGAGTTTCTGCAGCTTCGAATGCACCGCAGCGCTGCCCGCGATGAACTCGCTGCGTTCGATCGCGCGGTCGCCGCCACGGAAATCGCTGACGAAGCCGCCGGCTTCGCGCACGAGCAATATGCCCGCCGCGACGTCCCAGATGTTCAGGTCGCTTTCCCAGAAGCCGTCATAACGACCCGCCGCGACCCAGGCGAGGTCGAGGCTGGCGGCGCCGAAACGGCGGATACCGGCGACTTCGGGCGCGACGGCGCCGAACACGCGGCTCCACTGCGCCATATTGCCATGGCCCATGAAGGGAATACCGGTGGCGATCAGGCATTCGTTGAGGTGGCGGCGCGACGACACGCGCAGGCGCCGGTCGTGCAGCCAGGCGCCGCGGCCGCGCTCGGCCCAATAGCTTTCGTCGGTGACCGGGTGATAGATGAGGCACGAGGTGATGTCGCCCCAGCCGCCGCCGAGCTTGGGTTCCTGCACCGCGATCGAAATCGCGAAATGCGGGATGGCGTGGAGGAAGTTCGAGGTGCCGTCGAGCGGATCGATGATGAAGCGCGGCTTGCCGGGTTCGCCCTCGATCTCGCCGGCCTCTTCCATCAGGAAGCCCCAGCCCGGACGGTCGCGGCCGAGTTCGTCGTAGAGGGTGCGCTCGGCGGCCTGATCGGCCTTCGACACGAAGTCGGCCGGGCCCTTCTGCGAAACCTGCAGATGCTCGATCTCGCCGAAGTCGCGGCGCAGCTTGGTGCCGGCCTTGCGCGCGGCGCGTTCCATGACGGTGATGATGCCCGATACGGCCATTTTGTTTCCTCCGAAGTCGTCATCCCGGCGAAAGCCGGGATCGCTATCGGCAATAAGAACGTTAGCGGCCCCAGCTTTCGCCGGGGCGACGAATGTCAGTCGGCGCGCCGCACATATTCGCGGTCGTAGACATGCACGACGATGCGGGTGCCGCTGGTGATGTGCGGCGGCACCATCACGCGCACGCCATTGTCGAGGATCGCGGGCTTGTACGACGAGGATGCCGTCTGGCCCTTCACCACCGCGTCGGCCTCGACGATCGTCGCCTCGATCGTTTCGGGCAATTCGACCGAGATCGGGCGCTCTTCCCAGAGTTCGAGCACGACATCCATGCCGTCCTGGAGGAATTCATGCGCTTCGCCGACGACATCCTTCGAGATGTTGATCTGTTCGAACGTGTCCTTGTCCATGAACACCAGATCGTCGCCCTCGGCATAGAGGAACTGGAAATCCTTGGTGTCGAGACGGACTTTTTCGACCGTGTCGGCGCTGCGGAAACGGTTGTTGAGCTTGCGGCCGTCGATCAGATTCTTGGCTTCGACCTGCATATAGGCGCCGCCCTTGCCCGGCTGGGTGTGCTGGATCTTGGTGACCTTCCAGATCCCCTTTTCAAATTCGATAATATTGCCGGGACGGATTTCAACGCCGGTGATTTTCATCGCGCACACTCGCTGGTTCAAGGATGGAAAGAGCCGCCGGCGCATCGATAGTGCCGGTCACAGGAGCGCGCCCTTAGCCGGACGCGCGGCCAAGGGCAAGCGGTGCGTGTCGTCAGGCGGTCGTGGTGACCGCCTTGCGGGTCCGGGCGTAGCTGAGCGAGATCAGCGCGGCGAACAGGCCGAGGCCGATGAAGATCGACGGGACCTGGAAGCCGTCACCGACCACCGCAAGCGGCGCGTCGCTGTCGGTCGCGTAGACGAGACCCGCATAGAACACCCCGAACAGGCTTTCGCCGACGATCATGCCAGTCGCGGTCAGCACGCCCATGCGATGCGCGAAAGCGGCATTCGCGCGGCGTTCGGCCCAGCGGTCGTAGAACCAGCCGCCAATGGCGCCGATCACCACCGGCAGGATGACCGCCATCGGCAGATAGATGCCGATCCCGATAGCCAGCGGCGGAAGCCGCAGCTTGCCCATGCGGCCGAGCAGTTCGTCGACGAAGATAAAGCCGACGCCGACGAGCGCGCCATAGCCGAGCATCGTCCAGTTGAGGTCGCCGCCGAGCACGCCCTTCGCCAGCGACGAGATCAGCCCCGCCTGCGGCGCCGCGAGCGCGTTGGGACCGGCGCCGGGGACGCCGACGAAACCGAGCGTTTCGTTGAGCACGTTGAGCACCGGCGGCACGACGAGCGAGCCGAAGATCACGCCGATGATCAGCGCGACCTGTTGCTTCCACGGCGTCGCGCCGACGATCTGACCGGTCTTGAGATCCTGCAGATTGTCGTTCGAGATCGTCGCGATGCCGAAGACGACGCCGGTGACGATCAGCGCATAGGCGACCATCGCGGCGCTCGCCTCGGTGCCGCCGCCACGGCCGAGCAGTCCGACGAGCAGCAGCGAGGAGGCGATGATCGCGAGGATGCCGATGCCCGACACCGGCGAGTTCGACGCGCCGATCAGGCCCGCCATATAGCCGGTGACCGACGCGATCATCAGGCCGACGACCACGACGAACACCAGCGCCCCGGCGACGAGAATCACCGCCGACCCGGCGAGCGGCCCGCCCGCAAGCACCGACCAGAGCAGCGCGGCGATCGGGACGAGCACGAGCAGCGAACCGCCGAACACCCAGCCGATCGGAATATCCTGCTCGCCCACCGCAAGCGCGGTCCCGGCATGACGCGCCTTGCTCGCCGCCATTGCCGAACGGATGCCGCCGATCACCGGTCCTGCGATCTTCATCAACGTCCAGATCGCCGCCACGGCGATAACGCCCGCGCCGAAGAAGCGCACGTCGGCACGGAAGACCTCGTTGGCGATCGTCTCGGCATCGGGACCCGCGACGCCCTGCGTCAGGATCGGCAACAGCACCCACCAGCCGGTGACCAGTCCGACGAGCTGCGCGATGCCGACCGACAGGCCGACGAGATGGCCGACGCCGAACAGCGCAAAGCCGAGACCCCCGGCAATGCCCGTCGCCCCTGCCCCGACCGAAAACCATTTCGACACTTCGGCGGCGGCGAGCTTCATCTGGGTGAGCAGGGTGAAGCCCGCGGCGACAAGGCTGTTCCACAGCAGGGCGGATAAACCAGCCTTATTCTCCGCCGCGCCCTCGGCGCTCGCGGCGCCGACCTGCAGCACCTCGGCGGCGGCACGGCCTTCGGGATAGGGCAGGTCGGCATCGACGACGAGCGCACGGCGCAGCGGAACCGAGAAGAGCACGCCGAGGATTCCGCCGAGCATCGTGATCGCGGTGGTTTCGAGCAGCGGGAAGCCCTGCCAGTAACCGACCATCACTAGTCCGGGCAGTACGAAGATGATCGCGGCGAGCGTGCCCGCGGCGCTTGCGATCGTCTGGACGATATTATTCTCAAGGATCGTCGCGCCGCTCATGAAGCGCAGCAGCGCCATCGAGATCACCGCGGCGGGGATCGAGGTTGCGAAGGTCAGCCCGACCTTCAGCCCGAGGTAGACGTTCGCGGCGGTGAACATCAAGGTCAACACGCCGCCGAGCAGGATCGCACGCAGCGTCAGTTCGCGGACGCCGGTCTTGGGCGCGGTGGCTTCGGTCATGGTCAATCTCCCCGCCCGCTGTCTCGCGAGGTGCCGCACGATGCGCAAGCGAAAAGGCGCGCGTCTGATTGGACCGAAGCGCCAAATGCGACGGGCCGAAATCCTTTTGACGCAACGATCCAATAGCAATGCGACCGGCGCTGGCAGAAGCGCGGCCATGATGACCTGCAACCTCTCCGACGACATGCCCCGCGCTCGCCGCGGCGGCCACTCCCTCCCTCGGCGCCCTGCGCCCTGCGCCGGCCTGTTCGGCTGGCGCAAGGACGGCGCGCCGCCGCGCAGCAAGGGCGACGATCCCGGCAAGACGCCCGGCCGCGACTATCCCGCCGGCTGATCGATCAGGGGCGGCCGCGCCGCCCGGTGAGCAGCGGATAGGGATTGACCGGTTCGCCGACGTTCCAGCCGCTGCCCGGCTCGGTCGCGAGCAACTGGAAATGCAGGTGCGGAAAGGCCGGGTCGGCATTGCCACTCGCACCGACGGTCGCGATCACCTGCCCCTTGCGCACCGCGTCGCCCTCGGCCAACCCGCGACGATAGCCCTGCAGATGCGCATAATAGAGAATCAGCCGGCCATCGGGCGAGCGCTGGTAGATCGTCAGCCCGCCGCGGTCGGAGGCGAAGAGCTTTTCGATCCGCCCGTCCATCGCCGCGAGCACCGGCGTCCCGATCGGCGCGGGAATGTCGATCGCGCGGTGCGACCGCCCCCCGCTACGCACGCTGGTCCAGCTGTCGACCAGTTCTGACGCCTTGATGCCCTCGACGGGGATGGCGAGCGCGTCGGGATCGGCTTCGCGCCCGCTCGATGCCGTGCCGCCGGTCACCAGCAGCGCGGCGCCGAGCGCGCAAAGCCGCCGGCGTTTCACCCCGCGAGCAGTGCGTCGAACTGCTTCACGGCAGCCGCCGGCCCTTCAGGATGCGTCCAGACCGCGCCCGACACCGCGAGAAAATCGGCGCCCGCGTCGATCAAGGCCTTGGCATTGTCGGGGGCGATGCCGCCGATGGCCACGCAGGGGAGCTCGAACATGCTCTGCCACCAGGTCAGGATTTCGGGGTCGGCCATATGCTCGACCGTCTTGGTCGTCGTCGGGTAAAAGGCACCGAAGGCGACATAATCGGCACCGGCATCGCCCGCTTCCATCGCGAGATGGCGGCTGCCGTGGCAGGTCACCCCGATCTGCACATCGGCGCCGAGGATACGGCGCGCCTCCTTGGGATCGCCGTCGCCCTGCCCCAGATGCACCCCATCGGCGCCGAGTCTTTTGGCGAGCGCGACATCGTCGTTGACGATGAAGGCGGTGTCGTGCGCGGCGCAGATCGCCTGCAGCGGCTCGGCGAGGCGCGCCGCCTCATGCTGCTCGATGTCCTTGACGCGAAACTGGAAGGCCGCGACCGGCGCGGCGCTCAACGCTTCTTCCAAGCGGGCAGGAAAATCGCCGCCGACGTCGAGCGGCGAGATGAGATAAAGCTGGCAGGGAATGCGGGTGTCGTGGGTCATGGCGGGTTCATAGCGACGCGCTTAGGTGCGGGCAAATGATGAAAACAGCCTGTCTCGCCGCCTTCGGCACCCTCACCCTTTCCGCCTGCGCCGCCACCGGCGCCGCCACCCCCTTGCAGGACGGCAGCGACGTCGCCCTCGGCCAGCGCGCGATGGTCGATGGCCCGATCGTCCAGCCAGTCGAAGTGCTCGAAGACAGTCGCTGCCCGATGAACGCGCGCTGCGTCTGGGCGGGCCGCGTGCGCGTGAAGATGCTCTGGTGGCGCGGCAATGGCGAGAAGCAGCCGTTCGAAGTGACGCTCGGCGAATCGACGCCGCTCGCCGACGGCGCAATCCGTCTGGAATCGGTGCGGCCCGAGAAGATGACCAATGTGACGCTGAAGCCCGAGGATTACCGGTTCAGCTTCCGGTTCGATGGCGGGATCTAGGCGTCCGCCCAACGATCGGTTTTGCCTGTCCGCCACGAAATCGGCTATGATGCACAGGATGACACGCCTGCTGCCGATCCTGATGCTGCCGCTGGCGATGCTCGCGACAACGGGTTTCACAACCTATCCCTGGACCGGCTCGAAGGATGCGCGGCTCGGCCATGTTGCTGACCTCGGCGAGGTGATCGCGCAGCCGGTGGAAGTCACAGAGGACAGTCGCTGCCCCGCCGACGTAGACTGCGTATCGCCGGGACGCGTCCGCGTCCGTATCACCTATCTGAACCCGAAATGGCCCGAAGACACCGAGTTGGAGCTTGTCGCTGGCGAACCGCGACGCGTGAAGGGCGGCGCCATTCTGATCGAGGCCGTTCGTCCCGAGCGACGGCTGAACCAGCGCATAGCAATGGGCGAGTATCGCTTCGATTTTCGTTTCGACGCGGACCGCTAACGCACCCGCGCCAGCACGAACCCGTCCCAGCCCTTGGCGCCGACCGTCTGCACCGCCGTCGCATCAAGCCGCGGGTCGGCGCGCAGCATGTCGAACAGCGCGCGGGTGCCGATGATGCGTTCGTCGGCGCTGTCCGCTTCGAGCACACCGCCCTCGCGCACGACATTGTCGACGATGATCGTCATGCCTGGGCGGCCGAGACGGATCGCTTCGGAAACATAAAGCGCGTTGCTCTGCTTGTCGGCGTCGATGAAGACGAAGTCGAACGGATCGCCGGCGGTCATTGCCGCAAGGCTGTCGGCAGCGTTTCCAAGGCGGATATCAACCTTGTCCGACACGCCCGCGCATTCCAGATTTTCGCGCGCGACCGCGGCATGGTGCGGCTCGAGTTCGAGTGTGACCAACTGGCCACCTGCCGGCAACGCGCGCGCCAGCCAGATCGTCGAATAGCCACCGAGCGTGCCGACTTCGAGGATGCGCCTTGCCCCCGCCATCTGCGCGAGCAGGAAGAGCATCTTGCCCTGCGCCGCCGACACGTCGATCGGCGGCAGTCCCTGAGTTTCGTTGTTCGCGAGGGTGGCGGCAAGCGCGTCGTCGGCGCCGAGCAATCGGTCGGCGATATAATCGTCGACGGCTTGCCACCTCTCTCCCATCACATCAGGCCACGGAGGCCGCGTGAATTTCGTCGATCGCGCCGCCGAGCGAGGCGTTGAATTCTTCGTCGCTCATCTGGTGACGCAGGTCTTCCAGCAGCGCGCGGCTGAAGCTCGCGATGATGCCGGGGTTCTTCGCCAGCTCGACGCAGGCTTCGGGGCGCGCGAAGCCGCCCGAAAGAGCGACGACACGAAGCACCTTGGGATGGTCGACCAGCGGCTGGAACAGCCCGGCTTCGGTCGGCAAGGAGAGTTTGAGCATCACCGGTTCGCCGGTCCAGGCGTCGAGCGCCGCGAGCGTTTCCTTGAGCAGCAGGCGGTCGGCCGCGTCGCGCTCGGCGCTCTTGATGTTCACTTCGGGCTCGATGATCGGGACGAGGCCGTGCGCGGCGATGCGCGCGGCTTCGGCGAACTGCTGTTCGACGATCGCCTTGACGCCCGCTTCGTTGGCGAGGTTGACGACGCTGCGCATCTTGGTGCCGAACACCCCCTTGGCGACCGCGCGGGCGCACAGATCGTCGAGACCGGGGTTCGGCTTCATCAGCTGGACGCCGTCGGCTTCGTCCTCGAGCCCCTTGTCGACCTTGAGGAAGGGCACCACGCCGCGGTCCCACAGCAGCGCCGGGACCGGCTTGCCGCCGGCATCGCCGTCCATCGTGCGTTCGAACAGGATCGCGCCGATCACCTTCTCGCCGTTGAAACAGGGCGACGTGACGATGCGGCTGCGCATGTCGTGGATCAGCCCGAACATTTCCTCGTCGTTCGAAAAAGCGTCACCCTCGATGCCATAGCCCTTCAGCGCCTTGGGCGTCGAACCGCCGCTCTGGTCGAGCGCGGCGATGAAGCCCTGCCCCGATTTGATCTGTTCGAGCATGGCGGCATTGGCGGTGGTCATAACATCTCCGTGGCTTTGCATAGGTATGCGATGGCGCGCATAGCGATCCGGCGAACCGGATGCAAATGCGCGAAGATTCAGGCTTTGAGCGCGTCCACGCCCGGCAGCGGCTTGCCTTCCATCCATTCGAGGAAGGCGCCGCCCGCGGTCGAGACGAAGGTGAAGTCGGCGGCCGCTCCAGCGTGGTTGAGCGCCGCGACGGTGTCGCCGCCGCCCGCGACCGACGTCAGCGTGCCGCTGCGGGTGAGCGCCGCGGCGGTCTTGGCCAGCGCGACGGTCGCGGTGTCGAAGGGCGGGGTCTCGAACGCGCCGAGCGGGCCGTTCCACACCAGCGTACGACAATTTTTGAGCACGTCTGCCAAGGCTTCGGTCGCGGCGGGGCCGATGTCGAGGATCATCTCGTCGGCGGCGACTTCATGGACATTGACCGTGCGCGTCGGCGGATTGGCGGCGAACTGCTTCGCCACCACGACGTCATAAGGCAAATGGATCGTGCAGCCCGCCTTGTCGGCGGCGTCGAAAATCGCATTGGCGGTATCGACCAGGTCGTGCTCGCACAGGGACTTGCCGACGTCGACTCCGCGCGCGGCAAGGAAGGTGTTCGCCATGCCGCCGCCGATGATCAGGTGATCGACCTGGCCGACGAGGTTGCGGAGCACATCGATCTTCGACGATACCTTGGCGCCGCCGACGACCGCGGCGACCGGATGCACCGGATTGCCGAGCGCGGCATCGAGCGCCCTGAGTTCGGCCTCCATCGCGCGGCCCGCATAAGCCGGCAGCCGGTGCGCGACGCCCTCGGTCGAACCATGCGCGCGATGCGCGGCCGAGAAGGCGTCGTTGACATAAAGGTCGCCGACCTCGGCGAGCGCGTCGGCGAAGGCGGGGTCGTTCTTTTCCTCGCCGGGGCAGAAGCGCGTGTTCTCGAGCACCGCGACGTCGCCGGGGGCGAGCACCGCGATGCCAGCCTTGGCGCCTTCACCCACGCATTCGGGGATGAACATCACCGAATGGCCGAGCACATCCTCGACCCCGCCCATCACGAGGCTCAGCGACTGGGTCGGATTCTTCGCGCCCTTGGGCCGCCCGAAATGCGCGAGCAGCAGGACGATCGCGCCCTTGTCGGACAATTCGCGGATCGTCGGCATCGCCGCCTCGATCCGCGTCTTGTCGCCGACCGCGCCGTCGATCATCGGGACATTGAGGTCGACGCGCACCAGCACCTTCTTGCCGGTGACGTCGCCGATGTCGTCGAGGGTCTTGAACGCGGTCATCGCTGTTTTCCTTAGGCTCAGAGGAACTTGGCGATCACGCCCGCGGTGTCGATCATGCGGTTGGAGAAGCCCCATTCATTGTCGTACCAGCTGAGCACGCGCACCAGCTTGCCGTCGATGACCGCGGTTTCGAGGCTGTCGATCGTCGAGCTGTGCGCATCGTGGTTGAAATCGATCGAGACCAGCGGTTCGTCGGTGAAGCCGAGCACGCCCTTGAGATCGCCTTCGGCGGCTTCCTTCAGCAGCTTGTTGACCTCTTCGGCGGTCGTGTCGCGGCTGGGCGTGAAGGTCAGGTCGACGACCGAAACATTGGGGGTCGGGACGCGGATCGACGAGCCGTCGAGCTTGCCCTTGAGTTCGGGCAGGACGAGGCCGACAGCAACGGCCGCACCGGTGCTGGTCGGGATCATCGACATCGCGGCAGCGCGGGCGCGGCGCGGATCCGAGTGGATCTGGTCGAGTATCTTCTGGTCGTTGGTATAGGCGTGAATCGTGGTCATCAGACCGCGCTCGATGCCGATCTTCTCATGCAGCACCTTGGCCATCGGCGCGAGGCAGTTGGTGGTGCACGACGCGTTCGAGACGATCACATGCTCGGCGCCGATCTTGTCGTGGTTGACGCCATAGACCACCGTCAGGTCGACTTCCTTGGCGGGGGCCGAGATCAGGACGCGCTTGGCGCCGGCGTCGAGATGCGCCTGGCCGCCCTTGCGGTCGGTGAAAAAGCCCGTGCATTCAAGCGCGATGTCGATGCCGTTGGCGGCATGGGGCAGCTTGGCGGGATCGCGCTCGGCGGTAACCTGGATGCGCTTGCCGTTAACGATCAGGTCGCTGCCGTCGACTTCGACGGTGCCGTTGAACGGGCCATGGACCGAATCGCGCTGGAACAGGCGGGCGTTCGCCTTGGCATCGGCGAGATCGTTGATCGACACCAGTTCGAGGTCGTGGTCGGTCCGTTCGAGGATGGCGCGCGCCACATTGCGCCCGATGCGTCCGAAACCGTTGATTGCAACCTTCACTGCCATGTCGATATGTCCTTTCTGCGTGGGGTAAGCCGGTCCTTATGCGCCGAGCTTTGCCAGGATCTGGGGGGTGATAGCATCGACGGTAAGGCCGAAATGCTTGAATAGGTCTTCGATCGGAGCCGAGGCGCCGAAGCTGTCGATGCCGAAGCGCAGGCCATCGCGTCCGGTGTAGCGTTCCCAGCCGAAGGTCGTGCCCGCCTCGATCGAGACGATCAGCGCGTCGCGCGGAAGGATCGCATCCTGATAGGTGCCATCCTGCTCGTCGAAGAGTTCGGTCGACACCATCGAGACGACGTCGGCACCGTGGCCAGCAGCCTCGAGCTTCTCGGCAACCTCGATCGCCAGCGACACTTCGGAGCCGGTGGCGACGAGCACCACCTTGCGCGCGGCAGCGGCCTCGCGAATGCGGTAACCGCCTTTCGCGCAAAGATTTTCCGTGACGTCATGACGCAACGGCGGCAGATTCTGGCGGGTCAGCGCGAGCAGCGACGGGCGATCCGTCTGCGCCAGCGCCAGCGCCCAGCATTCGGCGGTCTCGATCGCGTCGGCGGGGCGCATCACGAGCAGGTTGGGCATCGCGCGCAGCGACTGGAGATGCTCGATCGGCTGGTGCGTCGGGCCGTCCTCGCCAAGCCCGATGCTGTCGTGCGTCATCACATAGACGACGCGCTGCTGCTGGAGCGCCGACAGGCGGATCGCGGCGCGGCAATAGTCGGCGAAGACGAGGAAAGTGCCGCCATAGGGGACGACGCCGCCGTGCAGCGCCATGCCGTTCATCGCCGCGGCCATGCCGAATTCACGGATGCCATAATAGATATAGCGGCCCGAATAATCGTCCTTGGTCAAAGGCTTGGTCGACGAAGTTTTGGTATTGTTCGAACCGGTAAGGTCGGCGCTACCGCCGATCAGCGATGCGATATCGGCGGTAAGCGCGCCGAGCGTGTTCTCCGACGCCTTGCGCGTCGCGACCTTCGGCGGCTCGGCGACGAGGCCGTTAAGATAAGCGCTGAAAGCCGCACCCGGTGTCACGTCGCCGGAAAGCCGCGCCGAAAATTCATCCTTCTTTTCGTCGTTTGCGAGGCGAAGCTTCCACAGATTGTGGCGCTTCTTGCCTTCCTCGCCGAACGCCGCCCACGCGGCGGCGATGTCGGCGGGGATGTCGAAGGGCTCGTAGGTCCAACCGAGATTTTCGCGCGTCGCGGCGATTTCGTCGGCGCCGAGCGGCGAACCGTGGGTGGCAGAAGTACCCTGCTTGTTCGGAGCGCCGAAGCCGATCAGCGTGCGGCACGCGATCAGCGACGGGCGCGGATCGGCGAGCGCGGCGTCGATCGCGCGGCGGATGTCGGCAGGGTCATGGCCGTCGCAGCGTTCGACATGCCAGCCGGTCGCTTCGTAGCGGGCGGCGATGTCTTCGCTGGTCGACAGGTCGGTCGACCCGTCGATGGTGATCTTGTTGTCGTCCCACAGCACGGTCATGCGACCGAGGCCGAGGTGGCCGGCGAGGCCGATGGCTTCGTGGTTGATGCCCTCCATCAGGCAGCCGTCGCCCGCGATCACCCAGGTGCGGTGATTGACGAGGTCGTCACCATAGAGCGCATTGAGGTGACGCTCGGCGATCGCCATGCCGACCGCGGTGGCAAGCCCCTGCCCCAGCGGGCCGGTCGTCGTCTCGACCCCCTCGAGTTCGAAATTTTCCGGGTGGCCGGCGCACGGGCTGTGCAGTTGGCGGAAATTGCGGATGTCGTCGATCGTCGGCCGCGCATATCCGGCAAGATGCAGCGTCGCATAAGCGAGCATCGAGCCATGGCCCGCCGACAGGACGAATCGGTCGCGGTCGGGCCAGTGCGGGTCGGTCGGATCGAAGCGCAGATAGTCCGAATAAAGGACCGTCGCGACGTCGGCCATGCCCATCGGCATCCCTGGATGACCGCTGTTCGCGGCTTGTACGGCATCCATCGCAAGCGCGCGGATCGCGTTGGCGAGTTGACGTTCGGGCAGTGTCATAAGTCCCCCGGGGAATGTTGGGCGGTGGCGGGATTCGGTGGGGACAGCCCTTTGCGGGGGGATGCCGCAGAGTCAACCGGAGTCAAACCTTCGGGGGCAAGAAATGCGCGCTTGAGGGCCGAATATAGCGCTGCTACGCCTTGGAC
>NZ_LYVN01000018.1 GCF_001990265.1 Sphingopyxis sp. KK2
TCCTGATGCCGCTGCCCTTGGGATTCACTGGCGCGCGGCTCGACCGCGCCGACCAGGTTCGCACCGATGCTGCGGCCTTCGCGGCGGCGGTCGGCGATCCGCGCGCGCTGTGCCTCGTCCTCGACGGGATCGACTTCGTGCCGGGCGAGGGCGGAGGCCTGCGCTGGGAGCCGTTCGACCCCGCCGACGAGCGCGCGCCGATGCTGCTCGGCATCGACGACGCCGGGGTGCCGCATTTCGTGCGCGAGCCCGCACCCGGCCAGCGGATCGACGCGCGCTCGCGCACGGTGATGCGGCTACTGCCGCTGCTGTCGGGGGAGGAGGCGGCGCTTTATGGCGGCGCGCGCAGCCTGGTCGACTGGCACGCGCGGCACCGCTTCTGCGCCGTGTGCGGCAGTCCGAGCGACCTGTTTCGCGGGGGCTGGGGCCGCAAGTGCGGCAGCTGCGGTTCCGAACATTTTCCGCGCGTCGACCCGGTGGTCATCATGCTCGCCGAATGCGGGGACCGCGTGCTCGTCGGGCGACAGGGCGGTTTCCCGCCGGGTTTTTTCTCGGCGCTCGCGGGTTTCGTCGAGCCCGGCGAATCGCTCGAAGAGGCAGTGGCGCGCGAATTGTTCGAGGAGGCGGGCATCCGCGTCACCGACGTCTCCTATGTGGCGAGCCAGCCCTGGCCCTTTCCCTCGTCGCTGATGATCGGCGCGCGCGCGGTGACCAGCGACCCGGCGCTGACGCTCGACACGACCGAGATCGAGGCGGCGATGTGGGTCGACCGCGCCGAGGTCCGTGCCGCGCTGGCGGGCGAGATGGGCGCAAGCTTCATGGCGCCGCCGCCGCTGGCGATCGCGCGTTATCTGCTGGAAGATTGGGCGGGTTGACGAAGAGGAGGAAGCATATCCTCTTCGAGAGGGCCGGCATCTCCTATATGCCGGCCAGTATGACGGGCTGCGTCCTGGCTTTCCTCTATATCGGATTGGCCGGCCTGTTGATCATCGTGCCGCAGCTGCTCTTTCCCGACAGCGGGGTTATCCGGCTGTCAGATAGCGACATTTCTTTTGTTCTGGTGGTGGGGCCTGCGCTTTGCCAAGCGGCACAGCGCCTAGCGACGCGCGGATCGGCTATCGACGCAGCTTAGAGCCGGTTGCCGGTGATGCGCTTTATTTCCTTGGCGACCATCGCTTCTACGAGCGTCGGCAGATTGGCGTCTAGCCAGTCCTTGAGCATCGGCCGCAGCGCGTCGAGCACGACATCTTCCATCGTGCGGCCGCCGGCAGGCGACGCCGCGACCGCGGCGCTGACCGCCGGCGCGACCGCAGCGGTCAGCGCTTCGAGCGACTGGCGCGCGGCGTCGGCGCTCGCGGCGGAAACAAGCTCTTCGGTGTCCATGGTCTCAGCCGGGCTTGGAGGTGCCACCTCGGCCCCCTGTTCCTGATCGTGGAGTTCGAGGATTTCCTCGACCTGCGCGGGCGCGCGGACGTCGCGCACAGTGCCGGGCGCCTCGTCGCGTGCGATGACGCGCCGAATCGACGACAATATGTCTTCCATCGATGGCTCTCGCGAAAGATCGCCCATTACTGCCCCCATTTGTCCGGTCAGGACCCCACGATATCAGGGCCGCCCTTACAGGCGGTTAACCATCATCTTACTTGTCGGCGGCGGCGCTTGCCAAGCTTTATTGTGGGGCGTTGGCCGGCACGCTCGCGTCGGCGGCGGGTACCGCGCGGGTGTCGGTCGCGACCTGCTGCGGCTTGGGATCGTCGTCCCAGTCGAAAATCTTGCCCTTGACCCGTTCGTAATTGACCTCCGGATCATAGAGCGCGCCGCCCTCGATGCCCAGGTCGCGGGCCTCGGCCTTGCCCATCGCGGCGAGCACCGAGAAAGCGGCGACATAGCTGTTGCGCCGCGCCGACACGAGCTGGACCTGCGTGTTCAGATATTCCTGTTCGGCGTTCAAGATGTCGAGGATCGATCGGGTGCCGACGCTGTTTTCGGCGCGGACGCCTTCGAGCGACAGGCCATTGGCGCTGACGGCCTGCTGCGTCGCGGCGATGATTCGCTCGTTCGCCTGCCACGCGGCATAGGCGCCGCGCGTCTGGGCGATGACGCCGCGTTCGGTCGCGACGTAATTTTCGATCGCCTGGCTGGTACGCGACTGCGCCTGGCGGACCTGCGCGGCGGGGCGGCCGCCTTGGAAGATCGGGATGGTCAGCGACAGGCCACCGACCGCGCTGGTCGTGGTGTTCCGGACCGCAAGGATGTCACTCGAAATCGAGTTGAGGAAATTATTGTAACCCCCGCCGAGCGTCGCCGACAGCTTGGGCAAACGCCCGGCGCGCGCGGTGCCGATGTCGGCGCGGTTGGCTTTGACGAGTTCGTTCGCGGCCTCGATGTCGGGATTGTTATTGAGCGCGATCGCGACCGCTTCCTCGGGATTCGCTGGCAGGTTCGGCAGCGGCGGCGGCAGTTCGAGGTCGACCGGCGCCTCGCCAACGAGGCGCGCATAGGATTCGCGGCTGCCGATCAGATTGGCTTCGGCGGTGCGCAGGTCGCCCTCGGCGAGCGCGAGCCGTGCCTCCGACTGGGCAACATCGGTGCGCGTCAGGTCGCCGATCTCGAAGCGGTCGCTGGTTGCCTGCAGATTGGTGCGCAGCACCGCGACATTCTTTTGGTTGAGCTGGACGATCGCCTGGTCGCGCAGCACATCCATATAGGCGCCGACGACCTGCGCGAAGATGCTCGCCTCGGTCGCGCGCAAATCGGCCTGCCCTGCCTCGACGCGATATTTCGCGGCCTTGACCGCGCTGCGCACCGCGCCGCCCTGATAGATCGGAACCGACATCTGCGCGCCGAGCGACAAGACGCGACCAGGCGAGGTCGGACTGTTACCGGGGATGACGAGATTTTCCTGATAGTCCCCGGTCGCCCCTACACTGGGCAGCCCGCCGGCGCGCTGGATCGGCACATTCTCGTCGTTCGCGCGCTGGCCGGCGCGGGCGGCGGTCAGCGTGGGATTGTTCTCATAGGCCTTGGCGAGCGCCCCTTGCAGCGTTTCGGCGTGCGCGCCGCCCGAGAGCGTCAGCGCACCGACCGCGAGGCCCGCGAGCCAGCGGCTGCGGCGTGCGGAAGAAATCGTCTTGCGGTCGTGCGTCATCGTTGCAGCCTGGAACTGAGGGGAAGGGAAGGCGGTCAGAACCGGAATCCGGCCGGCCGCGCAAAACCCGGCAGCGGCGCGACGTCCATGTCGGCAAAGGGGCGCAGCGCCAGGGTGCCGCCGGTCTTCACCCCCTGGACGAGGCGCGACACCGCGCCGTCGCGGATCGCGGCGACGAGCCGGCCGCCCTCGACCAGCTGGTCGACGAGCGCCGCGGGCAGCGCCTCGATCGCGCCCTCGATGATGATGCGATCGAACGGCGGCTGGTCGGGGGCGCCGGCGCCGAGCGGTCCGGCGATCCAGTTGATCCGGTCGTCTGCCGGCGCCATCGCGGCGAGATCGGCCGATTCTTCGAGCGCGACGACTTCGACGCCAAGCTCGGCGAGGCAGGCCGCCGCATAGCCGGTCGCAGCGCCGACGAGCAGCACGCGCATCGCGGGCCGCAGCGACGCAGCGACGAGCAGGCGTCCGGTGACCAGCGGTGCGTTGAGCGCGCGGCCGCTGCCGAGCGGGATGGCACGGTCCATATAAGCGACACCCGCCATTGCGGGCGGCACATGATCCTCGCGCGCGACCGCGCCCATCGCGGCGACGATCGCCGGATCGATGACGTCGTTGGTGCGCAACTGGCTGTCGACCATCGCCGCGCGCATCTCGGCGGCTGTTGCCTCGTTCAATTTGGGCTCGCTCAATTTCGTCGCCATCAGCGCTGTCCGATTCCTGAAAATGATCCTCTTTGCGGGATGCTCTAGCCGAAGCGATGCTGTATTGCAATGCTAATACAGCAAGGACGCCCGCAGCGCCGCGCATAGCTGGCCAGCCCGGCTTCGCCAAGGCCCATCGGCGAATCCCGCCCCCGCATTTGGGGAATCCTTGACAAGCCGGGCAAAGCCCATCACTAGCGCGGTCCGTCCAACACCCGGCCCATCCGTCAGCGGATGCGGCATATTGGCATGAGGCCCGATGGCGGAGTGGTGACGCAGCGGACTGCAAATCCGCGCACGCCGGTTCGATTCCGGCTCGGGCCTCCACCAATTTTTTCCTTTGAAAACAATAACTTAGCGGAATTTGGTATTCGCCCACATGTCCGTGGGTTACGGCGATATCGCGCCGCTGTTTCGCTCTTAAGAGACTGAAATTGAGAGGAAAATACGCCGTAGTTCTGCGCCGGAATGGGTAGAGTCTCTGCCGCCAAATGTGCAGTGACGGATTCGATTTCTGAGTATCGGTTTGAGCTATCCAGGGAGGACTATCGGTAAGGCTCACATGCGATGCCATCGCCATCGCCGTCCATGCCTTCGCGATAGCCGGGCTCCCCGTGATAGATGGGGGCAGTGCCGGCCGCTCGAGCATCATCGCATCCGGACCATCGATCACCTGCTTGCGGTGCCCGCGCTCGCATAGCCCCCGTTTCTATGGCGATCTCTTTGGCGGTTGATATGACGGCGGCATGCTGTTCCGGGCTTGCAAATGCCCAGCCGCCACCTGCGACGGCGCCGATCAATCCCAGTCCGATTACCATGCCGCCCGACGACGAGGAATTATTCTTGCGCCGTTGATTGTACCGGCGGGGCTCGTGATAGGTTCGTCGGTGTCTCATTCCCTAAAGGTAACGCAGGATAGTAAAAGAGCGGTTCCCTGAATCCGACGCCCCGAGTTACACCACACGAAAGCTCGGTCGAGCGGGCGGATTTTCGAACCGGTCTCCAACGACAGAAGACGCTAATATCATTGCTCGGCCGGGCCGACAGGGCGCGGTAAGAGCTCGTGCAATGAGCGTTAAGTTACTGGTTCAGATCACTTTCTGACAAAGCATTGCGGTCGGTTCGAGTCAGATGCGTGCCTCCAACCATATTCATCGAACCAGAGAATGTGCTGTTTCGGCCGCGAAATGGCGCAATTGCGCGCCCCATCCGTCACGCATCAGTCTCTGCAGGGCGCCATTTCGGTTCGAAACCAACCCGAAAGGTCCAGAGTCTCTGGCCGCTTTTCTGCAGCTACGGATATGAGAATTGTCTGTGATGGGCCGATCGCCGATAAGGCAAGTTTGGGCAGCCTGATGGGTTTAGCTGAAATTCCCTCAGGAGGTGCGCGAAGCCCGTTAACCAAATAGCCAGCGGTATGTTGTCCAGAGCCAATGCCGAACCCAACGTAGCGACCGCACCACGATCGACGGACGATGTGCCGATGTGACGGGCACGTATGGACGTTTCAGCTCGCGGTCCTGTTGACGGCTCTTTTCGATCGCTGCCCGGTTCATCTGTCCTGCCCAGACGATGCGGCCCTTCCTGATTAGATAGTGGGAAGCGCAGGCGAAGTCGTGATTGCCAACAGACGGCCAAATCGAAGCGTTGTCGCCCTCCATGGTTAGGCTGTACTCAGTCCGCACGAGCGGCGTCGAAACCTCCTCCCCGCATCCGCACGCGCAATTGTGCAAGGCGACCTTGCATGTGTGCGAGACATACAGGATGCCATCATCGAGAACCTCCGGGATCTCGTCGACGAACACAGTCTCAAGTCTTTCCATCCGGCTCATGCCGCAGTCCGATTGGCGATGTTATTGCCCTCGATCATGTAGACCGAGTTCATCTCGCCGCGTTCGTCACGGAAGTAGCTCATCCAACGCTGCCAACGCATCACCGCCATCACGGCGCTCAGCGAGTTGACCGCGGCGATCTGGATGTCCGCCCGGTAGATCGCATCCTCCTCATTGTCGTCTCCGAACGGCAGCAACCTCGCTACGTCCGCCCACGGGGTGCCGGGACGGATGAACGTTGCGCGCGCGCAGCCGTCCAGGCACCCCTCCTCCAAGCCGACTCCGATACCGGTGTCGACGAACGGTATGCCCATCTGCAGCAGGCCCTGCGCGATCGTCCGACGCGCCGAACCCTTGTCGACGCAGACGAACACGAAGTCAAAGCCCTCGAGCTCGCCAATGTTGGATTCCGTGAGCTTCACTGGGTGCGGAGAGATGCCGGTGTGCATCCTGGCATAGACCTCGGCGTAGTAGTTCACCTTGAACGGAAACGCCTTCAGTAGCGCCGGCTCCGGCGAGCCTGGTGACCGAAAAAGGTTGTGGTTGAGCAGCTGGTCGCCATCGTAAAGGTGGATCTCCGTCACCCACGTCTTCGACAGGATGTCCAGCAGGAAGGATCCTGTGCCGCCAAGGCCGATAATCGCGACCCGGCCCATCAGCTTCCGGTTCACAGCGCCGATCCGATAGCGGGCCGACGCGGAATCCGGGATTGCGAAGGGGCTGTCATCGTTGGCGATGATGCCCCGTGCGTCGGTCCGAGCGTTGGCCGTCGAGTCGAGCGACCGGGCCGCACCGCCTATCATTCGTTCGTACGCAACCACCTTGTCGTAGATGTTGTCGTAGCGCTGGGTGACCTCCGGTTTCGAAGACAGGTAGTGATCGACGTCCAACTCGCCACAGCGCTGGCGGCACGAACTGTTGACGATGTTCACCATAGGGGAGCCGTCGCGATGGCACGGCATCTCCCCGGCGAAATACATGGTGTGGTCCAGCTGCGGCGTCGCCGTCAGGCCCGTCGCCGCATCAAGCGAGAGGGCGCACGTGAGAATCCCCCGCGCCAACGCGCGAGCCCTCGTGACGTAGGGGATGCCGTGAACAATCAGATGCGAGTTGTTCAGCGCCAGCTCGAAGCCCTCGTCAACAAGGCGCTTCAGGTGCGGATCAAGACTTGTCAGAGCGGCGGACATTGAACACCATCCCGTTCTTCACCTTGATGGTTTCGCCCTCGACGAGATCGCCCTCGGCGCTATGCACGCCGTGGAGATAGGTGATCGTGTAGTTGAATTTGTCGAAGTCGGGGTTCGGATAGGCGATTGCCGCGATCTCGCGGTAGGAGTGCGGGCGCTTCTCAACTGTCCGAGAGCGACCATTGACCTTGATGGTCACGGTCTTGGCCTCCCGGCTGCGGACACGTTCCACGCCCGGCCGGTCCAGATTGACCTCGCCGTCGTGGGGGATGACGGAATCGCCCGCGCTGTCGAGGATCAGCTCGAAGTCGTCGGGCAGACCCGCATAGCGAAGGATGTCGACCGCGGCGATCGCCGGCGCCCCCCATTCCCAGCCGCGCTCGTCCACCGAGAAGGTGAAGATGCGGTCGCTCCGGAAGGACAGGAAGACAGCGGTTTGCCCCTTCTCGAACGTCACCGTGTCCTCGAGGCCGATCGAGCAAGCGACGCCATCGACGATCTGGATCAGGACGAATTCGCTCGTCGGCGTCAGGCCCGCGGTGGCTCTGATCTGATCGCCGAGCTCGATCTTGTCATTGGTGCCATGCGGCTTACCATCGACGGTATACCGAAAGCGTTCGTCGCTACGCGCCAAGTCAGTCATTTCTCACTCCATCTGCCGACCCGAACTAAGGGAGACTGCCAGCGGCCGGCTGCTGCCATCAATTTGGGATGCGCAGCCGATCGGGTATTCGGATGCGAATCTTTTCACGTCCGAATTTCGGGGCAACGGCGCATTAGCTAGAGGCGGCAACAGGAGAGCCTAGTGATTGCTGAAGATGACGATCAGGACCCGGACGATGAGCGGGGCTGCCGAAAGTACACCTTCGAAGAGGTGGTGGAAGGGCTCCGGAGCCTCGGCGCGCCGCAGTTCGCCATCCTGAATGGGGTCAGCAGGGGTCTTGCTGGCACGGCAGGGATGGAACCCGACGAGCTCATGAACGAGGCGTTCGTCCGGGTCATCGATGCGCGCACCTGCCCCGTCGACGTCGACATGGTCGGTTTCTGTATCATGACCATGAAGAGCATCGCGTCGACCGCCCACCGCAAGCGCAAGAAGGAGGTTGCCGAGGGGACGAAGCACGTCCCGATAGCCGCGAACGACGGCGCCCTGGACCCAGCCGATGATGCCGTGTCACCAGAAAATGAGGCACTCTCCCGGATCTTCCATGGCGAGTGCCTAGCGAGGGTGGACGCGGCAATCTCCGACGACGAAGAGTTGCAGCTGCTGGTGATGGGCCTCTGCGATAACCTGATTGGCAAAAAGCTCGAGGAGCTCCTCGGCACCAACACAAAGGGTTTGGCTGCTGCCCGGAAGCGGCTCGCTAAGCGCCTGGCGAAGGCGTTTCCTGCAGGATCGCCCGTTAGATCGAAGGACTGAAGATGGAGGACAAGAAGAATCTGGACCGGCTGCATGATGTGGTGATCGAGGAATTCCTGGCGATGTCCCCCGAGGAGGTGATGGAGTTCACCACGCAGGAGGATCTCGATTCAGTGAAGTCGAACCTCGAGGACGCCATCGCGCAGGTCGGTCGCGCGCGTCTTGCGCGCGCCAAGGCCGCGGCGGCCACAGATGCCCGGCGGCCGCGACCAGTGGGATCTACCGGCGGGGGCGACGCTCTGCGCGCCGCGCGCGCCAACGATGCAGACTTCGACAAGAAGCTCACCCTTGCGGCCCGCAAGGGAGGCGCGAGCTACGAAGCCGATCGCGTTGGGATCGAGGAGGACCTCGACGAACTCCGCCGTTGGCATGAAGACGAGGATTCGGTTTGAACCTTCCCTTTACCCATCCCGAGAGGCTTCTGAAGAGTTTCGGGATTCGACAGCCAGATGAGATCGATCTCGAAGCTATCGCGTGGGAACTCGGGGCGAAGATAAGGTTCCGCGCACTCAACACGTGCGAGGCCAGACTGGTGGGCGCAAACGGAAAGGCGATCATCACAGTCGATGCAAGGATGCCGGTCACAAGGCGCCGGTTCTCGATCGGGCACGAGATCGGTCATTGGTGCCACCACCGCGGCCGGTGTCTCGTTTGCCGGCCCGAGGACATCGGTGGAGTCGGCAGCCGCAGAGCGGATGATCCCGAGCGGGTGGCCGACGAGTACGCGTCCGACCTCATCCTCCCGCGCTACCTGTTGACGCCACTGCTGAGGGATGTCCCCCGGCTCACCGTCGATGCGCTCGTCGAGGTCGCGGTCGAATTCAAGGCCAGCAGGACCGCGACACTCCGCAAGATCGTGGACATCGATCGCTACCCGGTGATGATGGTCTGCAGTAGCCGCTCCAAGCGCAGATATTTCCGGGGATCGCCGTCGGTCCCGGACAAGTGGTTCCCACGCAATGAGGTCTCGCCTGAAAGCTCGGCGTTCGACATGCTCTTCGGCTCAGCGACCGAGCAGTCGGCTCCACGTCCGGTGAAGGCGACGGCCTGGTTCGACCGCCAAGACGCTGGCGGCTTCATGCTTCAGGAGCAGAGCTTCGGCCTCCCCGGTAACGAGGTCATGACCGTGCTCACGTTCACGGACAGGAAGATGCTCGCGGCCTAGCCGACCGGGCGCTTCAATCGGAGATGAGCTTGCGCAGCTTCGTGGCGGTCAGGGGATCCGACAGCCGCCGCGGCACCATGTCCACGGTTCCGGTGTACTGCGCGTGCTCCGCCGCCTCGGACGATGGCTCTCCCTTCGAGTTCTCCACTCTGTGGAAGAAGAGCTGCGCGACCGTCTGACCCGGGTAGAGGGTCAAGGGCGTCTCGCCGAGGTTTCGAAGCTCGAGGGTCAGGCTGCCGGCGAAACCTGGGTGGATGCCCACGGCGGTTGCCACGATGAGCCCCAGCCGTCCCCAAGTCGATCGCCCCACCACATAGGCCATGAGATCGGATGGAAGCCGCAGATACTCGAGCGTCTGGGCCAAGAGAAACTGGTGGGGATGAATGACGATATTCTTGCCGAACGGCACGAATTCTTTCCGGTACAGGGTGGACAGAGAGAGCGGCGTGTCGCCGCTGCCGAACTCGTCAATCGATCCGTGGCGGGAGGGAGAGACAAGCCCGAAGTCGAAGCCTAATCGGACGTCGATCGCCGCCTGTCCAGGCTTGGCCTGCGAGGCCTCGTCGAGAAGAGGACTGACTATCAGTCGCTTCGAGAGATCCTCCGCGTTCAACCTCTGGCGTATCGCCTCGGACGACAGCGCGCTCATACCTGCTCTTCCCAGATCATCCGCGCCTCTGATAGCTCGACGGCCTTGAGCAGCAGCTCGTGCAGCTTCTCCATCTTGGCGGGAAGCTCGTTGTCAGTCGAGACGCCCGAGGGCGTTGGTATTCTGTCCAGCTGAGTCAAAAGTCCCGCCCACCCGACATTCAGGATGCCCGCCAGCGATGTCGCATGGACCGCGCCTCCCTTCCGAATCTCGATCGGAGGGACAAGGTGACGCAGCGGCTCGAGATGCTCGGCAAGATCTTCCCGGAGCCGGGCCGCATCGTAAACCATGCCCGGCTTAGCCGCCCGAACGACCCGTTCGGCCTCATCGAACACCAGAGGCGCGACTGCTTCCGCGAAGGGCATAAGCGCGACGCATATCGCCGCCGTCTCTGCTCCATGCTTCTGCTTGAGCTCCAGGTAAAGGTCGTCCGGGGACGGCAACGGCCTCAGGTGAGGGCTGTTCAAATCCGCGGTGAGTTCTGTCCCGGTCATCTCCTTGAACACCTCGACTTGGCTAGGCGAACTCTGTGCGAGCCGGTCGAGCACCAAGCGGCGCCGCATCTCGGACGGCGGGTGGGATGGCCCAATCCCATAGCCACCGCCAGAGAGCTCGAAGAACGCGCCGAGTGCGAATAAAAAGGCAGGACCGGCCAAGATGCAGCCGATCGCGTCGGATTTCATCTCGTTGACCCACGAAGCGAGCACCTTCTGAGTCATCATCAGATGCGCGGACGTCGAAAGTGTAATCCCTTCCGACGCCAGCCTCGCAGCTAGGTTGTTGATCACCGTTGCTGTGTCGATACTCGAGAGATCGACCTTGATGTCGTTTTGGATCGCATGGCCGAGTTCGTGGCCGACTATCGCGAAATGGGGGAGCATCCCCATTGCTTGGCTGGGGACTGTGACCCGGAGGAATGGCCAAGTGACCGCATCGGCAGCATCGATGAGCGTCTGGCTTGCATCGTTGATGTTGTTTACGAGGGGACGCAGATCGAACCTCGCAAGCTCATAGTTCGCCACATGATCGGCGCGGAAGAAGATAGTGTTGGTGATGCCCAGACCGTCCACCCAGCGCTGAAAAGGTCCGACGATCTGGTGCGGGATTTGTCCGGCATCTGTGCCATGCAGCCTTTGAAGGAAGCTGTAGGCGTGATTGGCGATCATTTCGGAATCGGTGATCAGCAAGGACGCATCGGCATCTGGCAGGGTGGTGTCTGCGGCCTTGGAGAGATATCCCTTGCCCGTGTCAATGAGGCCGGAGACCAAGTCGAGCCACATTCCCGGGCCTGGATGATGCCCAGGGTATGTCTGCCCCCGCAGCCTCGCAACCTCGGCCTCCAGGCGCGTCAGGAAAAACGCGCTGGACTGACGGGCGCTCTCAATGGCGATCCTACTGGAAATTGTAGTCCCGCATGGTCGGGAGCGGCGTCAGGGACCGTTCGCGCTCAAGGGCCTCTAGAAGCCTCGTGAGGAGCTCGTTCACCTGCTGTACGTCCTCCTGCTGGACGTCCTCGCCTGCCTCGACGCGCGTCAGCGTAGTCTTGGCTTCCGCCAGTCGCGCCGGCAAATCCGCGAAGGCATCGCTGAGATAGCGGACGAAGAGAGAGAAGCGCTCGAACGCGGGCTTGTTGTCCAGAGCGAAGGTGAGGTTCTGGGCGTTGAGTACATCGGCACCACGGTCCGCGTCGGTGACGATCTCGAGAAGACCGTGGAGTACACGGTCGCGACCCTGAGGCGGTTCGATGCCCTTCAGCACGGAGATACCGTTCCGCAACACGTGCCTGAGTCCGAGATCTTGAGAGGGCTCCATTTCGAATCGCATATTGTCTCCCCCGGCTGAACTTACAGTGGCACCACGTGGTTGCCTCCGTCCAGCATCGACATTTCTTCCTTCAGTTTTGTTAACATAAGAACAAAAAGTGAACAAATCAAGTTGCCAACGCCGTTCGACCACGGCACTATTTTGAGTTATGTAGCATAACTCAAAATATGACCCAAGAAGTTTCCTTCCCTGCTGTGACCATCGCGAAAGCCGCTGAACTCAGCGGTTTGAAGCAACACATGATCACCTATTTGGGGCGAATCGACGTCATGAAACCGAGTGGCGCATCGGGCCGCGGGCGCACGCGTCGCTACACGTTCAACGACGTTCTCTTTCTCCGCGTAATTGCAGAGCTCCTGCGGAGAGGGATTGAAGTAAAGCGCCTAGGAGCCGCGTTGCGACGTGCAAAGGAAGAGGCGGATGCGTGGGAGGACATCCGTTCGGCGCCGGGTCACTTCCTCGTGACCGATGGTACGGACGTGTACCTCCGTCGTAAGGGGCGCCTAGAATCCAAGAACGTGGACGGTCAATTTGCCTTCGCCTTTGTTTTGGACCTGGCATATGCCCACGGACCTCTGACGGATGATTGGCCTCGAAACGAGGCTAGCAATTGAGGCTGCGACGATGGAGGTGACCAGTTCACCACACGACGTTTTATAAATCCGACGCCAGGGATCGAACAGCATCGTGCTCCGAATTGGTCGCTCACCGACCTGCGTACGAGTAGGTTCGAACTAATTCCATGGCAGGTTTCGGGAACTTCTGCAGATGAGTCGAACGACCAGTTACAGGCGCAAACCCGCCTCACGATGGGTACGATCTTATGGTCTGACCTCGGCTTCATGGGCCGCCACTGCTAAACGAAATGTCTCAAGGATGTCCGCGATACATTCGTGAAGCGCGTTTAAACGAGTTTGAAGAATTTCGGCCAGCCGACGTTCGTCGCCGCGGTCTGCGATCCGCAGATCTTCTCCTCCACCCGCCATGCGGTGGCCAAACGAACCAATGTTGATGAAGCCCGCCTGTATAGATTCGCGATGTGCAATCTTGTCCCGAGTGGATGTGCCACGCTCTGTCCCGATCACAAATGAGAATTGATCGATATGCCGAGCGCAGGCTGCCGACAGAGCGGTCGCCACTGGCGCTGGGTGATATTTGGGCAGGGCTTTAGCAAACTGTCTGAATGAGGATTGATCGACCTTTAGATACGTCGAGATTCCCCAAGTCAGACTGTCTAACGCGCGACGATAGGCGAGGACAAAGGCCTGATACTCGAACGCCCATCGACGAGTGTTTCCGATCCCCGCAACGCTGTTGGGATGCACGGATTTTGAAAAGTCAAAGCGTGCGAGAATCAAGTGCAGCGCGTCTTCAATCTCTTGGATGCGGCCAAGGTGATAAACGCATGCGCGTAGGGCATCGCGGGACGCTTCGAGGCCTGTCATGAAGCGTACATAGCGTCGCTGCTCCGTGGCCGGATCGCTACGCCAAAGGGCGATAAATTCAGGGCGGGTATTCACCCATGCTATGAATTCGACAAATGGCCGATTGTACGCGGCGCTCATCTCAAAATCGGCGACGGATGCAATCTCTTCGATAGCGGTCGATATGTCGTCCCCAAGCAGCAGGCGTAATGTGTCGCGATGTTCGATAAGAAAGTCGTAGGCGACATTGAGATTGTCATTCATTGTTTTCACCAAGCGATGCAAGGGCTGCGGCAATGGCCTGAAGCAGGGCGTGCACGCGAAGGGTGGTTCCTAGTGCCGGGAGCTAACTCCACCCGCGCGCTACTGCTTGCGCGGCCGCGACCAGCAATGCCATATCGTCAACAGCGACGGCAAGCCGATCAAGTCGCGCGTGGATCGCGTTCACGTCTCCGCGCCCATCGAGCGCGATCAGACTCACTTCTTCCATGATCATGCCGACCTGCGTGCAGAGGCTGACTATGAGGTCGCGGCGATCATCGTCCATGCGAGTACGAAGGGGCATGCCGTCAGGGAAGTCCATAACCAGCTTCACGCCGCCTTCTCGAATATCGCCCGCTGCGCCCCCCAGTCGAATGGCCACTCCTGCGCCAGCATCCACTCGGGCGTGACATGGCCCGGCGCTGCTCCGGTCAGCAGCGCGCGCTGAATATCGGGAGCGAGTAGGCCGATAATAATCCGCTGCCGGATCCAGTCCGTCGCAGGCGCTTTCATGTTGGCGTGCCCGGATGTCGCCATAGGCGATGCGCCTATCTCGTCGAGCCGCAGGTGCGCAGTGCGAACAAGCGCGGCAAGGTCGGCCTTGATTTCGGTGCTGGCCATGCCCTTGTCGGGCGATGCTTTGGTCCGTCCCCGCCGATCGGGCGGGAGCGGGACCGATAGGTGTAGCCTGCCATCGTCGATCTTCGCGTCAGCGTCGATCAGCTCGGCGCGGCGGAGCAGCCGCGTGGCGCCAAGCGCGCTATCGTCGGCGATCTGTTCGACGTCGATCTCGACAAACAGCCGGTCGCCCAGCGCCGTAACCTTGGTGATGGCGTCGAACAGATCCGCGTCATGCTGGTCGACAATGAGGTCTTTGAGCCCGGTGCTGATCGCGCGCTCGATCCGGGAGGCCGAGAACCGCTGCCCCTCGCGGTTGGTGGGGATGTTCGCTGTACGGGGAAGAAGGCAGTCGCTGATATAGTAGCGGTACATCTTCTTCCCGCGCCCGTACGAGAAACTCACGCTCATTGGCTGGCCGTCGGAATCATGGATCTTACCGGTGAGCGGCGAGGAGGCCGCGCGGGTCTTGCGGGTGCTGCGCTTGACCCGGTTCGCCTCGAGTTGGTCCTGCGCGGCGTTGAACAGCCCGGCCGGAACGATCGCCTCATGCTCGCCCGCATGCGCCTTGCCCTTGTGAACGGCGAAGCCGCGGTAGACCTTGTTCCGAAGGATATGGGCGAGCGCCCCGACATGGAATGGCAGCCCGCCGTGGGTCTTGCCCGCGCGCGAGGTCCAACGCTTTGACCGTATAGGGGCGCTGGTCGGGGCCGAGAAGCGGCGTCATCAACAAAGTGCCGCCTGCGAGCGAGCGCGCATCGCCGATCGACGAGATGCTGATATCTATCCGGTCGCCAGGATTGGCGGACGCGGGCAGGACCGCAGTCACGATAACGACGGCGACGTTGCGGCTGTTGATCTGCTCCTCAGTCACCGCGGTTCCGAGCCGCGCCAGAACGTTGCGCAGCGCCTGACGGGTCACTTCGCTGCGGCGCGTGTCGCCCGATCCGGCAAGACCAGTGACCAGTCCATAGCCGATCAGCGCATTCTGGCGCCAACCGGCAAATCGTCCTAGCGCCGTCAACTGGACTTCACTGGCCGCGGCGGGGGCAGGGGCTGCCGTGACGACGACGGCCGCCGCAACAAGAAGGGAGAGAAGGCGACGCATGTTAGCCGATCCCGAGGAAGCTGAAGATGCGGTTGATGAGGCCAGGCTTGGCGCTCCGGCTCACGAAGCCTTTGCCGTCGAAATCGATCTGCGCGTCGGCGATCCGCGAGGAGATGACGCTGTTGTCGGCATCGATATCGACGGGCCGAATCCGCCCGCGGATGCGAATATTCCGATGCTCGCCGTTGACCAGCATATTATGCTGGCCCTCGACGAGGAAATCGCCGTTTGGTGCAAGCCCCGTCACTTGCGCCGTGATGCGAGCTACGAGCTGTTCCGAACGGGACACTTCGCCGGTGCCGCTGAAGGTGCCACCAAATCCCAGGCTTCCGCTCTCGTCGATCGAACCGGCGCGCAGCCCTCCCTGCAATTGGGTCTGCTTGCTCGTCCGATTGGTGACCCGGTTCAATGCGCTCGCATTTTCGAAAATGACAATGGTGACCGCATCGCCGACTGCGCCGGCTTTGATGTCGGAGGCGATCGATGGAAAGGACCCGCCCTTGTACAAATCCTCGGCGGCGGCGCCTCCTCCGGCACTGGCGACCGGCAGCAGCGCCGCAAGCGCGATCATCCTATTGCGTGTCATGAGGCCCCCCATCGTCCGCCAGCGGAGCGGATATGATTTTTCCATCGGACAATCGTACGAAGGCGTGCCGTCCTGCCCGCCCGGGTTGCACCAGAACAGCGGCGCGATCGATCGTCATCGGTCCTACCCGCGTGCGCAGCGTCATCGTCTGTCCCGTCGGTTGCGGCAGCAAGCTGGGCAAGGCGACCGGACCGAGGTAGCTGCCAGCTGCCAGCGCGACCGCCGACACGGGCGCGCGTGACGCCAGATCATAAGAGAGGCGTACCCGTTGCCTGCTAGCGTCGCATGCTATGGGGGTTGCACCCCCAGCGTCGATCGGTTCGCCCGCTGCGACGGGCTGGTTGAGCTCGAAGCAGGTGCGCGACGTAGCGCCCATGGCACGCTCGAAGTCGATGCGCAGTGTGCGGGGCTGTTGCGGGGCAAGTTTTACGTTCGGCAAGCGTCGGCGAATGAGCTCTCGCTGATCGGTCTCGGTCAGCAGGATGGTCCGGGCGCCGCCGGGTACGCGAAGCAGCCGCAGGTCACCGGACGTGCTCGCGGGCAGCGTTTCGGTCGCAACCAGGTGGCGCAGCAAGAGATAGTCGCCGCGAACCACGAGGACTTCCTCCCCCGGAACAGCGTCAGCCACAGGCAGGGCTGCGGCCTGCAGCCATAGAAGCCACATCATGGACAAATTACCTTTTCAGGCTATTTGTGATGCCCGCCAGTTGATCCGCGGCCTGAATGATCTGGGCACTCGCCGCAAAAGCCCGCTGGACGGTCAGCAGGTCGACCATCTCTTCGCTGAGATCGACGTTCGAACTCTCGATCCGGCCCTGCGCGAATAATCCTGCGCCATCCTCTCCCGGTGCGGCATCGATCAACCTCGCACCTTCGGCCGGACGATAGAGGCTGCGGTCGAGGCGATCGATATCATTTTCGCTTGCGACGCGAACCAGCGAGAGTTGGCCGAGTTCGACCCCTTGGCTCTCGGGCAGGTCGGCCTTGATCGTGCCGTCCGCCATGATTTCCAGGTTGGTCGCATCGTCGGGAATGGTAATATTCGCGCGCAGCGCATGGCCGCTGTCGCTGGCTAGCAGCCCGTCATCGAGCACCTTGAGCGTCCCGCCTCGCCAAAGCAGAAGCTGGCCGTCCGGACCCATCAGTTCGATGAAGCCCGCGCCCTCAATCGCAAGATCGAGACGATTGCCGGTGACGCGGATATCGCCCTGATGAAAAATCATCTCGCGCGGCGCAAATCGCACGCCGCCGGTGAGGAGATGGTCCTGAGAAGCGAGCAAGGCCGTCTGACTCATCGGCTGCATCTGCCGTGCCATGACCTCGGTAAAATCGCCGTCGACCCGTTTGTATGTCGGAGTATTTACATTGGCGACGTTGTTGGCGATCGTGTCGAGTGCGCGCTGCTGAGCCCGAAGGGCCACGGCGCCGATATCCATTGCCCCGTTCATCGGCCTGCCCTCGCAAAGGTGGTGATCGCTTGCCCAATAAGTTGATCATAATACCGCACGAGCTGGGCGGCACCCTCGGCTTGGCGGACATTTGCCATCATTGCGACCATCTCGTCGCTAAGCACGACATTGGACGACTCGAGCATGCCCTGCCGAATCTCGAAATCGCCTTCTTCGGCGGCGACGGGTTCGTTACTCGCCGGCATGAGGCCACCGAGCGAAAGCTCGCTCGTGCCCTGCGGGGACGTGAACACACCGATCGCGCCGACCGGCGCTCCGCTGTCAAGCATCGTGCCGTCACTCAATATCTTGATGTCGTCGCTTTCCATTATGGCATCGCCGCCGCCGGCGACTTGCAGCACCATGGCGTTCGCATCGCGCAAGCTGCCGTCCGGGCCTTTTGAGAATTGACCCGCGCGGGTGAAGAAATACTGATCGTAATGGCGAACGAGAAAATGACCGTGTCCCACGATAGAAATATCGAGCGGATTTCCGGTTTGTTTCAATGTGCCAGTAGAAGAATCCACGACAAACGCCTGCGAAGGGCGAAATAAATATGATCGATTCGAATCTTCGGATATGTGAGAAATATCGATATTTCTCTTAAATCCTGGGGTCGAAATATTTGCTATGTTTTTAGAAATACTATCAATTTTTCTCTCGGTATGAATCAAAATTGATGCTGCTGTGTCGATTAAATCGCCCAAAGTTGTACCCCCCGTGTATGCACAACAAATCGCCGCTACAGCCAGTGTGAGTCAAGAGCGCGAATGTAGCAATCGGATGAGCTGAGTTCACGATCTGTCATCGCGGCAGCAAGATTTAATACTTGAAGGCTGGGCTAGGTGGCGGCCACGACGAATGAAGTATGACGGGCTGCTGCGACAGCGCCACCTCCGGCTAGGGCAGCGCGCAAAGGTCCACCCATGACGTGGCCTCGCGCCTAGGAGTTTACCTCACAATATCCCGCTATTCTCCACTCAGCTGGGCGAGCTTCGGGTGCCCGGCTCTTTGCGGCATTTGCTCCCGCATCGCCGGGCTGGCCGTGTTCGGCGGTTTCCGAAAAGGGGCTGGAAACGGGCTGCTGTCCGCCAAGCGGAACCGTATTTCACAAATGTGAAAACGATATTCCCAATATTGAAATGCGGCAGGCCGGTAGGTATCGGCCGTGATCATGAGTCGGAATTGGGGGCAGGCGGACGCGTTGCGGCCATTCTGTTGCCGATCCCGGTATCTTCCTTTGGCTATCAAGTTCGGAGAAGCCGCTATGATCAATGCCGGAATGGACGCCGAAGTCTTCGACCAGTTCATCGAGCAGCTCGAACGCTATGTGAAGGAGCGGCTGATCCCGGCTGAACGCGAGATCGTCGAGACCGACCGGATCCCCGACGAAATTTTGGCCGAATTGCGCGATATGGGTCTTTTCGGCCTGACGATCCCCGAAGAATTTGGCGGCGCCGGAATGAACGTCAGCCAATATATCAGGACGATCCATAGGATCAGCCAGGCCATGCCGGCCTTTCGCTCGATCATCTCGATCAACATCGGCATGTTCGCCTCGGCGCTCAAGAATGGCGGGACCGAGGCGCAAAAGGCCGAATGGCTGCCGCGCGTCGCATCGGGCGATATTGCCGCATTCGGGCTGACCGAGCCGGGTTCGGGGTCCGATTCGGCGGGGCTTCAGACGACTGCCGTCGCGACCGACAACGGCTGGGTCCTGAACGGCACCAAAAGATATATCACCAATGCCCCTTTCGCGAAGATCGGCCTGATCATGGCGCGGACCAGCAAGGAGAATCTGCCGAAGAACGCCCATGTTTCCGCCTTTATCGTTCCCCTGGATGCACCCGGCGTTTCGATCGGCAAGTCGGACAAGAAGATGGGGCAGTCGGGCAGCCATATCGCGGACATCATCATGGAGGATGTCCGCGTCGGGGGCGAGGCGCTGCTTGGCGGGGAACTTGGCAAGGGCTTCGCTTATGCGATGATGAGCCTCGACAATGGCCGCATGTCGGTCGGCGCTGCGGCTACCGCCTATGCCCGCCGCGCGCTCGACAGCGCGCTGCGCTACGCGACCGAGCGCAAGGCGTTCGGCGAACCGATCGCCAATTTCCAGCTGATCCAGCAGATGCTGGCGGAGAGCGAGATCGATATCTACGCCGCCGAGTGCATGATGGAGGATGTTACGCGCCGCGCCGATGCGGGCGAGAATGTCCTTCGCAAGGCGGCGGCGTTCAAGGTGTTCGCCTCCGAGATGTGCGGGCGCGTCGTCGATGCCTGTGTGCAGGTCTATGGCGGTGCGGGTTATCTGGCCGAATATGATGCCGAGCGATTCTTCCGCGATGCGCGCATCTATCGCATCTATGAAGGCACGACCCAGATATTGCAGCTCCAGATCGCCAAACATATGTTGCGCGAATTCTCGGCGGCGGCGTGATCCTGTCGGCCCCGGCCTGGCGAGGTCATGCGCCGCGCGCGGATGAGGCGCGTTGATCATGGACCAGTTCGATCGTGCCCTCCAAGCGGCGCAAAGCTATCGCGCTGCGGCGCTGGCGGCGCTGGCGGCGCGGCTGGAGACCATGTCCATCGACCGCGAGCAGCGCGCCGCGCATGGCTTTGCCTGGGTCGCAACAACCGTCGCGGCACTGGAAGCGACGTTGGCGTGGCACGAAGCGAGCAGCGGACAGCGCGTCGACGCGCTGGTCACCGAAATCGCCTTTGCCGAAGGAATCGGCCAGCTCGTCGGCGGGCTGCCGATGGGGCAGAATGAGATTTTCCGCCCGGCTGACCTGGGATTGGTGAAAGCGGCTGCGAAGCTGGCGGCGGATTGCGCGGCGCTGCTCGACGCCGACCAGGCGACGGCGCGCGCCGAACTCGCGGCGCTGCTCGCCGCCGGGCAATGGCCGAGCGAAACGCTGCATGAAGCCGATCTCGACGCGATCCGCGATCAATATCGGCGCTTCACCGACGCCGAGATCGTTCCGCACGCGCATGGCTGGCATCTCGCCAATGCGCTGATCCCCGATAAGACGGTGGCGGCGATGGCCGATCTCGGCACCTTCGGTGTCTGCATTCCCGAAGAATTTGGCGGGCTCGGCCTCGGCAAGCTGGTCATGTGCATCGTCACCGAGGAATTGTCGCGCGGCTGGATCGGCACCGGGTCGCTCGGCACGCGGTCGGAGATCGCGGGCGAACTGATCGTGCTCGGCGGCACCGACGCGCAAAAGGCCGACTGGCTGCCGCGGATCGCGAGCGGCGAGATATTGCCGACCGCGGTGTTCACCGAACCCGATGTCGGCTCCGACCTCGGCTCGCTGCAAACGCGGGCGCGCCGCGACGGCGATCATTGGGTCATCGACGGCGCCAAGACCTGGATCACCCACGCCGCACGATCCGACCTGATGACCCTGCTCGCGCGCACCGTCCCCGATGCGAAGGGCTATGCGGGCCTTTCCATGCTGCTTGTCCCGAAGCCGCGCGGCAGCGAGGACGCCCCCTTCCCCGCAGAGGGCATGAGCGGCAGCGAGATCGAGGTGCTCGGCTATCGCGGGATGCGCGAATATGCGCTCCAGTTCGATGCGATGCACGCGCCCGCCGATGCGCTGCTCGGCGGCGAGGAGGGGCAAGGGTTCAAGCAGCTGATGCGCACCTTCGAAGGCGCGCGCATCCAGACCGCCGCGCGCGCCGTCGGGGTCGCGCGCCGCGCGCTCGAACTCGGGCTCGACTATGCGGTGACGCGCAAGCAGTTCGGCAAGGCGATCATCCATTTCCCGCGCGTGTCGGACAAGCTCGCGATGAGCCTCGTCGATTTCGTCACCGCGCGCGAACTCTCCTACGCCGCGGCGCGTGCCAAGGACGGCGGCAAGCGCTGCGACATCGAGGCGGGCATGGCCAAGCTGCTCGGCGCGCGCGCGGCCTGGTCGAACGCCGACGCCAGCCTGCAGATCCACGGCGGCAACGGCTATGCGATGGAATATGAGATCAGCCGGGTGCTGTGCGACGCCCGCATCCTCAACATCTTCGAAGGTGCAGCCGAGATCCAGGCGCAGGTGATCGCGCGCGGACTGGTTGGCGGCCGCAACTGATCGCGGCTACCGGCGGCCTCCGCCGGTCGCGACCAATTGGTCAGGCGCGAATAGAAGACCAGTTGAGCTCGAAGCGCGCGAGATATTTGCGGAGGCGGTCGGCGTCGTTGGTGCTCTTGCGCACGGAGCGCGAGGCCGCGAACAGGCTACGCCCCGCGTCGGACAACGATGCCGCGCCGCGGCACGCCTCGATGACGAAGGCGAGCTGGACACGGTCGAAGGGGTCGATCGCGGCGAGCCGGTCGGGGCCGAGGATCGCATCGAGGCCGTCGCCGGGCGACGGCTCGCCGCTCCACGTCGCGTGCAGCCGCGCGATTTCGAGTCCCACCGCGTCGCTGTCGATCCGCCCGGTGGCGCTCAGCGTCGCCATGCGGGTGACGCTGGCGGCGAGGTCGCGAAAATTGCCCTGCCATTTCGCTGTCGTGCTTTCGGCGAAACCGAGGTAGCGGTCGCGCGCTTCCTTGTTGAAGGTGACCCGCGCGCCCTCGCGCTCGGCGAAGCGTTCGAGTTCATAGTCGAGGTTGGGGGCGATGTCCTCGCGCCGCGCGGCGAGCCCGGGCAGCGAAAAGGTCCACAGGTTGAGACGAGCGAACAGATCGTCGCGAAAGCGCCCCGTCGCGACCTCGCCCACGAGGTCGCGGTTAGTCCCTGCGATCAGTTGGAAATCGCTCTTCGCCTCGCTGTCGGCGCCGACTGGGAGGAAGCGGCCTTCCTCGATCGCGCGCAGGATCATCGCCTGTTCGTCGAGGCCGAGTTCGCCGATTTCGTCGAGGAAGAGCAACCCCTTGTCGGCGCTCTTGAGCAGCCCCGGACGGTCCTGCGCAGCGCCGGTGAAGGCGCCTTTGCGGTGGCCGAACAGCGCCGACATCGCGCTGTCGCCCTTCAAGGTCGCGCAATTGACCTCGACGAACGGTCCGCTGATCTGGTGGCGCAGCTTCTTGAGCTCGTAGATCTTGCGGGCGAGCTGGCTCTTTCCCGCGCCGGTCGGCCCCATCAGCAGGATCGGCGCGCGGCTGCGCACCGCGACCTGCTCGATCTCCTCGATCATCCGGTTGAAAGCGGGATTGCGCGTCTCGATCCCGCTTTTCAGGAAATTCGCGCTCTCGGCGCTCGCCTCGGCAAAGCGGGTCGCTATCGAATCATAGCGCGACAGGTCGAGGTCGATGACGTTCCACGTCCCGATCGGCTGCGGCGCGCCGCGCTGCGGCTGGGTCTGGAGCAGCCGGCCGGGCAGATAGCGCGCCTCGGTGAGCAGAAAGAGGCAGATCTGTGCGACATGGGTGCCGGTCGTGATGTGGACCAGATAATCCTGCGCATCGGGGTCGAAAGGAAAGTCGCGCGCGAAATCGAGCAGCTTGCCGTAAACTTCTTCGAAATCCCAGGGGTCGTCGAAGTCGAGCAGTTGCTGCACGACCTCGGTCTCGGGCGAGACGTCGCGGATATCGTCCATGACGAATTCGGCGAGGCGGCGATGATGGCTGCCGTGGAGCAGGATGAAGCGATCGACGCGCAGATCCTCCTGCATGCAGATGCTCACTGTCGGGCGCCACTTGTTCCAGCGCGACGGGCCGAATTTGGCGGCGTCGAGAGTCGAGCCGAGGAATCCGATGACGGTGACGGGCTTCATGATTTGATTTATACTGTGATATAAATCACGATACAAGATGATCGTATTCCCGATTATGCGCGATCATTCGTTTCGGGTCGGCGATTTTTTCTATTGATTAAAAACAATAAGTTACCTGAATTTTGGATGCTCGCCATCCAATTGGCACGCCTCGTGCAGTTCTGTTGGCGTCGGGTTCACGTCCCCGGCAGCAGCGGAGCAAGGGGCGGCCGGAATGGGCCGGCCGCCCCCAAGCTCCCGAGAGATTTTCGAAGGAGTTGGACGATGGCCAACAAGACCCTTTTTTCGGCGGCGCTGTCGCGCTTCCTGCCGCGCACCGACACGGTGAACGACGCCGGCGGCGCGGCCTATGCCTATGGCCCCGAAGCCAGGCTCGCGCAGCTTGCCGCGACCGGCACGCTGTCGGACGGCTTCTATTCGGGCGCCGACGCGCAGCTCGCCGACGTTCTGGCGGCAGCGCAGGCGGTGTCGCCCGATTTCGTCGCCAAGGCCGCGGTCTATGCGCGCAAGGCGGGTGCGATGAAGGATATGCCGGCGCTGCTCGCCGCTTACCTGACCGTCGCCGACCCCGACCTCGCGGTCCCGGTTTTCGGCCGCGTGATCGACAACGGCCGCATGCTGCGCAACTTCGTGCAGATCATGCGATCGGGCCAGGTCGGCCGGCGTTCGCTCGGCTCGCGTCCGAAGCGGATGGTGCGCGAATGGCTGGAGAAGGCCTCGATGCCGCAGCTGATGGCCGCGGCGACGGGCAATGATCCCAGCCTCGCGGATATCGTCCGCATGGTCCACCCGGCACCGGCCTCGGCCGAACGCCGCGCCTTTTACGGCTGGCTGATCGGCAAGCCCTATGATGTCGCGGCGCTGCCGGCGGAAATCGCGGCGTTCGAAGCCTGGAAGCGCGATCCCAAAGGGTCGTTGCCCCCGGTGCCGTTCGAATGGCTGACCGCCTTTCCGCTGACCGCGGAGCAATGGGCCGAGCTTGCGGGCCGCATGGGCTGGCAGGCGCTGCGCATGAACCTCAACACGCTGGCGCGCAACGGCGCGTTCGACGTGAAGGGGACGACCGACAAGGTCGCGGCGCGGCTGTCGGATGCCGATACGATCGCGCGGGTTCGCCCGGCACCGTATCAGCTGATGGTCGCGCTCGATCAGATCGGCGATGCGGTTCCGCTTCGCGTGCACGCGGCGCTCGAAGAGGCACTCGAACTGTCGCTCGCGACGGTTCCGGTCCTCGCGGGCCATGTCGTGGTCTGTCCGGACGTCTCGGGCTCGATGAGCTGGGCGGCGACCGGCCAGCGCAAGGGTGCGACCTCGGCGGTTCGCTGCATCGACATCGCGGCGCTGGTCGCGGCGGCGGTGCTGCGCACCAACCGCCAGGCGCGGGTAATGCCCTTCGATGTCGACGTGGTCGGCATGGCGCTCGATCCCAAGGCGCGGGTCGCGGTCAACGCGGCACGGCTGGCGGCGATCGGCGGCGGCGGCACCAATGTGTCGGCTCCGCTCGCCCGGCTGAACGCCGAGCGCGCAAGCGTCGATACGGTGGTGATCGTCTCGGACAATGAAAGCTGGATCGATCCGACCCGGCGCGGCGCCACGGCGACGATGAACGAGTGGAACAGACTGAAGGCCCGAAACCCGGGCGCGAAGCTGATCTGCATCGACATCCAGCCCTATGGCACCACGCAGGCGAAGGATCGCCAGGACATCATGAATGTCGGTGGCTTCACCGACGCGGTCTTCGACGCGATGGCGCGCTTCGCTTCCGGCGAAACGCGCGACTGGGTCCAGATCGTCAACGAAACGGAGGTTTGAAAGGGTCGTGGCGAATGCAGGCAGGACTACATTCCAAGGCGCTTGATCCATTGGGGATGCGCGGGGAGGGATCCTTGCGAGCGGGTTCGATTCCCGTCTGGCGAAAATGTCTTGTCGATACTCGTCGCCACGACCCATCATGACCATTACGGCGAATGCCGGGAAGGACTACAGACGGTCGCGGGTTCGAATCCCGCCGGGTCTTCCTATGGCCCGTAGCTCAGTGGGAGAGCATCAGCCTTCGGGTGTGTCTTTTCTGATTCTCGTCGCCGTGACCCGGCTTGAATTTTGACAGGGTATCGCAGCGAATGCCGGTGGGACTACATCGGCACCATGAAGGCCCGACGAGTAAAGCGCCCCGGCTCCCCAAAAGGGACCGGGGAGATGCGGGTTCGAATCCCGCCTTGCCATGTAGCTTAAGGGCCGCGTCTCACCATCTCTCGTCGCTGCGAGATCCTTGTCGGCCGGCGGATGCCGGACGGGACTACACCTTCCAACGGAGCCCCATGCGGGGCAATGTCTCGTCCAAATCCTCGCCGCCGGCACCCCTTTCACGCTGGCGAATGCCGGTGGGACTACATCAGGGCACCTGAAACGCCGGTTCGAATCCGGTCGGGTCAGCACCGCGAAAGCGGACTGACGCGTCGTCTAGCGGTCGAGGACGCAGGTCGAATGTCTCACCATAACTTCGTCGCCAGCACCGATAACAAGTCGGCGAATGCCGGCGGGACTACAGGGTCAGAGCGTCCATCCCAAGGGGTGGGAGGTCGGCGGTTCAAGTCCGCCCCCGGCTTGCCGGAGTAGCTCAGGAAAAATGTCTCGCCACGCCTCGTCGCCGGCACCATGAAGATGAAGAAGAAGGAGGTCAGCCATGACCCAGACGACCTATGAAGTGCTGAATGTCGAGGGCGGACGCCCGGTCAAGATGTGGACCCGCGGCGTGCCCGTCGAGGACATGGCGCGCGACCAGCTTCGCAAGGCGGCGAGGATGCCGTTCGTGTTCAAGCATGTCGCGGCGATGCCCGACGTCCATGTCGGCATCGGCGCCACCGTCGGATCGGTGATCCCGACCAAGGGCGCGGTGATCCCGGCAGCGGTCGGGGTCGACATCGGCTGCGGCATGATGGCCGCGCGCACCACGCTGATGGCACACGACCTGCCCGACAACCTCGAGGGCATTCGCAGCGCGATCGAAGCGGCGGTCCCGCACGGCCGCTCGGTCGGACGCGGCAAGCGCGACAGCGGGTCGTGGGGCGATCCTCCGGCGGCGATCGTCGACGCCTGGGCGACGCTCGCCGAGCGGTTCGGGCGCATCGTCGCCAAGCACCCGCGCCTGAAGAACACCAACAACCTCACGCATCTGGGGACGCTCGGGACGGGAAACCATTTCATCGAGCTGTGCCTCGATACCGAGGCGCGGGTGTGGGTGATGCTGCATTCGGGATCGCGCGGCGTCGGCAACGCGATCGGCACCTACTTCATCGAACTGGCGAAGAAGGACATGCGCAAATGGTTCATCAACCTGCCCGACGAAGATCTGGCGTACTTCCCGGAAGGGACCGATCATTTCGACGATTATGTCGAGGCGGTCGGCTGGGCGCAGGACTTTGCGGCGCTGAACCGGCGCATGATGATGGCGAATGTCATCGCCGCGCTCCGGTTCCAGATCGCCAAGCCCTTCGAGGCCGAGGCCGAAGCGGTGAACTGCCATCACAATTATGTGACGCGCGAGAACCATTTCGGCGAGAATGTGCTCGTGACCCGCAAGGGGGCGGTGCGCGCGGCGAAAGGCACGATGGGAATCATCCCGGGTTCGATGGGCGCGAAATCGTTCATCGTGCGCGGGCTGGGTAACCCGGAAAGCTTCGATAGCTGCAGCCATGGCGCGGGCCGCGTCATGAGTCGCACCGCGGCGAAAAAACTCGTCACGCTCGACGAGCATATCGCCGACACCGCGGGCGTCGAATGCCGCAAGGACGAAGGCGTCATCGACGAGACGCCGAAGGCGTACAAGCCGATCGAGGCGGTGATGGCGGCGCAGGCCGACCTCGTCGAGATCGTCCATACGCTGAAGCAGGTGGTGTGCGTGAAGGGGTGATCCCCTTCACGCCGCCGTCGGGGGAAGGCATGCACATAATGACCTGCAAGCGATGCGGAGCCGGGCTTTCCCGGCCTGTTTTGCGCGTGCTTTGCGAAGATGCCGAGAGCAGGATCCTTGGCGCTGGAGATTGGCCTGTTGTTCTGGCTTATGAGTTCCAGTGCGAACGAAAGTCGCCGCGCGGTTACATATACCCGCCCGATGCGCGCCACGTCACGGCGTTCTGGCTGCATCCAGATGCCATCGTGACGGGTGCGGTGCTTGACGATCGGGCCCTCGATGAACCGTTGCCCGAAGAACATTACGATCCCGTGCTGCATTGTGGCTGCGGCCAGCGATTTGCGTCGTTCGAGTCAATTTTCGACGCGGTGCCGCATGTTGAAGTGCATGAGCCTGACATCCAATGGAAACCAGAAGAAAAGTGATGACCATCGCACCCGCTATCCGCCGTGAAATCGAAACCCGCCTGGCTGCCGTCGAGGCGGAGGATGACGTGCGGCTTTTGCTCGCGATCGAATCGGGGTCGCGCGCCTGGGGCTTTCCCTCGCCCGACAGCGATTATGACGTGCGCTTTCTCTACGTCCGGCTGCGTCGCGACTATCTGGCGCTCAGCCCGGTGCGCGACGTGATCGAGCGGGAGATCGTCGACGAGATCGACCTCAACGGTTGGGATGTCCGCAAGGCGCTCGGGCTGATGCTGCGCAACAATTCGGTGCTGTCCGAATGGATCGAATCACCGATCCGCTATCGCGACCCCCACCCGGTGATCGCGCGGATGGCCGAGCTCAAGGATCGCCATTTCGATCCCAACGGCTTTGCGCTGCACTATGCCAAGCTCGGCCGGACGGCGATCGCGCGCTGGATGCAGGATGCGCATGAGGTCGCGGTGAAGCGCTATTTCTATGCGCTGCGCCCGGCGCTCGCGATCCGCGTGCTGCGGCGCGATCCGTCGCGCCGGCCGCCGATGCAATTGCAGCAATTGATGGCCGAGGCGGACTTGCCGCGATCGGCCACCGAGGAAATCGAGCGGCTGGTGGCGATGAAGGCGGACACGCGCGAGGCGGGACCGATCGCGCGCGTATCCGAAATCGACGCGCTGATCGCCGACGAATTGACGCGCGCCGACGAGGTCCCCGCTCGGCCGCCAAGCGAAGCATTCGCGGCGCAAGCGAATGCGCTGTTTCTGGATTTGGTAGAAGAATAACAATGATCATCATCGACGGATCGGAAGGCGAAGGCGGGGGGCAGGTGCTGCGCTATGCGTGTGCGCTCGCGCTGCTCACCGGCACGCCCTTCACGATCGAGAATATCCGCGGCGGGCGGGAGAAGCCGGGGCTCATGCGCCAGCATGTGACCGCGATCGAGGCCGCATGCGTGATCGGCGGCGCCGAATGCTCGGGGCTGGCGGTCGGGTCGAACAGCATCAGCTTCCGTCCCGGGCGTGTGACGCCGGGCGACTATCATTTCGCGGTCGGCACCGCGGGCAGCACCGGGCTCGTCCTTCAGGCGATCCTCGTGCCGCTGATGATGGCCGATGGCCCGTCGCGTATCGTGATCGAGGGCGGCACGCACGCGATGGCGGCGCCGCCGTTCGAATTCACCGAACGCACGCTGCTGCCGATCATCAATCGCATGGGACCGACGGTGCAGGCGCGGCTGATTCGCCACGGCTTTTTCCCGCGCGGCGGCGGGCGGATCGAGATCGATATCGCGCCCGCCCCGCTGCGCGCGATCGAGTGTATCGAGCGCGGCGAAGCATACGGGCGTTCGGTGACGGCGCTGGTCGCGGGCATCCCGTTCGATGTCGCCGAGCGCGAGCTCAAGACGGCGCGCAAGATACTGGCGGACTGGCCTGCCGAAGCCTTTGCTACGCGCCAGCTTCCCGCCGAGTTCGGCCCGGGCAATGCGCTGCTGATCGAAACCGCCTTCGAGCATGTCACCGAGGTGATGTCGGGTTTCGGCAAGCTCGGCGTGCCTGCAGAGCGGCTCGCACAGACCGCGTCGCGGCGTGCGGCGGGCTATGTCGGATCGGGTGCCTTTGCCGGACCCTATCTGCAGGACCAGCTGCTGCTGCCCTTTGCGATGGCGGGCGGCGGGGTGTTCACGACGGTCAAGATCAGCCAGCATTCGCGGACCGCGATTGAGCTGATCCGCCGCTTCATCGGGATCGACACCGCGATTGTCGAGGTCGAAGATGGCCCGTGCCGGGTCGCGGTCGGCAAGGCCTGATCCTGCGCGGTGCCGCAAAATAATTAGCAATCTAACTATTGTGGCTCGAGGCCGCTTGTCGCATGGTCGCACGCCGCATCGCTGATGCGGCGTGCGATTGCGGGAGGGAGCGACCAGTGCAGATCATCACCGACGACCGGGCCATCGACGGCGCAGCGCTCAGCGAGCGGGTCGACCGCGCTGCGGGCGCGCTCGCGGCGCGCGGGGTCGGAGCAGGCGACTGCGTCGCGATCCTGCTGCGCAACGACATCGCCTTCATCGAGGCGAGCCTCGCGTGCCGGCGGCTCGGCGCCTATTGCGTGCCGGTGAACTGGCATTTTTCGGCCGAGGAAATCCTCTATGTCGTCGCCGATTGCGGGGCGCGGCTGCTGGTTGCGCACGCCGACCTGCTCGCGCGCGTCGCCGATGCCTTGCCCTGCCCGGCGATTGGCGTGCCGGTGCCGCCGGCGATTGCCGCCGCCTATCGGCTGGCGCCGGTGGCGGGGACGGGCGAAGATTGGGATGCCGTGCTCGCCGCGGCTGAGCCCTGGACCCTGCCGTCGCCGCCGGTGGCCGAATCACTGATCTATACCTCGGGTACCAGCGGCCATCCCAAGGGGGTGAAACGCCGGCCGCCGCAGCCAGACCAGGTCGCGGCGAGCGAGGCGATGCGGTCGCTTATCTATGGCATTGGCGCCGGGGCGCGGGTGATGGTGCCCGCGCCGCTCTATCACACCGCGCCGAACCTGTTCGCGCACCGCGCCGCGGCGCTTGCCGACCTGCTCGTGCTGCCGCCGCGCTTCGACCCGCTGCGCCTGCTCGCCGATATCGAGACGCACCGGATCACACATCTCTATGCCGTGCCCGCGATGTTCAGCCGGCTGCTCGCGCTGAGCGAGGACCAGCGCCGTGCGCACGACCTCTCGTCGCTGCAATTCGTGCTGCACGCGGGCGGGCCGTGCGGGCCCGACGTCAAGGCGCGGATGATCGGCTGGCTGGGGCCGGTGATCGAGGAATATTATGGCTCGACCGAGGCGGGGCCGATCACCCATGTGTCGAGCGGCGAGTGGTCAGCCTGTCCGGGTACGGTGGGTCAGGCGATCCCCGGGGTCGAGATTCGCATCGTCGACGAGGCGGGCGACGCGGTGCCGGTCGGCGAGGTCGGCGAGGTGCAGTCGCGCAATCCGGGCTACCCCGATTTCACCTATCTGGGGCGCGAGGCCGACCGCGCCGCGCTCGACCGCGGCGGCTACCTCGCGTCGGGCGACCTCGGCTATCTCGACGCCGACGGGCGGCTGTTCCTCTGCGACCGCAAGCGTGACCTCGTGATCTCGGGGGGCGTCAACATCTACCCCGCCGAGATCGAGGCGGCGCTGCAGACGGTTGACGGCGTCGCCGACTGTGCGGTGTTCGGCATTCCCGACGACATCAACGGCGAATCACTGCTTGCGGTTGTCGAGCCGGTGGCGGGCGCGGTGCTGACGGCGGAGGGCATCGGCGCGGCGCTGCGCAGCCGGATCGCATCGTACAAGGTGCCGCGGCATATCGAACTCACCGACGCGCTGCCGCGCGAGGAAACGGGGAAGATCCGCAAGCGGCTGCTGCGCGATCCCTATTGGGCGGCGGCGGGGCGGAGCATCTGACGCTCAGACCAGCTTGGTATCGATCGGCAGCCCGCCCTTCAGCGTCAGCGTGACCGGGGTGCGCTCGGCGATGTCGGCGAGGCGCGCCGATTGTTCGGCATCGAGACCGGCGATCTTGAGCGTACGGTCGATGCGGCGGTCGGGATGCTGGCCCGAGAGGCGGAGACCCACCTCGACCGATTCGAGCGGCCATAGCTTGCGGTCGGCGTACATGCGCAGCGTGATCGCGGTGCAGGCGCCGAGGCTGGCGAGCAGCAGGTCGTAGGGCGCGGGGCCGACCGCGCCGCCGCCGAGCGCGGGCGGTTCGTCCGACACCAGCTTGTGGCCGCCGACGTCGATCTCGGTGCGATAGCGGTCCTTGCCGATGATCGCGCTGCCATGCGCCATGCTGATGTCTCCTGTCGTGGGTCAGGCGGCGATGGTGCGCCGGAGCCAGGGAATGAGCAAGGCCTCGACCTCGGCGGCACGCTCGGCCTGAGTCCAGTGGCCGCAGCCTTCGAGCATATGCGCCTCGAGATCGGGGACGACCGCACGCATCAGCGGGACCGGGTCGGCGGTGCCGAGCACCAGCGCGGGGTCGCTGCTGCCGCCGATGAACAGCGCGGGGCGGCGGATGACCGGGTCGAAATGACCGGCCCACTCGAAATCGCGGCCGTGGTTGCGATAGCGATTGAGCGCGCCCGCGAAACCGGTGCGTTCGAAAGTTGCGGCAGCATGGGCGAAATAGCTGGGGTCGAGCCAGCCGGGGAGCGTGTCGGGAAAGCTTATGCCGTCGAGAAGCTGCGCGCCGTGCGGCTTGTCGTTCGGCCAGTCGCCCGGCGCGGCATCGCCCGAGATGCTGTGGTAAAAGGCGTGGAGAAAGCGCGCGGGGTCGGCCTCCAACTCGGCCTCGGCGACGCCGGGTTCCTGGAAATAGGCCTGGTAAAAAAAGCGCCCCTTGTCGGTAAAGCGGCGCTTGAACATCGCATCGAAGGGCGCGGCGGCGCGGCCGAGCCAAGGGATCGACAGCGCGGCGACCGCGCCGAAGCGGTCGGGGCGCGCCATGATCGCATTCCAGACGATCGAGGCGCCCCAATCGTGGCCGACCAGTGTTACGCGTTCGCCGGGCGCGAGCGCATCGGCGACCGCGGCGAGATCGGCGACGATCGCCTCAATGCGATAGGCCTCGACCGCTTCGGGCCGGTCGCTGTCGCATAGCCGCGCACGTCGATCGCCGCGGTGCGATAACCCGCCGCGACAGACGCCGCAGTGAGGCGCTGCCACGACTGGCGCAGTTCGGGAAAGCCGTGGACGAAGAGGACGAGCGGCCCCGATCCGGCGACGTCGGCGGCGATGCGGACGCCGTCGGGCGCGGTGACGTAAGTTGGTGCCTTGCTCATTCCGCCCCGCTTGTCTCGTCGTCTACCGCCAGGCGGTATCGCCCGGAAGACCGAGGCGCAAGGCGGCCTGCCACGCGGGCGAGGTCGGGTCCTTGCGGCGGTCGGCGAGCTTGCCCATCGCCTTGACCATGATCCGGTCGCGGGCGCCGAGGTCGTGCTCGGGGCCGAGTTCGAGCCGCTCGCGCACCACGGGCGGGAGCAGCGACACCGCCGCGCGCGCGAGCGCCTTGTGCAGGAAGCGCGGCACCGAGGGCGCGGCGCGGCCCGAACGGATCATGTCGAGGAATTCGCTGTTGATCGGGTGCGGCTCGAAGCGCGGCAGCAATTGCTCCATCATCGCCAGGAATTCGGCTTCGGACTTGGGCGTGCGCGTGACGCCGTACAGTTCGGCGACGGGCTGGCCGTCGGCCCAGAAGCGCGCCTGCTCGGCCGCCGACAGCGGGCGCACGAAGCGGTGATAGGCGGTGAGGAAACCATATTGCGCCGTGGCATAGACCCAGTTCAAAAGCTCGGGATCGAGCGCCGTATAGGCCTCGCCCTTCGGCGTCTCGCCCGACACCTTGGCGTGCATGCGATTGACCCCGCCGATGACGCGGCGCGCGGCGCTGGCCGGGCCGTAGACTCCGACCATCGCCGCCATGCCGGTGCGCTGCGAGCGGCCGATCGGATCGACCTTGTAGATCGAATGGTCCCACACCCCAGAGCGAATGCGCGCGTCGGCGAATTCGAGCAGCACCGCCGCGACCCCGCCGACCGCCATCGCGATCGGGTTCTTGAAGATGCGCCATTGCAGCGAATCGGGCGCAAGCAGCGAGGCTTCGCCGAACGGCTTGGTGAAATCGATCGCCATCGCCGGCGGCGTGTTGCTCATGCGGTTCATCGGCTTAGCGTCCCATCACAATTGACCTCTTCGCCAAAGTTGTTATCAGATGTGATAATAGCTTGCAATGGATGCGATATGAACCTCGACTGGAGTGACGAAGAAACCGCCTTTGCGGCCGAGATGCGCGACATTCTTGCACACGCGCTGACGCCGGAGCTGCGCGCGGGGGCCGAGGGAGCGACCAGCGTCTATCCCGACCATCATGTCTCGATGGACTGGCAGGCGCGGCTGCACGCCGAGGGGCTGGCGGCGCCGCACTGGCTGCCTGAACATGGCGGGCGAGACTGGACCCCGGCGCAATATTATCTCTACGCCCGCGAACGCGCGCGCGCCGGGGCGCCGTCGGTTTCGCCGATGGGCATCCACATGGTCGCGCATGTGATCGCGGCCTTCGGCACCGACGAGCAGAGGGCCTATTTCCTGCCGCGCATCCTGACGGGCGAGGTGTTTTTCTGCCAGGGCTATTCGGAGCCGGGGTCGGGCTCGGACCTTGCGTCGCTCCAGATGAGCGCGGTGCCCGACGGCGACGACTTCCTGCTCAACGGCTCGAAGATCTGGACGACGCATGCGAGCGAGGCGAACTGGATCTTCTGCCTCGTCCGCACGTCGAAGCATGAGCGGCCGCAGCAGGGGATCACCTTCCTGCTCGTGCCGATGGACCAGCCGGGGGTGACGGTGCGCCCGCTGACGATGATCTCGGGCGAGCAGATCCAGGCCGAGGTCTTCTTCGACGACGCCCGCTCGGCGCGGTCGAACGTGATCGGCGAGGTCGATCGCGGCTGGACCGTCGCCAAATATCTGCTCGAATTCGAACGCGGCGGCTCCGCGCACGCCCCCGCGCTGGCGATGCGCGTCGATTCGCTGGCGAGGCAGGCGGGTGAGACCATGGCAGGCGACCAGGTCTTTGCGCAGAAGCTGGCGCGTGCGCGCATCCGGGTCGACATATTGGAGATGATCGAGCTCAAGCTGCTGTCGGGTGCGGGGCAGGGCGAGAGCGTCGGGGTTATGGCGTCGATGCTCAAGATCATGTCGACCGAGCTGGCGCAGCATATCACCGAACTCGCCTGTGAGGCTGCGGGGCCGGCGGGGCTGGCGTTCCAGCCGCATGCGGGCATGCCGGGCGCCGAGGTGCCGGTGCATGTCGTGCCGGCCGATGGGTATGTGACGGGCGAGCCGTGGCAGGCGATCGCGCCGCTGCGCTATTTCAACGAGCGCGCGGGATCGATCTATGCCGGGTCGAACGAGATTCAGCGGAATATCCTGGCAAAGGCGGTGCTGGGGTTGTGATCGGATAATCCTCCCTGTCGCGAAGCGATGGGGAGTGCAGGGTTGGATTGCCCCCGGCAATCCAAGTCCAGTCCGGGGGACTGGACGACCCAGCACTCTCGCGAAGCGAGTGGTGGAGGGGCTCGCAACGTCTCATTTTTGCCCCTCCGTCAGCGCTTCGGCTGCCACCTCCCCATGGCTTCGCCACAGGGAGGATTATAAGACCATCCCCGCCGCATAACGTGCAGCGTGGAAATCGCCCGTCCCCAGCCTTTGCTCGATCGCGGTGGCGCGCTTGAAATAATGGCCGACGCGCAGTTCCTCGGTCATGCCCATCGCGCCATGGAGTTGCACCGCTTCCTGCCCGATCTTGCGCAGCGCGTCGCCGATCGTCGCCTTGGCGGCGGCGGTCGCCTGCGCATCGCCGGGCTTGAGCGCCGCAAGCAGCGCGGCGGCGGCGATCGATTCGCGCAGCATCAGCATATCGACCATCCGGTGCTGGAGGGCCTGGAAGCTCGACAGTGTCGCGCCGAACTGCTTTCGCTGCTTGGCATAGAGCAAGGTGTCGTCGAGCAGGACACGCGCGAGGCCCGAGGCCTCGGCGGCAAGCGCGGCGATGGCCGTGTCGACCGCAGCTTGCAGCGCCGCTTCGCCGTCCTGCCCGCGCCCGATCTCGGCCGCGCTGTCGATCCATAGCCCATCGAGGTCGATGTCGGCGGCGGGCGTGTCGTCGATCGTCCAATAAGGCTGGAGACGGTCCGCGAGCGATGCCGCGGGCACGAGGAAGAGGCGCAGATTGTGCTCGGCATCGCGCGCGGGGATGACCACATGATCGGCCTCGGCAGCAAAGGCGACCGCGACCTTGCGTCCGGTGAGCATCCAGCCATCGTCGGCGGGCGTTGCGTGCGCCGCGACCGCGCCGATATCGCCGCGCGTTGCGGGTTCCTCGATCGCGGTGACGACCAGTGCTTCGCCTCGCCCGATCACGGCGGCGCGCGCCGTCTCGCCGAGCGCCAGCAGCAATTCGCCGGTCAGGACATGGCAGTCGATATAGGGGGTGACCGCGAGCGCCGCGCCGAGTTCCTCGGCGACGATCATCGCCGCGACGCGCCCGCCGCCGAAGCCGCCGACACTGGCCGGCAGTGCTGCCGCGCCGATACCGATGCCGCTGTCGGCCGCGCGCCACAGTGCGAGCTGCGCCGCCGGATTGCGCATCGCGCGGCGCGTTTCGAACGGCAATTGCTGCGACAGGAAACGCGCGAGCGTGTCGCGCAACATCCGCTGGTCGTCGTCATATTCGAGGTTCATGCGCGGCTTATGCGGCGCGTTAGCTCAATTATCAAGGCTGATAATTTTTGACGAGGCCGGCTAGCAATGTCTCGACCGTGTGTTGACGATAGCGCGCGTGGAGGTCGTCGTCGGCGTGGGGTTTGCCTTGAAACACCACCTGCAAAGTCAGGCGGTTCGAATAGAGGCCGTCGGCGGCGCCGATCGTGTTGAAATAGAAAAGCTTTGGATCGACCGGGTGAAATTCGCCCGCGGCGATGCCTTCCTCGATCATCCGCGCCTGCGCCCCTGCGATTTTCTTGAGCAACTCGTCGCCGATGTGGCGGACGCGCTCGGGCTCGGCGTCGCGGACCATATATTGGATCAGCCGGTTGAGGTAAGGGATGCGGTAGTAGGTATCAACGATGCCCTCCAGATGGATGCGCATGCGTTCGGTCGGGGTGACGGGCAGGCGGAATAGCGCGTCGAGTTGGCCGATCGCGCGTAGCACGTCGCGGTCGAGCAGGGCGGCGAGCATGCCTTCCTTGTCGCCGAAATAATAGCGGATCATGCCGTGGTTGACCCCGGCGCGTGCCGCGATCTCGACGATCCCGATATCGATCTTGTCCTGTTCGCGCATCAGCGCGCTTGCCGCGTCGAGCAGGGCATCGCGGATCGATCCGCGCGTCCGGCTTTCCGCCTTGTCACTTCGGGTGGCCATTATCGCTCCTTGCCGCCGACAGACCATCATTGCGCGCGAAATGCAATTGCCGGTTGCATTATCTATCATGATTGATAATTATCATATCTGATAATAAGCTCGATCAGGGAGAGAGACGATGGCGGTTGCGGTGCGTGCAATGGGTCTGGCCGGGGTGGCATGGGCGGCGATGGTGGCGAGCCAGCCGGCGCTGGCGCAGGATGCGCCTCCCGCAGCAGAGGCCGAGGTGGCGGACGATGGCGTGATCGTGGTCACCGCGCAGCGCCGCGCCGAGAGCATCAACGACGTCGGCATCGCGATCCAGGCCTTTTCGGGCGACACGCTCGAAAACCTGCGCGTCACCTCGACCGAGGATCTGCAGGCGGTGGTGCCCAGCCTCAACGTGTCGCGCGGTTACCAGGGCATTCCGATCTACACGCTGCGCGGGATCGGCTTCAACACGATCAACCTGTCGGCGACCTCGACCGTCGGCACCTATCAGGATGAGGTCGCGCTCGCCTATCCCTTCATGAACAGCGGCCCGGTCTACGACCTCGAGCGCGTCGAGGTCTTGAAGGGCCCGCAGGGCACCCTCTACGGCCGCAACACCACCGGCGGGCTGGTCAATTTCATCACAGCCAAGCCAAAGTTCGGCGAATTTTCGGGCGGCGTCGCGGTCGATGTCGGCAGCGAAAAGACGCTGAACAGCGAGGGTCATCTCAACATCCCGCTCGGCGACGCGGTCGCGATCCGCGCCGCCTTCCGCACCGAGGACAGCTGGGACGGGTGGCAGAAGAGCATCTCGCGCGACGAGAGCCTTGGCGAAGTGCACCGCTATGGCGGCCGCCTGACGCTCACCGCCGAGCCGGTCGACGGCATGAAGATCGAACTTGGCGGCAATTTCTGGATCAACAAGTCCGACACGCTGGCGGGGCAGGCGGTGGGTTTCACCCCCAACACCGATCCCGCCAACGGCACCATCTTCAGCCTGTTCAACGCGCCGGGGCTTCCCGCCTATGTCGCGGCGAACGGCACCAAATGGGATTCGAACAGCGCCGACTGGGCGCCGCTGTCGCAGCGCGGCCCCAATATCGGGCGCGGCACCGGGATCGACGGGCCGCTGCAGGAGGACAGCGACTTCATCGGGCTGCGCGGCCTGATCCAGTTCGACCTGACGAGCGATCTGAGCTTCATCTCGTTGACCGGCTACAACCGTGTGAAGCGCGACGCGACCTATGACTGGAGCGGCGCGCCCTATGAGATCCTGATCCAGCGGGCGCAGGGCAAGATCGAGAGCTTCTCGCAGGAGATGCGCTTCCAGGGTTCGACCGGCCCCGCCGAATGGGTCGTCGGCGGCTATTATGCAAAGGATGTCGTTAGCGACACCAACCAGACCTTGTTGGGGCAGAATGCCAATGTCGGCGCGATCCGCGCGCTGATCCTCCAGCTCGGCCTTTTGAACACGCCCTTCAACAGCCCCGGCTACACCGCCGCCGATGTCGCAACCTCGTTCCGCACCTATCGCGACGTCGCCGATTTCGACACCGAGACCTTCAGCCTGTTTGCGAGCGCCGACTGGGAACTCGCCGATACGCTGAAGCTCACCACCGGGGTGCGCTATACCGAGGACCGGCAGGACTATCAGGGCTGCTCGCGCGACTTCAACGGATCGATGCTGCCCAACGTCAACCTGTTCAACCGCGCCTTCTTCTTCCAGGTCTATGGCGCCTTCACCGCGCCGATCAGCGCGAATCAGTGCAACACCTTCGACGTCGACACCGGGACCTTCGGGATCGTCACCTCGAACCTCAAGGAAGACAATGTCGCGTGGCGCGGCGCGCTGACGTGGGAGCCGACCGACGACACGCTCGTCTATGCTTCGGTCAGCCGCGGCTATAAATCGGGATCGACCCCGGTCAACGCCGCGAATATCGCGACGCAGAACCGCCCGGCGAAGCAGGAGGAACTGACCGCCTATGAAGTCGGGACCAAGCTCGGGCTCGCCGACCGCAAGGTGCACCTCAATCTGGCGGCCTTCTATTATGATTATCGCGACAAGCAGCTCGCGGTCTATTTCGCCGATCCGATCTACACGACGCTGCTCCGCCTCGATAATATCCCCAAGTCGCGCGCCTATGGCCTCGACGGCGATATCAGCATCCAGGCGACCGACAGCCTCAATGTCACGCTCGCGGGGACGTGGCTCAAGACCGAGCTTCAGGGCTATGTCGGGATCAACGCCGCGGGGGCGCCGTTCGACTTCGACGGTTTCGCCTTCCCCTACAGCCCGAAATTCTCGGGCGCGGCGACGGTCACCTACGACACGCCGGTGGGGAACGACCTCGGCATCCGGGCGATCGTCAACGGCCGCTACCAGTCGAAGACCGGCAGCACGATCGAGGATTTCGCGCCGCTGCAGATCAAGGGCTATGGCATCCTCAACGCCAGCCTCGCGCTCTACCAGCAGGATGGCAAATGGGAGGTCTCGCTGTGGGGCAAGAATATCACCGACACCTATTACTGGATGTCGGCGGCGACGAACGCGAACACCGCGGTGCGCTTTCCGGGACGTAGCCCGTCCTACGGGCTGAGCGCCAAGTTCAACTTCTAGGCGACGCTCGCCAGTGATTCGGTCGAGAATCGCTGGCGATAGTCGTTCGGCGACAGGCCGGTGATGCGGTGGAACAGGCGGCGGAACGCCGCCGCATCCTCGTATCCGACCGCCCACGCGATCTGGTCGACGGTGCGGCGCGTGAACTCGAGCAGTTCGCGCGCCTTGCCGACGCGCAGATGCTGCGAATATTCGATCGGGGTCATGCCCGTCGCGGCCTTGAAGCGGCGCTGGAAGGTGCGTTCCTCAAGCCCCGCCTCGGCGGCCAGTTCGGCGACCCCCGCCATGCGGCCTTCTTTCGACTGGAGCCAGTGCTGTGCCTTGAGGATTGCCTCGTCGCCGTGGGTCAGGCGCGGGGCGAAGCTCGCGTAGTTCTTCTGCTCGCGGCCGCCGGGGTCGATCAGGAAGAAGCGCGCGGTCTCCATCATCACCGTCGGGCCGAGCAGCCGCTCGACGATGCGCAGGCCGAGGTCGGTCCAGGCCATGAGGCCGCCGGCGGTGATGATGTCGCCGTCGTCGATCAGCATGCGGTCCGATTCCATGCGCACGTCGGGGAAGCGCGCGCGGAACTCGTCGGCGTAAAACCAGTGTGTCGTCGCGGCGCGTCCCGCGAGCAGGCCCGTGGCGGCGAGAGCGAAAGCACCGCCGCAGTTGGAGGCGAGCGTCGTGCCCTGCGCATGGCGGTCGAGCAGCCAGCGGGCGTAGGGGACGACCTCGTCGGCTTCTAGCAGCTTGTGCAGGCTGCCCGGCGCGATGAGGTAGGTCGGGGCGGTGGTGCAGGGTTCGTCGGGATGGCTGTCGTAGCAGCGCGCAAAGCCGCCTGTGTCCTGGAGGCGCCAGTGGCTGACGCGGATGCCCAAGCGCTCATGCTCGGCGGCAAAGCGGCCGGCGACGTGGAAGAGGTCGGTGATGCCGCTGACCATGCCCATCTGGCAGTCGGGGTAGAGCATCAGGCCGACCTCGGGCATCTTGGGTGCCGGATTCTGCGGATGTTGGCGAAGGTGCCGCATAGCGTGACTTTCGTTTGTCGGATTTGGCTCGCATAATGTCGTTTCCGCCAATGTCGCGCAAGCGAAACCTCGCCTAGATAGAAGGCACAGGGACGGAGGGTTCCGCCCCACCCAAGTGAAAGGAACCACGACATGACCACGATCACCACCAAGGACGGCACGCACATCTTCTACAAGGACTGGGGTCCGAAGGACGGGCAGCCGATCATCTTTTCGCACGGCTGGCCGCTGAGCGCCGACGCCTGGGACGCGCAGATGGTGTATTTCGCCAATCAGGGCTTTCGCACCATCGCCCACGACCGCCGCAGCCATGGCCGCTCGGACCAGGTCTGGGAGAACAACACTATGGATCAATATGCCGACGACCTCGGCGAACTGATCGAACAGTTGGGCCTGAAAGATGTCATCCTCGTCGGCCACTCGACCGGCGGCGGCGAAGTCACCCGCTATATCGGCCGGCACGGCACGGATCGTGTCGCCAAGGTCGCGCTGATCGGTGCGGTCCCCCCGCTGATGCTCAAGACCGAAGCCAACCCGGGCGGCCTGCCGCTCGACGTGTTCGACGGCATCCGCAAGGGCACGTTCGACAACCGCCCGCAGTTTTTCAAGGACCTGACGCTCCCCTTCTACGGCTATAACCGCGAAGGCGCCGTCATCAGCGAAGCGATCCGCGACGATTTCGTGCGGCAGGGCCTGAACGGCGGCCTGAAAGGTCTGCTCGACAGCATCCGCGCCTTTTCGGAAAGCGACTTCCACGAAGATCTGAAGCGCTTCGACAAGCCGACGCTCGTCCTCCATGGCGACGACGACCAGATCGTGCCGATCGGCGCCGCAGCGCTGTCGACGGTCAAGATCGTCAAGCATGCCGTGCTCAAGGTCTATGAAGGCGCCGACCATGGCCTGACGGTCACCCACCAGGACCGGTTCAACGCCGACCTTCTCGACTTCATCAACAGCTGATAGGCAGCGGGGCGCGGGCACCAGGTCCGCGCCCCCTCCTGCCAAGAAGGAGACGTGCCATGATCCTCGGTCTCACCATCCCGCAATTCACCTTGCTCCACGTCGCGATCAGCCTCGTCGCCATCCTCGCCGGGCTGGTGGCGCTTCCCGCCTTTGCGCGCGGGTCGATCCTGCCCCGCGTCACCGGCGTCTTCCTGTGGATGACCTTGCTCACCAGCCTGACGGGCTTCCTCTTCCCGATCGCGAGCTTCACCCCCGCGCTCGGCTTCGGCATCCTCTCGACCTTGCTCCTCGCGGCGAGCTTCTGGGCCTGGTACGGTCGCAAGCTCGCTGGCCGCGCCCGGACGATCTATGCGGTGACCGCGACGATCGCGCTGTGGCTCAACCTGTTCGTGCTGATCGTGCAGAGCTTCCTGAAGGTCCCCGCGCTCAACGCGCTCGCGCCGAACGGCAATGAGCCGCCGTTCCTGATCGCGCAGCTGCTGTTGCTGCTCGGCGTCGCCTTCCTCGGCTATCGCGCGGTGAAGAGCGGGCGCCCGGCGACCGTCGCCGCCTGACCTCCTGGCTGCCACCAAGGCCCGCGTCTGTCATCGAGATGACAAGCGCGGGCCCTAGCGCGTCGGTATGACGATGACCGCCTGCCCTGAAGACGCCGCGCCTTGGTGGAAGGGCGCGACGCTCTATCAAATCTATCCGCGCAGCTTTGCCGACAGCAATGGCGACGGCGTCGGCGACCTCGCGGGTATCGCGGCGCGGCTCGATCATGTCGCGACGCTCGGCGCCGATGCGATCTGGCTGTCGCCCTTCTACCCCTCGCCGATGGATGATTTCGGCTATGACGTCGCCGATTATTGCGACGTCGACCCGGTCTTCGGCTGCCTCGCCGATTTCGATGCGCTGGTCGCGCGGGCGCATGCGCTGGGGCTGCGGGTGATTATCGACCTCGTCTTTGCGCATACGTCGGATCGCCATGACTGGTTCGCCGAAAGCCGCGCGAGCCGCGAGAACGCCAAGGCCGACTGGTATGTGTGGGCCGACGCCAAGCCCGACGGCACCCCGCCGAGCAACTGGCAGTCGGTGTTCGGCGGCCCCGCCTGGACATGGGACGCGCGGCGCGGCCAATATTATATGCACAATTTCCTGGCCAGCCAGCCGCAGCTCAACCTGCACGAGCCGGCAGTGCAGGAGGCGCTACTCGACGCCGCGCGTTTCTGGCTCGACCGCGGGGTCGACGGCTTTCGCCTCGATGCGATCAATTTCGCGATGCACGATCCGATGCTGCGCGACAATCCGCCCGCGCCGCCGTCGGGCCGGCCGCGCAGCCGGCCGTTCGATTTCCAGCACAAGCTCCACAACCAGTCGCACCCTGGCATCGCGGCCTTCCTCGAACATATCCGCGCGCTGACAGATCTTTATCCCGGCCGCTTCACCGTCGCCGAAGTGCCGGGCGAGGAGGCTGCGTGCGAGATGAAGGCCTTCACCGCGGGCGAGGGGCGGCTGAACAGCGCCTATGGGTTCGATTTTCTCTATGCCGACCGGCTGACCCCGGCGCTGGTCCAAACGGCCGTCGGCGCGTGGGACGATGCCGCGGGGACGGGCTGGCCGAGTTGGGCGTTCGAGAATCACGACGCGCCGCGCGCGCTATCGCGTTGGGCGATCGCCGGGGTCGAGGCCGCCGCGCTGGCGCGGATGAAGATGGCGCTGCTCTGCGCGCTGCGCGGGACGATCATCGTCTATCAGGGCGAGGAACTCGGGCTGGGGCAGGTCGAGATTCCGTTCGAGCGGCTGAAGGATCCCGAGGCGATCCGCAACTGGCCGCTGACCCTGTCGCGCGACGGCGCGCGGACGCCGATGCCGTGGATCGCCGACGCGGCGCATGCCGGATTTTCGGACGCCGAACCATGGTTGCCGCTCGGCGACGACCATGTGTCGCTCGCGGTCGACCGGCAGGCGGCGGACAAGGGCTCGCTGCTGCACTGGACGCGGCGCCTGCTGGCGCTGCGCGCCGCGCACCCGGCGCTTCGGCTGGGGGCGACCGAGCGCTGGGTGGTCGAGGGCGACCTGCTGGGATTCGACCGGGCGCTGGGCGGGGAGCGGCTGCGCTGCCTGTTCAACCTCGGCGCCGGGACGATCGACGTCGCGGCGCATATCGGCAGCGGCGCACCGCTGCTGCAGGTCAATGGCGCCGATGCGGCGATGCTGCCGCCCGCGGGGGCGCTGTGGCTCGACCGGGCAGGGGGATGATCGCCCGTATGCCGACCGCGCCGCCCGGGGCGACGGCGGCCCGTAGCTGAGGGAAGCCAAGCTCAGCTACGGGTCGCAACAGTATCTCTACTGCTTTGGTAGAGTGACAGCGCGGTCCGATTCTGGCTAGACGGGAGTCGTTCCGAACGGCGCGGCAAAGCCTCCGTTCATCGCCGCAAGGAGCCGGACCGGACCGACGCCCATGACCAAGACGGGACTCATCATCCGGCATGTGCCGCACGAGGGGATTGCGGGATTTCGCGAGCCGATCGAGGCGGCGGGCTATGCGCTCGACCGGATCGACGTCGGCGACCCCGAGTTCGGGCGGATCGACCTGAGCGAGCCCGATCTGCTCATCATGATGGGCGGGCCGATGGGGGTCTATGAACAGGCCGAGCATCCATGGATTGCGTGCCAGCTGCGCCGGCTCGCGCGCCGGCTCGAGGCGGGACGGCCGACGCTCGGCGTGTGTTTCGGGGCGCAGATGATCGCCGCGGCGATGGGCGCGCGCGTCTATCCGGGGCCGGCGAAGGAGGTGGGGTTCGACGCGCTGACGATCCTCGATTCCGCATCGCCGCTCGGCCAGCTGGCCGATGTGCCGGTGCTGCACTGGCATGGCGACACTTTCGACCTGCCCGAGGATGTCGAACTGCTCGCGTCGAGCGCGGCCTATCCGCACCAGGCGTTCCGGCGCGGGCGCCATATCCTGGCGTTGCAGTTCCACGCCGAAATGGGGCTCGACCCGCGCTTCGAGCATTGGGTCGAGCAATGGCCCGAGGCGCTGGTGGAGGTCGGGCGTTCGCCGGATGCGATGCGCGCGGACCATGCGCGGCTGGGGCCGGGCGCGGTCGACGCGGGGCGGCGGATGGTGGCGCAGTGGTTGGGGGAATTGGCGGGGTAGGGGAAGCCGGCGCCTTCAGCCGTCGCGATGCGGCGACGTTGCTATAGTGTCGAAGCGCGCCTCGCCGATCTCTGATTCATGGCGCGACGCGAAGCGGTAGACGAGTGTCGCGATAACCACCGTGCCGAGCAGGATCAGTCCCGGAACGATGAAGCCTGTCGGCCAATCCGCTCCCTGCGAAAAGACGATCGCTGCCGCGACTCCGCAAACGGCCACGACGGCCGTGCCACTGCGTGCAGGACCTGGATCCTTATAGGCCGCCTTGTTGCCGGGCGCCGTGGCGCACCACGCGACGAACAGGATCCACCATCCGAGCTGGACGTCGTGACGAAGATCTTTGAGGAAATCCACCGACGGCATGTGCGTGGCGATATAGGAAACGACCAGCCAGGCACCCGTCGCGATCAGGAAGAAGGCTTGCGTGACCGGCCTCCAGAATTGTCTGGTAGCCAGCTTGCGAATTGAAAAATCCATTGGCGCGCTCGCATCCTTTCGAGGTCTGGGCAGGATGCACCAAAGGGAAGACGTCCGCAATCGGTCGGGCGCGAACCGGATCCGGTGTGCGGATGGGATCGGGCGCAATCGACGCGGCGACGATGGTGGCGCATCGGCTGGCGGAGGTTGCGGGGTAGGGGTCGTTGGCGGACCTTGCTCTCCCCTCCCGCAGGCGGGAGGGGTTGGGGG
>NZ_LYVN01000019.1 GCF_001990265.1 Sphingopyxis sp. KK2
ACCTGACGCTCAGCGACGCGGGCGACGCGATCAACGAAGCGGCGGCGCGCAGCCTCGCCGGGACCGGACCGCTCGGCGACCTCGTCCGCAAGCGGCAGGATGCCGCGCAGGCGGTGGTGTCGCTGACCCAGCGCTATCGCGACCAGTCGCTCGGCAAGGACGAAGCGAAGGCGGCAGCGCTGCGCGCCGAGCTCGATGCGGCGGGAGCCCGCCTCGCTCCGCTCGACGCGCGCATCGCGACCGAATTTCCCGACTATGCGACGCTTGTGACGCCGAAGGCAATCGATGTGGCGGCGGTGCAGGCGCTGCTCGAACCCGACGAAGCCGTGCTGATGCTGCTGCCGTCGGAGGGACATCATTATGTCTTCGCGATCTCGAAGAAGGCGGCCGAATGGCACCGGCTCGACGAGGGCGCCGCGCCGGTCGCCGCCGACGTCGCGCGGCTCAAATGCCGGATCGACGAGGCGACCTGTTCCTTGCCCGATTATGACGCGTCGCTCGCCGCCGAGGACAAGGGCGGGCCGAGCCCGATCGACAAGCGCTATCCGCGCTACGACCGCGCCGCCGCGTACCGCCTTTACCAGCGGCTGATCGCCCCCGTCGCCGATGCGCTTCCCGAAGGCGGGCGCGTCTACACCGTCGCGAGCGGCCCGATCGCCGGGCTGCCGCTCGCCGCGCTCGTCGCCAGCGCGCCGCAGGGCGAGCCCGAGAGCGGCGCCGAGGCCGATCTCGCCGCGACCGATTGGCTTGCCCGCCATTATCGCTTCATCACCCTGCCCTCGGTCAGCGCGCTCGCACTCGCGACACGCGAGGGCGGCCCGGTGCCGGCATCGCGCCGACCCGACCTCGTCGCTTATGGCGCGCCGACGCTCGTGGGCAGCGGCCAGGCGGCGGCGCGCGGCGCCGACGGGACCGTACGAAAACGCGGCGGCGTCGGGGTACGCGGCGCGGGGCTGACCCTCGCCAGCGGCGACAAGACGATGGCGTCGGTCGACAAGCTCCGCCGCCTCGACCCGCTGCCCGGCACGGTGACCGAACTGACCCGGCTGTCGGCAGCGATCGCGCGCGGCGGCGGCGTCCGGCTCGGGCGCGACGCGACCGAAACCGCGGTCAAGGCCGACCGCGACCTGCCGCGCGCGATCGCCGTGGTCTTTGCGACCCACGGGCTGCTCCCCGGCGAGATGGGCACCGGGTCCGAACCCGGCCTCGTCCTGACCCCGCCGGGCAAGGCGAGCGCCGCCGACGACGGGCTGCTCACCGCGAGCGAGGCCGCGGCGCTGTCGCTGTCGGCGCGCTGGGTGGTGCTGTCGGCGTGCAACACCGCGACGCCGGGGATCGAGGCTGGCGCCAGCGGCGAATCGCTGTCGAGCCTCGCGCGCAGTTTCCTCTATGCCGGCGCGGGCAATCTGCTCGCGAGCCACTGGCGCGTCGCCGACGATGCGACTGCGGCGCTAACCGTCGAGGCGCTGGCGAACAAGAGCGCGACCCCCGCGACCGCGCTGGCGATGGCGATGGAAGCCGTGCGCACGGGCAAGCGCGCCGACGGCTCGGCGGTCGAGGGATGGCAACCGCATTGGGCGCATCCCGCGAGCTGGGCGCCCTTCACCTTGGTCACCAATCGCGATCGCTGAGATGAAGGCCTAACCGTGCGCGGCGTGGCGGAGCGGTTCGCCGAGCCGTTCGGCGGCCGGATAGAGTTCGCTCTCCTCGCGCTCCATCCGCATCGCGATCGCGTCGAGCACCGCTTCGGTTTCGCGGCAGAAACCCGGCCAGTCGGCCGCAACCTGCGGCTCACCCCAATGCGCGTCATAGGCGACAAAATCGTCGGCCAGATGCCCCATCTCATGGACGAATTCGCCGGCCAGCCGGGTCAACTCGCGATCGCCGCTCGCCTTGAGCCGCGGATAGAGGACCCAATCCTCGCATTTCAGGTGGCGGACCAGCGTGTCGCGAAACATGCCGCGCACCGCCGCGAGTTCGGTCGGACGCGGCGGCGCGGGCGCGGCGACGATATCCATCAGGAAACGCGACAGGGTGGCAAGGGCCGCATGTTCGGCGCGCAATCGCCGCATTTCATGGACCATATGCATAGGACCACCCCGTATCGAATGGTCCCCTGCACACGCTTTTAGCCTGCCCCTCTGAAAAGAGGATTAAACCGCATTCGCCATTCGTGACCGCCTTGGAAGTTTCGCCCGACCTTTGCATCGATAATCATTGCCAAAATGGCAGCACCCGCCTAGGGCGCTATTGATTATTCTTCGCAATAAGATTGTGCCCGACTTCATGCAGCGATCGACCATCCGGGTCTGGTTTCTTGTCCACAAATGGACGAGCATCGTCTGCACGGCTTTCCTGCTGATGCTGTGCATCACCGGCCTACCTCTGATCTTCCACGACGAAATCGACACCCTGACCGAAGGCACGCCGCAATTCGGCATGCCCGGGGTCGGATCGTCGGGCGAGGCGCCCGGCCTCAAGCCGCTCGACGAGATGCTGGCGAAAGCGCTCGCGGCGCGGCCCGGCGAAGTGCCGGTGTTCATGGCGTTCGACAACGACCAGCCGTCGATGACGATCACCACCGCGCCGCAGCCCGATTCCCCTGCCGAGGATATGACGATCCAGAATTTCGATCGTTCGACCGGCCGGGCGCATGGCGAGACCGCCGACGACGGCGTGATGCACTTCCTGCTCCAGCTCCATACCGACATGTTCCTCGGCCTGCCCGGAATGCTCTTCCTCGGCCTGATGGGGCTGCTCTTCGTGGTCGCGATCGTCTCGGGCGTCGTGCTCTACGCGCCCTTCATGAAGAAGCTCGATTTCGGCACGCTGCGGACGTCGCGCAGCACGCGGCTCAAATGGCTCGACTATCACAATCTGCTCGGCATCGTCGCGCTCGCATGGATGACCGTCGTCGGCGCAACGGGGGTGATCAACGCGCTCGCCACCCCGATCTTCCAATATTGGCAGATAACCGAGCTTGCCGCGATGACGCGGGCCTATGCCGGCAAGGGCGCGGTGCCGCCCGAAAAATACGGCTCGATCGACAAGGCGATGGCCGCGGCGCGCGCCGAAATCCCCGGCAACAACCCGCAGTTCATCGCCTTCCCCGGCGGCGCGTTCAGCAGCAAGCATCATTATGCGGTGTTCTTCCAGGGCGACACGCCGCTCACCGAGCGGCTGCTCACCTCGGCACTGATCGATGCCGAGACGGGCGAGTTCACCGACGCGCGCCCGATGCCCTGGTATACCAAGGCGCTCGCGCTGTCGCAGCCGCTCCACTTCGGCGACTATGGTGGGCTGCCGCTCAAGCTGCTGTGGGCGGTCCTGACGCTCTTCACGATGATCGTCCTTGGCTCGGGCCTCTATCTCTGGCTCGGCAAGCGCCGCAGCGGCACCGACGCGCTCGTCCGCGAGGTCGAAAGTGGCGGCGACCTGGTGCCCGCCGAATGAGCCGGCGCCGGGGCCTCCGTTCGATCTTCGCCGTGCCGCTGCTGCTCGCGCTCGTCAGCATCGCCGGGCTGGTCGTCGCGCTCACCGGCGACGGCTGGCGCGACGCCGTGGCTTGGGCCGCGCTCGCCATACCTGTTTTCGCCGTCGGCTGGGCCATGAGGGTCCGCCGCACCTGAAATTTCGCGCGGGAAAGGCCGCGCCAGAAGGGGAATATCGATGACCAAGTTGAACACCCGCATCGCGATCGGCCTCGCCGCCGGCGCCTCGATGCTCGCGATCGCCGCGCCCGCCATGGCGCAGGACGCGGCGGGCGACGACGAGATTCTCGTCACCGCGCAGCGCAACAACCAGACCAAGGTCACCGCCGGCGGCGACGTCGGCGTCTTCGGCACCAAGGCGGCCGAGGATATCCCGTTCAACATCCGCAGCTATAACGAGGCGCTGATCCTCAACCAGCAGCCCGACTCGCTCGGCGAAGTGCTCGAGAACGACCCGACGATCCGCACCGCATTGGGCTTCGGCATCGCGGGCGAAGTCTTCGTCATCCGCGGGTTCGACCTGTCCTCGGACGACGTCGGCTACAACGGCCTCTACGGCATCACCCCGCGCCAGATCGTCGCGCCCGAACTCGTCTCGTCGGTGCAGGTGATCAACGGCGCCAGCGCCTTCCTCAACGGCGCCGCGCCCGGCGGCAGCGGCATCGGCGGCAGCGTCAACCTGCTCCCCAAAAAGGCCGACCGCGATGTCATCCGCGGGACGCTGGGCTATACCTCGGCCTCGCATTTCTCGGGCGCGATCGACGTCGCGCGCCGCTTTGGCGCCGACCGGCAATGGGGCCTGCGCCTCAACGCCTCGGCACGCCGCGGCGACATCGCGATCGACGACGAATTCCACTCGAGCTACGTCCTCGGCGCCACGCTCGATTATGACAGCGGCCCGCTGCGCGCCGCCTTGAGCCTCAACTACCAGCGGCTGAACCAGACATATTGGCGCGGCCAGGTCGGCATCGGCGCGGTGATTCCGCGCGTTCCGGACGCCGACACCAATTATTCGCAGCCGTGGAGCCAGATCCTGACCAAGGATTATTTCGGCACCTTCAGCCTCGAATATGACCTGTCCGACGAAGCGATGCTTTATGCCAAGATCGGCGCGCGCGACGGGCGCGAGGACCAGACGACCGCCAGCATTACCGTCGCCAATCCGGTGACCGGCGCCGCGACGGGCGCGGGCTCCTATGTGCCGCGCGAAGACAATAATGAATCGGCGACGACGGGCATCCGCATCAAGCTGGCGGGCAGCGGCATCAGCAGTGAGATCAACGCCGGCGTGGCGGTGAACTGGCAGGTCAACCGCAACGCCTATGACTTCGACTTCGCGGGCTATGCGACCAATCTCTACGATCCGGTCGTCGCCCCGCGCCCGGCGCCGAACCAGTTCGTCGGCGGCGATCTCGACGATGTCTTCCCGATCAGCCGCAACCGCCTGTCGAGCGTCTTCGTCTCGAACACGCTCGGTTTCTGGGACGACCGCATCCTCGTCACCGGCGGCCTGCGCCTGCAGGAAATCAAGACGACCTCGTACAGCTATGCCGATGGCGCGCGCACGGGCGGCTACAAGGAATCGGCGGCGACGCCGGTGTTCGGCATCGTCATCAAGCCGGTCGAGGGCCTGTCGCTCTACGGCAACCGGATCGAGGGGCTGATCGCGGGTTCGACCGCGCCGGTCGGCTACGACGATGACAACGACCCGCTCACCGCCCCGCTGCGCGTCGTCAACGCCGGCGCGGCGCTGTCCCCGGTCAAGTCGAAGCAATATGAGGTTGGCGGCAAGCTCAATTTCGGCCGATTCAACGCCGGCATCGCGCTGTTCCAGATCGACAAGCCCAACGCCTTCGTCGACCCGGTGACGATCGTCTATGGCAATTACGGCACCCAGCGGAACAAGGGCGCCGAGTTCACGCTCGACGGCGAGCCGGTCGACGGCCTGCGCATCATCTCGGGTCTCACCGTCCTCGACGCCAAGCTGCGCCGCACCGAAGGCGGGGTGAACGAAGGCAATGACGCGGTCGGCGTGCCCGAGCTGCTCGCCAACGCCAATGTCGAATGGGACCTGCCCTTCCTGCCCGAACTGACCTTGGTCGGCCGCGTCGTCCATACCGGCAAGCAGGCGGCGAACGCGACCAACACGCTCGAACTCGATAGCTGGACGCGCTTCGACCTCGGCGCGCGTTATGTCGCGCTGGTCGGCGAGACCCCGCTCACCCTGCGCTTCAACGTCGATAATGTCGCCGACAAGCGTTACTGGGCGACCGCGTACAACGCCTTCAGCGCGTTCGGCACCCGGCTGCTCCAGGGCGGCCCGCGCACCTTCAAGGCCTCGGCGTCGATCGAGTTCTGAAGCGGTCAAGGAACCCCTCGCTGCCCCGATCATTTGGACTCCGAATCCAAAGGGGGCAGCGAAAGGAAAAGCCGTGGCCGCACGCGCCTATTGGAAGGGACAGATCCGGCTCGCGCTCGTGTCGATCCCGGTCGAAATCTACCCTGCGACCAAGTCGGGCGCCGCGATCAGCTTTCGCCAAATCCACGAACCGAGCGGCAAGCCGGTCAAATATGAGAAGGTCGTGCCGGGCATCGGTGCGATCGACACCGACGATATCGTCAAGGGCTATGAAACCTCGAAGGGCAATTATGTCCTGCTCGACGAGGAGGAGATTGAAGCGGTCAAGCTGGAGAGCAAGCGCACGCTCGAACTCGTCCAGTTCGTCGACGCGGGCGAGATCGACATCCTCTATTATGCCAAACCCTATTATGTCGTCCCCGCCGACGAGCTTGCCGAAGAAGCCTATATCGTGCTGCGCGAGGCGCTGAAGAAATCGAAGAAGGTCGGCCTCGGCCAGCTGTCGGTGCGCGGGCAGGAACAGCTTGTAGGCCTGCGCCCCTGTGGCCGCGGGCTGGTGCTCGAAGTGCTCCGCTACGCCGACGAGGTGAACAAAGCGGCCAACTATTTCCGCGATGTCGGCAATGCCAAGCCCGATGCCGACCTGCTCGACCTCGCCGCGACCTTGATCGACAAGAAGTCGGGCAAGTTCGACGCCGGCGATTATCACAATCATTATGTCGATGCGCTGAAGCGCGTGATCGCCAAGAAGGCGAAAGCCAAGGGCAAGCGCGTGCTCGAGGATGTCGAAGAGGTGGCGCCGGTGTCGCGCGGGTCGAACGTCATCGACCTGATGGCGGCGCTGAAGGCATCGGTCGACGGCAAGAAGAAGGCGCCCGCCGCGGAAGCGAAAAAGCCGCCCGCGAAAAAAGCTCCGGCACGCAAGCGCGCCTGATGGAACTCAACGAAGCACTCTGGCTGGAGACGATCGATGTGCAGGTCTTGCTGCGCCTCGGCGTCGCGACCCTGGCCGGTCTGCTGCTCGGCCTTGATCGCGAGTTGAAGGGATATGATGCGGGGCTGCGCACCCATGGCCTCGTCGCGCTCAGCGCGTCGTTGATGACGGTCGTTTCGATCGCGCTCTTCCATCAGTTGGGGGGCGCCAAATCGTCGCTCGATCCGTTGCGCGTGATCGAAGGAATGGCTGCGGCGATCGGTATCATCGCCGCAGGTCTGATCATCGTGAAGGGCGGCGAAGTCCGCAACCTCACGACCGCAGCGCATATCTGGCTGACCGCTGGAATCGGAATTGCGAGTGGCGCCGGCTATTTCGCAGTCGTCCTGATCGCTGCGGGGCTGGCGCTTGCGATGCTTGTGCTGCTGCGCTTCGTCGAGCGCCGGTTGCCCACAGTGGAGGATGCGGATGCGCCGGACTGACCCTCTGGCCCAATATAACGCCAAGCGCGATTTCAAGCTGACTCCCGAACCTGCGGGCAAGGTCGCCAAAGGCGCTGGCGACCATTTCGTCGTCCAGAAGCATGACGCGACGCGGCTTCATTACGACTTCCGGCTCGAGGTCGACGGCGTCCTCAAGAGCTGGGCGGTGACCAAGGGCCCGAGCGCCGATCCCGCCGACAAGCGCCTTGCGGTGCGCACCGAAGACCATCCGATGTCCTACGCCGATTTCGAGGGGGTGATCCCCAAGGGCGAATATGGCGGCGGCAGCGTAATGCTGTGGGACCGCGGTACCTGGAAACCCGTCGAGGGCAAGAGCGCGAAGGACATCGACAAGGGCCATCTCCACTTCATCCTCGACGGCGAGCGGATGAAGGGCGAATGGCTGCTCGTTCGCATGAAGCCGCGCTCCGGCGAGAAGCGCGAGAACTGGCTGCTGCGCAAGGTCGATGACGCTTTTTCCGGCGGCAGTGACGATCTCGTCGGGCGTCAGCTCACCAGCGTCCTCACCGGCCGCACCATGGCCGAGATTGCGGGTGACGAAGGCGGCGAACAATCGCTGAAAGGAGCGAAGGGCGCGGCGTTCGCAAAGAAGATGCAGGCCGCTGCCGCACATAATAAGGCCGTCGCCAAGCCGGCAAAAATGGGCAAGCCGCCCAAATTCCGCCCGCTCCAGCTTGCAACGCTGGTCGATGCGGTGCCGACGGGCAACGGCTGGTTCCACGAGATCAAATATGACGGCTATCGCGCCGAAATCGCCGCCGCGGGCGAGAAGGTGCGCGTGTATACACGGAGCGGCCTCGATTGGACCGACAAATTCGCGCCGCTCGTGCGTCATATCGCTGCGCTCGACTTGCCGCCCTGCCTGCTCGACGGCGAGATCGTCGCCTATGGCAAGGGCGGCAACCCCGATTTCTCGTCGCTGCAGGCCGTGCTCAAACGCGGCCACGGAGCGCAGGGCGAGGGCACCCAGCTCCACTTCTTCGCATTCGACCTGCTCGAAGCCGACGGCAAATCGCTCGCCAAGCTCGGCAATCTCGAACGCAAGGAACGCCTCGAAGCCCTACTGCGCGACGCCCAGCCTCCGATCGCGGTCGCCGATCATGTCATCGGCTCGGGTGAGAAGCTCTACGCCGCGATGTGCGGCGCCGCGCAGGAAGGCATCATCTCGAAACGCGCCGACGCGCCATACCTCGGCCGCCGCACCAAGAGCTGGGTGAAGGTCAAATGCACCCGCCGCCAAGAGTTCATCCTCGTCGGCTGGAACCCCTCTGCGGCAAAGGCGCGCCCTTTCGCCTCCTTTCTCCTCGCGCAGCGCGAGAAAGGCGAGCTTGTCTACAAGGGCAATGTCGGCACCGGTTTCGACACCGACACCATGACCGAACTTGCAACGAAATTCGCACGGCTCGAACGCAAGACCGCCCCGCTCGAAATCGACCCCGCCACCGCGCGCAAGGCCCGCTGGATCAAACCCGAGCTCGTCGCCGAAATCGCCTTCGCCGAATTCACCGCGAGCGGATCGGTGCGCCACGCAAGCTTTCTCGGCCTGCGCAGCGACAAGGAGGCCAAAGCGGTGAAACCCGAAAAGCGGCAACCCGCCCCTGCTGCCCGATCCGACGTCACGATCAGCAGCCGCGACCGCATCATCTTTCCCGAAGCGAAGGCGACCAAGGGCGAACTCGCCGATTACTACGCCGCCATCGCGCCGCTGATGCTCCCGCACGCCGCGCGCCGCCCGATCAGCCTCGTCCGCTGTCCCCAAGGACGCGCGAAGAAATGCTTCTTCCAGAAGCATGACTCAGGCAGCTTCGGCGATCATGTGCACCACGTCCCGATCCGCGAGAAGGACGGCGGGCACGAGGATTATCTCTATGTCGACGACGCCGACGGTCTGCTCGCCTGCGTCCAGATGGGCACGATCGAGTTCCACGGTTGGGGCAGCCATGTCGGCGCGCTCGAAAAGCCCGACCGCATGGTCTTCGACCTCGATCCCGACGATGGGCTCGCCTTCGCCGACGTGAAGAAAGCCGCCGCCGATATCCGCCGCCAGCTCGCCGACATCGGCCTCGCCAGCTTCGCGATGCTGTCGGGCGGCAAGGGTGTGCATGTCGTTGTCCCGCTCGATCCGGGGCACAGCTGGGACCATCACAAAGATTTCTCGAAACGCTTTGCCGAGGCGCTCAGCCTTGCCGAACCCGACCGCTATGTCGCGACGATGAGCAAGGCCAAGCGCAAGGGCAAGATCTTCATCGATTATCTGCGCAACCAGCGCGGCAGCACGGCGATCCTGCCCTATTCGGCCCGGGCCCGCGAAGGCGCCCCCGTCGCGGTACCGATCGGATGGGACGCGCTCGGCGATGTCGCCAAGGCGGGGGCGTGGTCGATCAAGGATGCCGACGAGCTGCTCGAACGCGCCGCAGGCCCCGACCTCAAAGGCTGGGGGTTCGCGGCGCAGTCGCTTCCCGGCTTCTAGCGGCGGCTTTTCATCAGCGGCTGGATGCGCGTGCCGAACGCCTCCACGCCCTCGATGAAATCGTCGAAGGTCAACAGCACGCCGCCGGTGTTCGGCACCTCGGCCATTTCGTCGAGCATGCGTGCGACGCTTTCGTAAGAGCCGACCAGCGTTCCCATATTGATGTTCACCGCGCCCTCAGGCGCGGCGAGCTGGCGGACATTGGTGGTCGTGTTGTGCTTGTCGGCGGCGCCCTGGTCCATCAGCCACGAGATCGCGGCGACATCGACGCCGTCGTTATACGACTTCCATTTCGCCTGCGCCTCTTCGTCGGTTTCGGCGGCGATGATCATCACCAGCACGAACACCGACACGTCGCGCCCGGTCTTCGCGGTCGCCGCGGCGAGCCGCTCGTTGTTGAAGGCGAAGGCGGTCGGGGTATTCACCCCCTTGCCGAGGCAGAAAGCATAGTCGGCCCACTGCGCCGAGAAGGCGAGCCCCTCGTCCGACGAACCCGCGCAGATGATCTTCATCTCGCCTTCGGGCTTCGGGCGGACGAGGCAATCGTCCATCTGGTAATAATCGCCCTTGAAGTCGCTCCGTCCCGTCTCCCACAATTCGCGCAGGATGCGGGCATATTCGTCGAGCATCTGGTAGCGGTTGCGAAAATGCTCGTCGCCCGGCCACAGCCCCATCTGGCTGTACTCGGGGCGCTGCCAGCCGGTGATCAGATTGAGCCCGAAGCGCCCGTGGCTGATGCTGTCGATCGTGTTGCACATGCGCGCCGCGAAGGCGGGCGGGATCACGAGTGTCGGGCAGGTCGCATAGATCTTGATCTTCTCGGTAACCGCGGCGAGCCCCGCCATCAGCGTGAAGCTTTCGAGTCCATATTCCCAGAATTCGGTCTTTCCCCCGAAGCCGCGCAGCTTGATCATCGACAGCAGGAAATCGAGCCCGTGCTTCTCGGCGCTCTGGGCGATTTGTTTGTTGAGGTCGAAGCTCGGCATATATTGCGGAGCGTTTTCGCTGATCAGCCAGCCATTGTTGTTGATGGGAACGAAAACACCAACCTGCATGATATTTCCCCTTTAGAGCTGTATCGCTTCCAGCCAGCGCAGCACCGGCTCGGTGAAAGCCGCAGGCTCGGTGATGTTGCACGCATGCCCGCCGCGCGGCAGCAACAGCAATTCGCCATTCGGCAGCCCGCGTGCCAGCCGCCGCGAACAGTCGGACGGCACCAGCATGTCATCCTCGGCCGCGACCGCGAGCACCGGGCGCATGATCTCGCCTAGCCGCGCATCGATGTCGAAGCGGCGCAGCGCCGCAACCCGCTTGCCAAGATTGTCGGCGCCCTGAAAATCGGCGAGCTGGGTCTCGAGCTCGTCGTCGAGCGCATCGAGATTCGCCGAGATCCACGCGGCAGGATAGAGAAACAGCGGCTGCGCGCGCAGATAGGCGCGCGGGCCGCTGTCGCGCAAAATGCCCAGCCGAATGTCGAAACAACGCGCGAAATGCGTGTCGAGCCGCGACCAGCCGTTGACCACGACCAGCTTGTTGACCCGCTCGGGCGCTTTCAGCGCCAGCGCCAGCGCCGCGACGCCGCCCGCCGCATGGCCGATGAAATTGGCTCGGCGAATGCCCAGCCCGTCCATCAGCGCGATCAGATCGTCGGCGAGCGAGTCGACCGACACCACGCCATCGAGATCGCGCGACGACCGCCCGGTGCCACGATGGTCATAAAGGATGACACGGTAATTGACCGCCAGCGCCTCGATATTGGAACGCCAATATTGGCCCGATCCGCCAAGTCCCGCCGACAGGATCAGCGGCAGGCTTTGCGACTGGCCATGCGCCTCCCAGTAAAGGCCGTCGATCGCCGTCATCCGATATGCGCCACGGAGGCGATCTCGACGAGGCAGTCCGCCTTCACAAGTTCCGCCTTGATGCAGTAGCGTGCAGGCTTCGCGCCAGGGAAATATTCGGCATAGACGGCGTTGAAGGCCGCATAATCCGCGAAATCCTTGAGGAAGATATGGTTCATCGCCACGTCTTCGAGCGTCGCGCCCGCCGCCTCGAGCGTGATCCTGATGACGTCGAGGACATGCCGAGTCTGCGCCGCCGCGTCGCCGACATGCAGCACCACCCCACCCTCGCCGAGCGCGAGCACGCCCGAGACATAGACAGTGTTCCCCGCCTTCGCCCCCGCCGAATAGGGCGCGATCGGGGTCGGGAATTGCGACGGGTTGATCGGTTCGAAGGGCATCAACTCTCTCCAACAGGACGCTGGCCGATGCTGCCGCAGAAATCGGCGACATTGCTCACCCAGCCAAAGAATGTCTCGACGTTGTAGATGGTCGCCTCGCGCACATAATCGGGGCCGAGATGATGCGTCGCATCCTCGATCATCACCGAAAAATATTCGAGGTGGAACGCATCGCGCAGCGTCGATTCGACGCAGACATTGCTCGCGATGCCGACGAAGACGATCGTGCGGATACCGCGCGAGCGGAGCGTGCTGTCGAGCTGCGAATTGAAGAAGGCCGAATAGCGCGTTTTGTGCAGGCGGATATCGCCCGGCTGCGGCGCCAGCGCCTCGACCAGCTCATAATCCCAGCCGCCGCGCGCCAATAATTGCCCCGCGAGGTCTGGCCGCGCCCGCATCGTCTTGAGCGCGTTCGACTTGTGCCAGTTGGGCGAACCAGGCCCGCCCGCCTCGACATAATCACCGTCCCAGCCGTTCTGCAGATAGACGACCGGCATGCCCGCGCCGCGCGCGACCTCCAGCACTTGCGCGATCCGCCCGATCACCCCGGCGGCGCCCGAAATGTCGAAGCCCGCCAGGTCGACATAACCGCCCTTCGACGCATAGGCGTTCTGCATGTCGATCACGACGACGGCGGTGGTCGCGGGATCGACGATCAGCGGCTCGGGCCGCGCGGGCAGCGTCACCTTTGCCCCGCCGCCAAGTGCCGTATCGACCGCGAACGCCATGGGGTCTCCTTCAAAACGAAGGCGGCAGCTTCCCCGAAAGCGGCGAGCGATGCAAGCCGCCCCCGCCCAAATGAAAACCGGCGGCCTTTTGAGGGGCCGCCGGTCGATATCTTACGCCATTTCCTTCTTGCGCGAGGCCTTCTTGCGCTCATGCGGGTCGAGCAGCGCCTTGCGGATGCGGATGTTCTTCGGGGTCACCTCGACCATCTCGTCATCGTCGATATAGGCGATCGCCTGTTCGAGCGTCATGCGCTTCGGCGGGGTCAGGCGGATCGCGTCGTCCTTGCCCGTCGAACGGAAGTTCGTGAGCTGCTTCGACTTCATCGGGTTGACCTCGAGGTCTTCCGGCTTCGCATTCTCGCCGATGATCATGCCCTCATAGAGCGCCTCGCCGGGCGAGACGAAGAGGATGCCGCGCTCTTCGAGCGGGCCAAGGGCGTAGGCGACGGCTTCGCCATTGCCGTTCGAGATGAGGACGCCATTCTTGCGGCCTTCGATCGGACCCTTGTGCGGACCGTACTTCTCGAACAGGCGGTTCATGATGCCGGTGCCGCGCGTGTCGGACAGGAATTCGCCATGATAGCCGATCAGGCCGCGCGACGGGCCCGAGAAAGTGATGCGCGTCTTGCCGCCACCCGACGGACGCATGTCGGTCAGGTCGGCCTTGCGGATCTGCATCTTCTCGACAACCGTGCCGCTATGTTCGTCGTCGACGTCGATGACGACGGTTTCATAGGGTTCGGTGCGCTTGCCGGCTTCATCCTCGCCGAACAGCACCTTCGGGCGGCTGATGCCGAGTTCGAAACCCTCGCGGCGCATCGTTTCGATGAGCACGCCGAGCTGGAGCTCGCCGCGGCCTGCGACGTCGAAGCTGTCCTTGTCGGCGCTTTCGGTGATGCGGATCGCGACATTGGTCTCGGCTTCGCGCAGCAGCCGGTCGCGGATCATGCGGCTCGTGACCTTGCTGCCCTCGCGGCCGGCCATCGGGCTGTCGTTCACGGCAAAACGCATCGACAGCGTCGGCGGGTCGATCGGCTGCGCGGCGATCGGTTCGCTGACGCTGGTGTCGGCGATCGTGTTCGCAACGGTCGCGTTGGTCAGGCCCGCGATCGCGACGATGTCGCCCGCTTTCGCTTCCTCGACCGGAACGCGGTCGAGCCCACGGAACGCCAGCAGCTTCGACGCGCGACCGGTTTCGATGACCTTGCCGTCCATGTCGAGCGCGTGGATCGGCTGGTTGACCTTGACCGTGCCCGACTGGACGCGGCCGGTCAGGATGCGGCCGATGAAGTTATCGCGGTCGAGCAGGGTCGCGAGGAAGGTGAAGGGCGCGTCTTCGTCGAGGCCCGGCGTCGGGACATGGCTGACGATCGTCTTGAACAGCGGCGTCAGGTCGCCTTCGCGCGCGTCGGGGCTTTCGGAGGCATAGCCGCCGCGGCCCGAAGCGTAGAGGATCGGGAAGTCGAGCTGTTCGTCATTGGCTTCGAGCGCGAGGAAGAGTTCGAACACTTCGTCGAGCACCTCGGCGGCACGCGCGTCGCTGCGGTCGATCTTGTTGACGACGACGATCGGCTTGAGCCCGAGCGCGAGCGCCTTGCCGGTGACGAACTTGGTCTGCGGCATCGGGCCTTCGGCGGCGTCGACGAGCAGGATGACGCCGTCGACCATCGAAAGGATGCGCTCGACCTCGCCGCCGAAGTCGGCGTGGCCCGGGGTGTCGACGATGTTGATGCGCGTCATGTCGGCGCCTTCGCCCCATTCGACGCTGGTGCACTTGGCGAGAATGGTGATCCCGCGTTCTTTCTCCAGGTCGTTCGAGTCCATCGCGCGTTCTTCGACGCGCTGGTTGTCGCGGAAGGTGCCCGACTGGCGGAAGAGCTGGTCGACGAGGGTGGTCTTGCCATGATCGACGTGCGCGATGATGGCGATATTGCGCAGAGACATGCGAGAGAAGCCTTGGATAGGGAGGGGGCCGCGCCGGGGGCGCCGCGATTGGCCGCGCCCGTAGCAGAAGCCTTGTTGCATCGCAACGAAATTGCCGAAGTTGGCGAAGGTGCCGCGTAGCGTGACCCCGCGAGATGAAGTTTCAATAATTATTGAAACTTCAGAAACACGCCGCTACACGAGTCGGCGTGGAACCATCCCCCACCCCCGACTCCTCGTCTCCGCCGGTTCGGCTCTCCCCGCTAGCGCAGGCGTTCGTCCTGCACTTCGGCGAGATGGGGAGCCGCTGGGGGATCAACCGCACCGTCGGACAGATTTATGCGATGCTGTTCCTCGCCGATGCGCCGCGCCATGCCGAGGAGATCAGCGAGGCGCTGGGGCTGTCGCGCGGCAGCGTGTCGATGGGGCTGAAAGAACTCGCAAGCTGGCGCCTCGTCCAGCTCAAGCACCTGCCCGGCGACCGGCGCGACTATTATGCGACGCCGCGCGACGTCTGGGCGATCTTCCGCACCTTGGTCGAGGAGCGCAAGAAGCGCGAGATCGACCCGACGTTGACGACGCTGCGTACCTTGCTGATGGAACCCGCGACCGACCCCGGCGACCGCTTCGCGCAGGAGCGCATCGCGGCGATGCACGAACAGATCGAGCTGCTCACCGACTGGTATGCCGAGATGGAGCGGGTCGACACCGAGCGGCTGCTCCAGCTTTTGCGGCTCGGCGAGCGTGTGGTAAAAGCGCTCGAGTTCAAGGACCGCATGCTCGGCCGCGGGAAAGGCCGGACGGAGGAACCGGACGATGGACGCTCTTGACCCGCTGATCCTCGCGCGCATCCAGTTTGCGGCGAACATCAGCTTTCACATCCTTTTCCCGACGATCACCATCGCGCTCGGCTGGGCGCTGCTCGGCTTCAAGCTCGCGTACAACCGCACGAAAGATGTCGCGTGGATGGATGCCTATCGCCTGTGGGTGAAGGTGTTCGCGCTGAGCTTTGCGATGGGCGTCGTCTCCGGCATCACGATGAGTTTCCAGTTCGGCACCAACTGGCCGGGCTATATGGAAAAGGTCGGCAATGTCGCGGGGCCCTTGCTCGCCTATGAGGTGCTCACCGCCTTCTTCCTCGAGGCGGTGTTCCTGGGGATCATGCTGTTCGGGTTCAGCCGCGTGCCCAATTGGGTGCACACGCTCGCGACCTGCCTCGTCGCCGGGGGCACGACCTTGTCGGCCTTCTGGATCATCGCGCTCAACAGCTGGATGCAGACTCCTGTCGGCTATGAGATCCGCGACGGCATCGTCCATGCGACCGACTGGTGGGCGATCGTCTTCAACCCGTCGATGCCGTATCGGCTGACGCATATGCTGCTCGCCTCGGCGCTCACCGTATCCTTCCTGATCGCCGGAATGAGCGCCTGGCGCTGGCTGAAGGACGGCGGCGGCGAAGGCGTGCGGCGCACATTGAAAGCCGCCGTCTATGCCGCCGCGCTGCTGATCCCGGTGCAGATTTTCGTCGGCGACATGCACGGGCTCAACACGCTCGAGCATCAGCCGCAGAAGGTCGCGGCGATGGAGGCCAATTGGGAGACGCAGCCGCACACCCCGCTGATCCTGTTCGCGATCCCCGACGAAAAGGCGCGCACCAACCATCTGGAAGTTGCCGTCCCGTCGGGCGCGAGCCTGATATTGAAGCATGAGGCGGCGGGCGTCGTGCCGGGGCTCAACGATTATCGGGGCAATCATCCGCCGGTCGCGCCCTTGTTCTGGGGGTTCCGGATCATGGTCGGGCTGGGCGTGCTGATGCTCGCAATCTCGTGGTTCGGCGCGTTCACGATCTGGCGGCGCGGGATCGACAGCTTGCCGCGCTGGTATGCGCGCGCGCTCGTCGCGATGACCTTTGCCGGCTGGGTCGCGACGCTTGCGGGCTGGTATGTCACCGAGATCGGGCGCCAGCCGTGGCTGGTCACCGGGGTGCTCAAGACCGCCGACGCGGTCGGCCCGGTCGGAAGCATGATGGTCGCAAGTTCGCTGACGCTCTATCTCGCGGTCTATGCGGTGCTGCTCGCCGCCTATATCGCGGTGCTCTATCGCCTCGCGCGGCTCGGCAAGGCGGCCCCCGACGACAAGGCGATGTTCCCGATCCCCGGCGCGGCGCCCGGCCCCGCCGCACCGCTCGAAGAGGGGGTGACGCCATGACGCCGTTCATCGATCCGTGGTGGCTGCCGGTGATTTTCGCCGGGCTGATGGGGCTGTCGATCCTGCTCTATGTCGTCCTCGACGGCTATGACCTGGGGGTCGGCATGCTGACGCGGCTCGAGAAGGACGCGAATCGCGACCTGATGGTCGCGTCGATCGGCCCCTTCTGGGACGCGAACGAGACCTGGCTGGTGCTCGGCATCGGACTGCTGCTCGTCGCCTTTCCGGTCGCGCACGGGCTGATCCTGACGCAGCTTTACCTGCCCGTCGTGCTGATGCTCGTCGCGCTGATCCTGCGCGGGGTGAGCTTCGAATTTCGCGCCAAGGCACCGCCCGAGCAGAAGCATCGCTGGGACGCCGCCTTTTTCTATGGCTCGCTGATCACCGCGCTGTGCCAGGGCTATATGCTCGGCGCCTATGTGCTGGGGTTCGATCAGAGCCTGTCGTCGATACTCTTCTGCCTGCTCGCCGCCTTGGGCCTCGTCGCGGGCTATCTGTTCGTCGGGGCGTGCTGGCTGGTCTACAAGGTCGAGGGCGATTTGCAGAAGCGCGCGGTGCGCTGGGCCGAAGTGACCTTGTGGCTGACCGCGCTGGCGATGGCGATCATCTCGATCGCGACGCCCTTGCTGTCCGAGCGTATTTTCGCCCGCTGGTTCCGCCTGCCAGAAATCATCGCGCTGTTGCCGATCCCGATCGCCTCGGCGACCTTGTTCGCGGGGCTCGCGATCTTCCTGCGGCGGCCGCTGCGCGAAAAGGATGAATTGTCATGGGTGCCGCTGGCGACCGCAGGCATCTTGTTCGCGCTGGGGTTCGTAGGGATCGCGTACAGCTTTTACCCCTATCTGATCGCCGACCGGCTCGACATCTGGCAGGCGGCGGCCAGCCCCGAATCGCTGAGCATCATCCTGATCGGCGCGCTGTTCGTGCTGCCGGTGATTCTGGGATATTCGGTGCTGGCGCATTGGATTTTTAGGGGGAAGGCGACGCATTTGAGTTATGAGTGAGGGCGCTGATGTCGGCTTTGGGGTGGTTAGCGGACGCGCCCTAGCTGCAATCAATGCCGCGAAGTCGGAGTGCGCCGCATACGCGGTCTAGCACCCCTTCATTATCGGATTCGGCAACGAAATATTGTCCGGCTTCGTAAGCGGTCAGCCCCGAAGGCAGCGCGAATACGACATCCGCAATATTTTTGACCGTGCCATCGAGATAGTATCCGTAAGCTTCGCGGCCATCATGCTTCCGTTCCCAAATTGCTGGGCTTTCATTGATCCAAGCTTGGAAGCGCTTGCGTAGACGCTCAAGTGCAGGAAATTCCTTCGATTTATAAATGAAGTGGACCTCGCCCACGGTCCAAAGTGCGCCTCGCCGAACCTTCGGGAAGAAGATCGAAACAATCGGTGATCTTGAAGGGTCGAAGCTCCCATCGGCGTTTTGAGCCAACGCGCCGAACTGGCAATAATGCAGCAGCACTCGCACCTCGTTCGAATGTTTTTCTGCCGTTTCGGTCTGAGACCGAAACCAGTCCAACACACCGTGATCGTTGGGGGCTGATAGAAAATAATATGTGGCTGCCATTTAACGCTGCTTATCACGCGGCGAGATGTCCGCAATCGGTCGGTTTCCAGACCTTCGTCATGCCGGACCTGATCCGGCATCCATAGCGGCGCCGAAGTCATGGACCCCGGATCAAGTCCGGGGTGACGATGGGGGATGTGTCGTCAGGCACGGCGACGATGCCGCGTGATAGTCGGCGCCCCAGCGGCGGTAGCCGGCGGTGTCGATGTGGAAGCGCGTGATCGTGTAGATGCCGAGGCCGACGTCGAAGCGCGCGCCGGTGCGGGCATGGAGCGGGCAGAGCTTCGCTATGAGTTCGGCGCGCGACAGCGGTTCGACCGGGGTCAAGTCGAGCGCGGCGAAGCGGAGGTGCCGGCTCGCCTTTGCGCCCTTGAAACATGCATTGGCGACGGGGTCGCGGTAGCCCGAGACGACACGCACCGGGCCGGTGACCGGGACCAGTTCGTCGCGGATATAGCGCAGCGTCGGCACCATCGCGGGCCAGAGGCTGCGCGGCGGGACGGCGAAGGGCTGGCCCGCCTTGCACGTCCGCCAGCGCGCGTCGCTGCGCAAGATGTCGGCGAGCGGGAGGATGTCGGCGACGCCTTCCTGCGTCAGATAGGCCTCGATCGCCGCGACATCGTCCTTCGCCGCGCCGAGGCGCCAAGCGGCGAAGAGGTCGGCGTCGCGCTGCGGCGCGACTTGTACGATCGGGGCGACCGATCGGGCGAGCAGCAGCCAGACGGCACCGCCCGCGAGGGCGAGGAGCAGCGCGGCGACGAGCGCGCGCTTCACAGCATCGCGACCAGTCGTTCGACCTCCTGCCCCGCAGCCCGCGCGGCGCGGAGGAGGTTCGCCTGGAAATCGCCGCCGCTCGCGTCATTGGCATCGTCGGTCACCGCCTTGATCGCGGCCCAAGGCTTGCCGAGACGCGCCGCGACCTGCGCGACCGCGCCGACCTCCATATCGACGAGGGTGGCGCCGAGATTGGCCTTGAGGTCGGCGGCGGCATCCGGGCAGGCGATAAAGCTGTCGCCGCTGGCGATGCGCGCGTGCGGCAGGCCGAGGCCTGGGTCGGGCATCGCGGCGAAATGCGCACCAGACGCTTCTTGGCCGACCTCGCCCATCGGCCAGTCGCCGGCGCGGTAGCGGCGGAAAAGGCCGGGTTCGTTCGCGCCATAATCATGCTGCACCGCCTCGGCGAGCCAATAGGCACGCCCCGGCTCGGCGCCGAGCGCGCCGCAGGTTCCCGACATGAGGAGCAGGTCGGCGTCGGCCGCAAGGAGGCCGGCGGCGAGCGCGGCGTTGACCTTGCCCAGCCCGCAGGTGGCAATGGCGATCGCATGGCCGTGCGCGGTGAGGCGGCGGACGGGGAAGGCGCCATGGATCGGGGTGCTGGTGCCGGGGAAGAGGGCGTCGGCCTCTTCGGCGAGGGCGGCGAGGATGAGGAGGTTCATGGGGCGTTATCTAACTCCCTCTCCGTTTGTGTCGAGCGAAGTCGAGACACGGTGGCGCGGCGCTGGGCGTCCCTCGACTTCGCTCGGGACGAGCGGGCCTATTACTCCTCCCTGTCGCGAAGCGATGGGGAGGTGGCAGCGCGGAGCGCTGACGGAGGGGCAATGACGCAGCGTCGCGGCCCCTCCACCATCGCCTGCGGCGACGGTCCCCCTCCCCATGGCTTCGCCACAGGGAGGATCTTTGGCGGCTTGCCAAGCACCGCTTCCCCCGCCATCGCCTTTCCATGCTCTCCCGCATCTTTCCCGATCGCTTCGTTCCGCTCCTTCTCGCGACGATATTGCTTGCCAGCCTCCTCCCCGTGCGGGGCGCGATGGTGCCCGTCGCGCAGGGGATTTCGACCGCGGCGATCGTCTTTCTTTTCTTTCTCAACGGGGTGCGGCTGCCGCGGGGCGAAGTGCTGCACGGCATCCGCAACTGGAAGTTGCAGGGCGGCGCGCTCGCTTTCTGTTTCGGGTTCATGGCCTTGTTCGGGCTCGGCGCGCAGGCGGCGACCGCGGCCTTCCTGCCCACGACGCTGGCGCTGGGTTTCCTGTTCCTCGGCATCCTGCCCTCGACGGTCCAGTCGGCGACCGCGGCGAGTGGACTCGCGGGCGGCAATGTCGCGGCGAGCGTCGTCGCGGCGGCGCTGCTCAACCTGATCGGGGTCGCGGCCTCGCCCCTGCTCTTCGCCGCGCTCGCGGGGAGCGCGGGCGAGATCCATGGCGAGGCGGTGCTGCGCATCGTCGCGATATTGCTGCTGCCCTTTATCGCCGGACAGCTGGTCCAGCGCTGGCTGCGCCCGTGGGTGCTTGCGCACAAGGGGCTGGCGACGGTGATGGACCGTAGCGCGATCGCGATCGCGGTCTATGTCGCCTTTTCGGCCGCGGTCGTCGCGGGGATCTGGCAATGGCTCGACGCGCGCGAGATCGCCATCGTCCTTGCCGTCGTCGGCGTGCTGCTGGCGCTCGCATTCGGCGGGGCGTGGGGGTTCGGCGCGCTGCTGAAGCTGGCGCGCGCCGACCGGATCACCCTGCTCTTTTCGGGCGCACAGAAAAGCATCGCGGTCGGCGCGCCGCTCGCCGCGACGCTGTTTCCGCCCGCGGTCGCGGGCATGGTGCTGGTGCCGATCCTTGTCTATCATATGGCGCAGCTGATCCTGTCGGCCTGGCTCGCGCCGGTGCTGAACGGGGCAGATCGAGTGTGATGCTTGAATAACACAGTGCCGCATGCCATATAGGTATCGGCACGGGGCCCGGAAGGAAGACGAATGAGCGAAGTGACCGCAACCGCGACGGCGACCGACGAACTGAAGCTGACCCCGCCCGATCCCGTACCCGTGGTGTCGCCCGAAAAGGCCGCGGGCCTCGTCTCGCTGTCGACCGAGCAGAAATCGAAGCTCGAGGAACGCGTCGACGGTTTCATCGACGACCTCGTCGCGCAGGACGAGAACAGCCCCGAATTCGGCCAGCGCATCGACCAGATCACCAATATGGGCCGCAAGGAAATGCTCGAGGCGGCGAACCAGTCGAACCGCTTCCTCGACCGGCCGGTGAAGGCGATGGACCGCGACAGCGACATCGGCATGAACCTGATCGAGCTGCGCAACACCGTCGAGCGGCTCGACCCGTCGGCGAACGGGAAACTGCTGTCGAAGCGCGGTTTCCTCGACAAGATTTTCGGGAGCAGCGTCACCAATTATTTCGCGCAATATCGCAGCGCGCAGTCGCATATCAGCGGCGTGCTCACCGCCTTGTCGAACGGCAAGGACGAGTTGCTGATGGACAATGCGGCGATCGACGTCGAGCGCCGCAAGCTGTGGGAGGCGATGGGCAAGCTCGAGCAGATGATCCATATCGCGCAGACGCTCGACCGGCGGCTCGAGGACAAGGCGATCGAACTCGACGGCACCAATCCCGCCAAGGCGAAGGTGCTGCGCGAGAATGCGCTCTTCTATGCGCGGCAGCGGACGCAGGACCTGCTCACGCAGATGGCGGTGACGGTGCAGGGCTATCTCGCGCTCGACCTCGTCAAGAAGAACAATATCGAGCTGGTGAAGGGGGTCGACCGCGCCTCGACCACCACCGTCGGCGCGCTCAAGACCGCGATCACCGTCGCGCAGGCGATGACCAACCAGAAGCTGGTGCTCGAACAGATCACCGCGCTCAACACGACGACCGCGAACATCATCGACGGCACGTCGAAGATGCTCAAGGACAATACCGCGCGCATCCACGAACAGGCCGCGTCGAGCACGATCCCGATGGAGACGCTGAGCCGCGCGTTCCAGAATATCTATGACACGATGGACGCGATCGACACCTTCAAGCTGAAGGCGCTCGACAGCATGAAGACCACGGTCCAGTCGCTCGAGGGCGAGGTCGCGAAGTCGAAGGGCTATATCGCGCGCGCCGAGGGTGCGAGCCAGGCGCAGGCGAGCGTCGGCGGCGCCGACAGCCCGCTCGCCTCGCTCGAAGCATGACGACGATGACGATGAGCGAGGTCGACAAGATCAGCGCGCTGGGCAATGCCGCGATCGAACGATCGCGCGAACGGCGGCGCCCGATCGGGACTAAGAGCGTCGCGCTGCGCCGCCAGCATCTTTACAGGAAGCTCGGCCGGATGCTGATCGCGGGCGGCGTGGTGCTGCTCGGCGCCGCGGTGTTCGGGCTGCTGATCCAGCCGCTCGGCTTCGTCGGGCTGCTCGCGCTGCTCGTGCTGCTGGTCGGGGTCGCGGTGCTGTTCGGGCGCTCGCCCTTCCCCGAGCCGCAGCAGGCCGATTTGCCCAAGACCGACCTCAAGCAGCTCGCGGGGCGGACCGAAATCTGGCTCGAGGCGCAGCGCCCCGCGCTGCCCGCGCCGGCGCGCCAGCTGGTCGACGGGATCGGGGTACAGCTCGACCTGCTCGCGCCGCAGCTCCAGACGCTCGACGCGTCGAGCCCCGCCGCGGCGAATATCCGCAAGCTCGTCGGCGAGGATCTGCCCGAGCTGGTCGCCGGCTATCAGCGCATCCCCGCGGGGCTGCGCGGCGAGGCGCATGCCGGGCGCACCCCCGACGAGACGCTCGTCGGCGGGCTGAAAACGCTCGAGAGCGAGATCGGCCATGCCGCACGCAGCCTCGCGGCGGGCGAGCTCGACAAGCTGGCGACGCGCGAGCGTTACCTGCAGCTCAAATATCAGGGGCTGGACGGCGTCGACAGCTGACGCCAGAACAGCGCGATGTTCGACCAGCTGCTTGCTTCCGAAAATGTGATCTTCAGCGCCGCGCTACTGCTGATGCTGCTGATCGGCGCGGTGCAGGCGCTCGGCATCGTCGGCGATGTCGATGGCGACGTGGGCGGGCATGACGGCGACGCCGGCGCGGCCGAGGCGCTGCTCGCCTGGGCCGGGATCGGGCGCGTGCCGCTGCTGATGTGGCTCGTCGTCTTCCTCGCGCTGTTCGGCACGCTGGGGCTGGGATTGCAGCAATTGGTGACGGCGCTGACCGGCGGCCCGGCGACGAGCCTGCTCGCCGCGCCGGTCGCCGCGGTCGCCGCCTTGCCCCCGACCGGCGCCGCGTCGCGGGTGATCGCGCGGGTGTTCCCGAGCATCGAGACCACCGCGATCGACCGCGACGAACTGATCGGCACGCGCGCGACGATCACGATCGGCACCGCGACGCCGGGCAATCCCGCGCCCGCCAAATGCATCGACCGCCACGGCCATCCGCACCAGATCATGGTCGAGCCCGACAGCGCCGACCAGACGTTCCAGACCGGCGAGACGATCCTGCTGGTCAAGCGCGAAGGCGAAATATTCAAAGGCTTTTCAAACGGCGATTTCTATTTACCCCGCCTAGACTGACCCTAATATCGATGCGGGCGGCTTTCCAAAACCGGAAGCCGAATCGCAGAAACAGGGCAGTTTAATCCATGATTGAAATCGCGATTTACGCCGGAGTCGGCTTGGCCGTCCTCCTGATACTCGGTCTGATCATCACGCGGCTGTATCGCCGCGCGACGAAAGAAATCGCTTTTGTCCGCACCGGCTTTCGCGGCGAGCGCGTGATCATGAACGGCGGCGCGCTGGTGCTGCCGGTGCTCCACGAAACCATGCCGGTGAACATGAACACGGTGCGGCTGGCGGTCGAACGCAAGAATGTCGACGCGCTGATCACGCTCGACCGCCTGCGCATCGACGTGAAGGCCGAATTTTACGTGCGTGTCCGGCCCGACGCGGGCGCGATCGGGATGGCGGCGCAGACCCTGGGCCTGCGCACGATGAACCCCGAGGCGCTGAAGGATCTGGTCGAGGGCAAGTTCGTCGACGCGCTGCGGTCGGTCGCGGCGGGCATGACGATGAACCAGCTGCACGAACAGCGCGCCGATTTCGTCCAGAAGGTGCAGCAGGTCAGCTCGAACGATTTGTCGATGAACGGGCTAGAGCTCGAATCGGTGTCGCTGACCGGGCTCGACCAGACCTCGATCGAGCATTTCAACGCCAACAACGCCTTCGACGCCGAGGGCCTGACCAAGCTGACCGAGCAGATCGAGCTGCGCAAGAAGGCGCGCAACGACATCGAACAGGACACCCGCGTCCAGATCGAGACCAAGAATCTGGAGGCCGACCAGCGCAGTTTCCAGATTTCGCGCGACAATGAATTCGCGCGGCTGGAGCAGGAACGCGAGGTCGAGATGCGCCGCGCCGCCCAGGCGGCCGAAATCGCGCGCGAACAGGCACAGCGCAACCAGGAGGCCGAGGGCGCGCGCATCCAGGCCAAGCAGCTGGTCGACGCCAAGCAGATCGAGGCCGATCGTGCGATCGAGGAAGCGCGCATCGCGCAGGAACAGGCGATCGAACTGGCGCGGCAGGAACAGCAGATCCTGATCCAGAACAAGAGCCGCGAGGAAAGCCAGGCGCGCGGCGAGGCCGACGAGGCGCGCGCCGTCGCGGTCGCCGCCGAGGAACAGGTGGCAACCGCACGCGAGACCGAGATCGCCGAGCGATCGAAGCGCATCGAACTGATCGAAGCGGCCAAGGAAGCCGAGCGGCAGGCGATTTCGGTCAAGGTGCAGGCCGAGGCGGAGAAAGAGGCGGCATCGAACCGCGCCGCCGCGCTGCGCTTCGAAGCCGAGGGCGAGGCCGACGCCGAGAAACTGCGCGCCGAGGCCGCACGCGTCCGATTCGAGGTCGAGGCGGCGGGCCAGCGCGCGATCAACGAAGCGGCGAATATCCTGTCGTCGAACCAGATTTCGCTGCAGACCAAGATGGCGCTGCTGAAGGTGCTGCCCGAGGTGGTGCGCGAGGCGGCGAAGCCGATGGAGGCGATCGATTCGATCAAGATCGTTCAGGTCGACGGCATCACGCAGAATGGTGGCGGCGCGGCGGGCGGCGGCGGATCGGTCGACGGCGGCAACCTCGCCAGCAATGCGGTCGCGGCGGCGCTGTCGTATCGCGCGCAGGCGCCGGTGATCGACGGGCTGATGAAGGAGCTGGGCTTCGACGGCGGGTCGCTCGACGCGCTGATCGGCGGCGCGACTGCCGAAGCGGCGCCTGCCACTGCGGCTGCCCCGGCGCCGCGGAGCAACCGCAAGCCGCGCCCGGCCGCGACCGAGGCGGTCGAAACCGACGACGACGAAAGCTGATCTTTCCGGGCTTTCCAATCCCCGCTGCCTGACTTAGCGTCGCGCAGCGGGGGCAACATGACGACAGCGATCAGCGAGATTGACGAAGAGGCGCGCTACCGCGCCTTCTTCAGCTACGCCCGCGCCGACGGCAAGCTCGCCGCCAAGCTTCATCGCTTCCTCGACAGTTACAAGGTGCCCAAGGCGCTGCAGGGCATGGCGGGCAAGCGCGGGCCGGTGCCCGCGACGCTGCATCCGATCTTTCACGACCGCGAGGATCTGGCGGGCGGCGGCGAGCTCGGCGACCGGCTGCGCGCCGCGCTCGAATCGAGCGAGGCGCTGATCGTACTATGTACCCCCAATTCGGCGCGGAGCCATTGGGTCGACGAGGAAGTGCGGCTGTTCCGCGCGAAGAACGGCAATGACGCGATCTTTCCCGTCATCGGCGACGGCGACCCCGACAGCGACGACCCCGAGGTCCAGTGCATGCCGCCGGCGCTCCGCGAGACGTCGGTGCTCGCCGCCGACCTGCGCGATATCCGCAAGGAGACGGGGCACATCATCGGCGACGGCGCGGCGGGCGGACGGCAGAAATTGCTCGCCGGGCTGCTCGGGCTCGACCTCGACCAGTTGCGCCGGCGCGAGGATGCGCGGCGGCGGCGGCAGATGATCGCGATGGCGGGGGCGCTGATATTGTTCGTCGCGCTGGCCGGCGTCGCGACCGCGCTGGGTTTCGCGGCCCGAAGCAGCGCGCGCGAGGCCGAACGGCAGCGCGTCATCGCCGAGGCGCAAGCGGTCCGCGCGCAAAAGGGCGAGGCGCTGGCGCGGCAACGCGCCGAGGCCGAGGCACTCGCGCGGTCGCGCGAGAGCGCCGCGCGCCAGCTCGCCGACGAGCAGCGCAAGCTGGCCGAGCAGCAACGTGCGCTCGCGCTCGCCAATGCCGCCGAGGCGCAGCGCCAGGCGGGGATCGCGCGCAGCAACGCGACGCGCGCCGAGGCGCAATATGCGCGCGCGCAGGAGGCGCTCGCCGACAGCTTCGCGCAGCGCGGGCTGGCCGCCGCCGATGCGGGACGAAACGACCTCGCGCTGCGCTACGCGCTCGCGGGGGCGCAGATTTCGCCCGCAAGCACGGGACGCCAGCGCGTGCTGCTGGCGCGGCTGACCAGCGCCCCGACGCAGCGCACGATGCTGACCATCGACACCAATTCGATCAGCTTCCTCGCGATGAGTCCCGACGGGACGCGCGTGATGACATCGGGGCTCGACAAGGTTGCGCGGCTGTTCGACGCGGCGAGCGGCGAGCGCATCGCGCTGACCGGCGGCGCGATGAAGGGGCAGACCGGATCGCGGCCGCCCAACACGCGCGGGATGAACGCCGACCCGACCATCGGCGGCACCAAGCTGACCAACAATTGGTTCAACGCCGATTCAACGCGCTTCCTGATGACACTGGCCGATGGCAGTTTCGAGCTGCGCAATGCGCAGACGGGGTCGGCGGTGACCAAGATCGGCGGGCATCGCGGCGCGGTGCTGTCGGGCAGCTTCAACCCCGACGGCGACCGGGTGCTGACGGGCTCGCTCGACGACACGGCGCGCATCTGGTCCCTGGCGACGCGCAAGGAGATCGAGGCGGCGCGGATCGCGGTGCCGAGGCTGCGATCGGCGGCGTGGGCGGCCGACGGCGAGGGCGTCGTGACCATGTCGCTCGACCAGGGACTGCAATTATGGCGCGGCGGCCGCGTGGTCGCGACGCTGCCGCCGCGCGACGCGAACAAGGGCGCGCTGGCGATCACCGCCGACGGGACACAGGCGATCGAGATCGACGAGGCCGGGGTGATCCGCCTGTCGCGGATGGGCGATGGCGAGACCGAGGTGAAGCTGGAGACGCGCGACGTCGCGCGCGGCGCCTTTGCGATCAGCGCCGATTCGCGCTTCGTCGCGGTCGGGCGCACCGACGGCCATGTCGTGGTGTGGGACATATCGTCGCGCCAGCCGGTCGCCGATTTCGCGGCACATGGCGCGGCGATCTCGGCGCTGAGCCTGAGCCCCGACAATCGCCAGCTCGCGACCGCGACCAATGGCGGCGAGGTGCACCTGTGGGATCTGCTGCCGCTGTTCGCGCCGTTCGACGTGCTGGCGGACGCCGCGTGCCGGAAGCTGGGGTCCGACGCGCGGGCGTTCAGCAGCGACGAACGCGCGGGCGATCCGCTGATCGGGGCGGTTTGGGGGGCGAAGGCGGTTTGCCGATAGCAGCCGCCCCCCGGAACGGGGAGGCTGCTATGCGCGCAGCCTCTGCGTGCCGCCGAACCAGAGCAGCAGGATCAGCAGCAGCGGCGGCGCGACACCCCATTGGGCGGGCCCGGCGAGCGGAGCGAGCATGGGGGTGCCCGAGAGCAGCCAGAGGCCGGCGAGCAGCGCCATCACGGCCAACGTCTCAAAGGCGAAGCTGGTCCAGAAGCGCGATCGGGCGCGGGCATAGGCCGCCTGCGCATCGATCGCACGGTCGACCTGCACCGCAAAGGTGCGGTCGCCGGCACGCGCCGGCGGCGCAAGCATCGAAGCCAGCATGGCGTCCATCGCGCTGTCGTCCGAGCCGGTCATGCCGCGCCTCCTTCGCCGATCAGTTTCTGCGCCTTTGCCCGGCCGCGCAAGACCAGAGATTTGAGCGTGCCGAGCGGCACGCCCATGATCTCGGCGGCCTCGCCATGCGACCAGCCATGGCCGAAACAGAGGGTGAGCGCGGCGCGTTCCTGTGCCGACAGGCCCGCGAGCAACCGGTCGGCGTCGATCGCGGCGTCGGTCGCACCATGCGGGTTGCTGCTGGTAACGCCATCCTCGTCCTGCGCAGCGAGAGATTCGCGGCGCTTCGCGGTGCGGCGCTGGTCGAGGAAGAGGCGCCAGCCGATCCCCATGACCCACGCTGCATAGCTGCCCTGCCCCCGATAATCGCCGGCGCGGCGCCAGGCGCGGACGAACGCCTCCTGCGCGAGGTCGTCGCCGTCGGCGTCGCTGCCCGCAGCGCGCGACAGGAAGGCGCGCAATCGCCCCTCGTGCCGCAGCACGAGGAGCTGGAAAGCGGCGCGGTCCCCCCCGGCGACGCGCTGGTTGAGGGCAAAGTCCTCATCGGCCACGCTTTCATCCGAGGTCCGCGGCGCGTTCCTCGGCGGCCGCGGCGCGCGCCATGCGGCGGCGGACCAGCAGTGCGATGCCGACGAAGGCGGGGAAGAGCGCGGCGCCGGCGGCCTCGCGAATCATCTGCTCCTCGCCCTGGATCAGCCCGAAGCCGGCCATGGCGAGACCGATCGCGAGCAGGACGAGGCCGTTGCGATCCTCGTTGCTGGTGCCGGTGCCGGTGCCGCCGAACTTCCACGTGCCGAGATGCTCATAGGGTTTGTTGAGCTTTTCGATCAGCGGGTTGACCGACTCCGACTTGGCGTCGAGCGCGCGACGGATCGAGCGGTGCATCATCCACGCATGGAGCAGCCGTGACAGCAGGAAGAAGCCGACCACGAACAGCGCGACCATCGTGATATTTTCCATCAGGCGGAAAAAGCTGTCGCTGACCGCGACGAATTCGGTGGTCGGCGGCGGCGGCGGCATGAAGCGCGCGATTTCGCCTGGGTCGATCTGCGCGGCGACGTCGGACGCGCTGATCACCTGCGCGGGGATCGTTTGCGCGGGCACCGCGACCGCGGCGGCAGGCGCCGTCGCCGTCGGGATCGCCGCGGTGGCATTGGCCAAAATCTGGAACATCATTTCCCTCCCTGCATGCCCGGGGCATGGTGAAACCACAGGCGGCGACCGCGGGCAAGGCCGGTCGGGCGGGGGCGCCCCGGGGAGAGCGGATGCCGCCGACGGACCGCTTCGCGGCCGCCGCAAGAACCGGCTTTTCGGGCCGGTCAGGGAGTAGACGGTACGGGGTGCCGGTTTGGATGCGAGGGGCGGAAGAAAAAATATTCGCGCCGCGTCAGCGCGCGTCCCACCGCCCGCCGAGCGCGCGGAAGAGGTCGACCTGCGCGTCGGCGATCCTCGCATCCGCCAGCGCAAGCGCGCCCTCGGCCTCGGCGAAGGTGCGTTCGGCGTCGAGCGCGGCGAGGCCGTCGATCGCGCCCTCGCGCTGCTGCGCGCGGGTGATCTTCACCGCGATCCCCGCTTCGTCGCGCGCCGACTGCAACGCGGTGCGGCGATCGAGCATATGCGCGTAGCCCGAAAGCGCGGTCTCGGTCTCCTCGAGCGCGCGGAGCACGGTGCCGTCGAAGGTCGCGAGCGCGGCCTGCGTGTCGGCCTCGGCGCCGTCGATGCGCGCGCGCGTGCCTTCCTGGTTGAGGAAATTCCAGCTGATCAGCGGACCGAGCAGCCAGCGCAGCGGGCCGCCGCCGAAGAGGTCGCCGAGGCCCGAACTGGTCTGGCCGACCGAGGCGCCGAGCGTGACCTTGGGATAAAGGTCGGCGGTCGCGACCCCGATGCGCGCGGTCGCGGCGGCGAGGCGGCGTTCGGCGGCCGCCACGTCGGGGCGGCGGGCGAGAAGCGCGGCGCCGTCGCCGACCGGAATCGGCTGGTCGAGGCGCAAGGTCGTCGTGCGCGCCGCCGCGATCGGCGGCAGGTCGGCGGGGGCGCGGCCGGTGAGCGTCGCGAGGCGAAAAAGCGCGGCGTCGCGCTCGGCGGCGATCGCGGGGATGTCGGCGGCGCGCTGGTTGCGCAAGGCGGCGACGCGCGCGGTGTCGAGCCGCGTCGTCAGCCCGACCTCGGCGCGGCGCGCGGTGAGCTTCACCGACTGGTCGAGCAGCGACACGATGCGTGTCGCGACCCCGAGGCGCTCGGCCGAGGAGGCCGCATCGGCATAGGCGCGCGCGGTTTCGGCGGCGACGGTGACGCGCACCGCGTCGGCGTCGGCCTCGGCAGCGGCGACGTCGCCGCGCGCGGCTTCGACGCCGCGGCTGACGCGGCCGAAGAGGTCGACCTCATACCCGACGGTGAGGCCGGCATCGACCTGCCACCCCTCGCGGTCGGCGCCCGCAGGCACCTGCCCTTCGCTGACGCGGCCGTAATTCGCGCCGGCGCTGAGGTTGGTGCTCGGCAAGCGGTCGCCGCGCACTTCGCGCAAGGACGCGCGCGCCTTGGCGATGCGCGCCACCGCGACGCGGACGTCGGTGTTCGCGGCGAGCGCGTCGGTCACCAGCCCGTCGAGCACGGGGTCGTTGTAGAGCCGCCACCAGTTGGCGTCGGCGGGCGCGGTGGTGGTGACCCCCGCTTTCGTCGAGAGGAAGGCACCGGCCGCGGCCTGCGGGGGCGCGGGCGGGGCATAGTCCGGCCCGACCGCGCAGGCGGCGAGGGTGAGCGCGGAGACGGTGGCGATGAGAAAATTGCGCATGGGCTTTCTCCTTATTCGGCGGGCTGGAGCACGGGATCGGCCGAGCCGCCGCGCTGCGCTCGGCGGGCGGCGAGGCGGTCGCCGAGCGTGCGGCAGACGACATAGAAGCTGGGCGTGTAGACGAGCCCGAAGAAGGTGACCCCGATCATCCCGTAGAAGACCGCGGTGCCGAGCGCCTGGCGCAGCTCGTAACCGGGACCCGAGGCCCAGACGAGCGGCGCGACGCCGAGGATGAAGGCGAAGCTGGTCATCAGGATCGGGCGGAGACGCGCGCGCGCCGCCGCGACCGCCGCCTCGACGATGCTCGCACCGCGTTCCTCGGCCTGCTTGGCGAATTCGACGATCAGGATCGCATTTTTCGCCGCGAGCGCGATCAGCACGATGAGCCCGATCTGGGTCAGGATATTGTTATCGAGACCGCGCAAATTCACCCCCGCCATCGCGGCGAGCAGGGTCATCGGCACGATCAGGATGATCGCGAGCGGCAGCGTCAGGCTTTCGAACTGCGCGGCGAGCACGAGGAAGACGAAGACCACCGACAGCGCGAAGATCAGCGCGGCGACATTGCCCGCCGCCTTCTGCTGGAAGGCGAGGTCGGTCCATTCGGCCGAGAAGCCCGCGGGCAGGTCTTCGGCCACCTTGTCCATCACCGAGATCGCCTGGCCGGTCGAGAAACCCGGCGCCGTCTCGCCATCGACCTCGACCGCAGGGAAGAGGTTGTAGCGGGTGACACGATAGGGGCCGGTCCGGTCGCTGAAGGTTGCAACCGCGCCGAGCGGCACCATCTCGCCGCTGTTCGACCGCGTCTTGAGCTGCGCGATGTCCGACGGATCGTCGCGCGAGGCGGCATCGGCCTGCGCGGTGACGCGGAAGGTGCGCCCGAGCAGGTTGAAGTCGTTGACATAGGCCGAGCCGAGATAGACCTGCAGCGCCTCGAACACGCGCGCCGGCGGGACCCCGAGCATGTCGGACTTGGCGCGGTCGATGTCGGCGTACACGCGCGGGGTCGCGGTGTTGTAGAGCGTGAAGACATTGGCGAGCTCGCGCTGCTGGTGCGCGGCGCCGATGAGCTGGCCGCCCGCCTGTTCGAGCGCCTGGTAACCGGCATCGCTGCGGTCCTGCACGATCATGCGGTAACCGCCGCCATTGCCGATGCCCTGGATCACCGGCGGCGGGATGACGAAGACGAAGGCGTCGTTCACGTCGGCGAGCGCCGCGCGCATGTCATTCTCGATATTCGCCTCGGTCCGGTCGGTGCCCGCGCGTTCGGCAAAGGGCTTGAAGGTGACATAGGCGGCGCCGGCGTTCGACGCCTGCGTGCCCGAGGCGCCGTCGAAGCCGGCGAACATCACCGCCGCCTCGGTGCCGGGCACGTCGAGCAGTTTCTTCACCACCTTCTTGAGCACTTCGTCGGTCTGCTGGATCGAGCTGCCCGGGGGAAGCTGGATCGCGGCGAGCGCATAGCCCTGGTCCTGCGCGGGGACGAAGCCCGCGGGGGTGGCCCAGAAGATCGCGGCGGTCGCTGCGATCAGTCCGCCATAGGTAATGAAGGCCTTGCGCGGCGCGGCGACGACGCGGCGCACGGTTGCGGCATACCAGTCGCTGAGCCGGTCGAAGCTGCGATTGAAACGGTTGCCCGCCTGCCAGGCGTAGCGCCGCCAGCCCGACGCGGGGGCTTCGGTCGCGCGCGGGCGCAGCAGCATCGCGGCGAGCGCGGGCGACAGGGTGAGCGAGAGGATCAGCGAGATCACGGTGGCGGTGGCGATCGTCACCGCGAACTGGCGATAGAATTCGCCGGTGATCCCGGTGAGGAAGGTCGTCGGCACGAACACCGCGCAGAGCACGAGCACGATCGCGACGAGCGCCCCCGACACCTCGTCCATCGAGGTGTGCGCGGCTTCGCGCGGGGACAGGCCATGCTCCATATTGCGTTCGACATTCTCGACGACGACGATCGCGTCGTCGACGACGATGCCGATCGCGAGCACCAGCCCGAACATCGACAGCGTGTTGAGCGAATAGCCGAGGCCTGCGAGCACCGCGAAGGTGCCGATCAGCGACACCGGTATGGCGATGACCGGGATGATCGCGGCGCGCCAGCTCTGCAGGAAGATCAGGATGACGAGGACGACGAGGACCATCGCCTCGAGCAGCGTCTTTTGCACCGCGGTCATCGATTCGCTGATGAATTCGGTGGGGTTCCAGATGATCCGGTATTCGAGCCCCTTGGGGAAGCTCTTCGACGCTTCGGCGAGCTCGGCCTTGATCCCTTCGGCGGCGGCGAGCGCGTTGGTGCCCGGCCGCTGGGTGATGCCCATGATGATCGAATCCTGGCCCGACAGATAGGCGTTCACGCCATAATCCTCGGCCCCCAGTTCGACGCGCGCGACGTCGCTGAGCCGCGTGATCGCGCCGTCGGGCGCGGTGCGCACGATGATGTTCGCGAACTCGCCCGCAGTCTTGAAACGGCCCTGCGTCTCGACGCTGAGCTGGTGCGCGGCGCCGGTGTCGAACGGCGGCTGGCCGACGGTGCCCGCGGCGACCTGGACATTCTGTTCGCGCAGCGCGGTGACGATGTCGCCCGCGGTGAGGTTCAGCGCGGCGGCGCGGCCGGGGTCGATCCACACGCGCATCGCATAGTCGCGCGCGCCGAAGACCTGGACGTCGCCGATGCCGTCGACGCGGGTCAGCCGGTCCTTGAGCTGGGTCAGCGCATAGTTGGAGACATAGCTGCGATCGAGCGAGCCGTCGGGCGACAGCACGTTGACCGCCATCAGCCACGAGGGCGAGGTCTTGCGCACGACGACGCCCTGTCGCCGCACTTCCTCGGGCAGGCTGGGTTCGGCGAGCGCGACGCGGTTCTGGACGAGCACCTGCGCGGTGTCGAGGTCGGTGCCGAGCTTGAAGGTGACGGTGATCGTCACCCGCCCGTCGCCGGTCGATTGCGACGACTGGTAGAGCATATTGTCGACGCCGTTGATCTGTTGCTCGATCGGCGCGGCGACGGTGTCGGCGACGGTCTCGGCCGAGGCACCGGGATAGTTGGTGCTGACCGTCACCGTCGGCGGGACCACCGCGGGGAATTGCGACACCGGCAGCCCGAAATAGGCGAAGGCGCCGACGATCGTGATGATGATCGCGATCACGCCCGCGAAGATCGGGCGGCGGATGAAGAAATGGCTGAGACGCATGGCGAGCCTCCTCGGCCCGCGAAGGGCCGGCAAGATAGAGCAAACGGGTTGAAGCGGTGCCGCGCCGGACGGGGCCGGCGCGGCGCGCGGATTCAGGGCGCGAGCGTCGCCTGCGACGCGGCGGGCGCCTGGCCGGCGCCGGTCGGCGCGGCGGGCGCGGCCTTGGGCCGGATCATAGTCGGTTTAGCCGTCACCTTGCCACCCGGCTGGGCGAACTGGATGCCCTGCACGATCACCCGGTCGTCCGCCTTCAGCCCCGAGCGGATGACGCGCAGCCCCGCGACGAGCGGTCCGGTCTCGACCGGCCGCGCCGCGACGGTGCCGTCCTTGCCGACCACGAACAGCTGCTTGCGCGCCTGATCGGTGCGCACCGCGGCGTCGGGGACGAGCAACGCCGACACGGTGCCGCCCTGCGCAAGGCGCATATTGCCGAACATGCCGGGGGTCAGGAAATTGTCGGGATTGTCGATCACCGCGCGGACGCGCAGCGTGCCCGAATTGCCGTTGATCGCATTGTCGGAGAAATCGACGCGGCCCTTCCAGCGATAGTCGCTTTCATCTTGCAGACGGATCTCGACCTGCTGCGCCGCGCCGCCGCCGGCCTGGCGCTCGCGCTGCCCCTTGAGGAACAGCGCCTCCGAACTGTCGAAGTTGAAATAGATCGGATCGAGCGCGTTGATCGTGGTGAGCAGGCTGCCGCCCGGGCCCTCGCCCGCGGCGACGAGATTGCCCGCATCGACGCGGCGGTCGGAGATGCGGCCGCTGATCGGCGCACGAACCTGCGTGAATTCGACGTCGAGCGAGCGCGAGCGGACGCGGGCATCGGCGGCGGCGAGCGCCGCCGAGGCGGCGCGCACCCTGGCGTTCAACTGGTCGAGGTCGCTTTGCGAAATCGCCTCGTCGGCGATCAAGCGGTTGGCGCGCGCGAGGTTGACGCGCGCGAGTTCGAGGTCGCTGCGCGCGCTCGCGGCGTCGGCACGCGCCTCGGCGAGCGCGGCGTTGAACGGGCGCGCGTCGAGGGTGAAGAGCAGCTGGCCCTTGCGGACGATCTGGCCGTCGGTGAAGTGGACGCCGACGAGTTCGCCCGAGACGCGCGGACGCACCTCGACCGCGCGGCTCGCCTCGAAGCGGCCGACATAATCGTCCCATTGGGTGATGTCGCGCACCAGCGGCGCGGCGACGGTGACGACCGGGATCGGCGGCGCGGCGACCGCGGCATTGTCGCGGCTGGCGAGGGCGTAGCCGCCGGCGACGACGAGCGCGAGCGGCAGGCCGACGGCGAGGCCGCGACGCCAGCGGTTCGGGGCTTTTCCGGGGGCAGCGGCCGTACCGGGGACGAGTTCGACCTCCCGCGCTTTCGCGCGGTCGAAGGGGGAGAGCATGTTCATTGTCGTTACTTTCGGAAGAGGCGCGTGCTGAGCACTTCGGCAATGCGGCGGCCGAGCAGGTCATAATGGTCGGCGCTGAAACCGGCGGCGAAGAAATCGTCGATCTGCACGATCGTCACGGCATAGCCATGGTGCCAGGTGAGCACCGCCATGCGGCGCAGCGCCTCGAGCTTCGGGTCGGCGAGCCGGCGGTTGTAGCTTTCGCCGAAGATCGCGCCGAGCAGCTTGCCGACGCGGCCGGGCTCGCGGAGCGATGATGGCCGGTCGTGACGCGCAAGCATCACGACCGACCATTCGAGCGCCGTAAAGCCAGCGGGTTTGGCTTTGGGCGCTGCGGGGGCCGCCACGGGGGCAAGGGCGGCGACCCGGGAGGGAGCAAGCGCGAAGTCGAGCGCTTCGTTGACGGCAAGATAGGCCATGGCGGGTCCTCCTTGGATGGGGGTGCCGGGCGCAAGGGGGCTCAGGCCCCGGGACGCTTGCGCCCGGCGAGGGGAGATTTCGGATGAGCGGAAGGGTTCGTCCGCCGCGTGAAAACGGGGTCCGTCGCCTGTCCGTGAATGTCTGCTTGTTTGCCCGGGTGGTCCCTAGGCGGTTCTACATGTCCGTTTGCGCATCGGCGTTCCCTTCGCGTCATCGCAGCCGGTCGAACCGTCCAGCCACCTTCTGTACTGTCCGGTATATAACCCGGATCAGCCTTGCGTCAAGAGTTTTATACCGCGCGGTACGAAATATTTTTAATCGGGCGTTCAGCCAGGCTTTCAGGCGCCCGTCAGGGGCTGGGCCACAAGGTCATGCTGGTATCGACCAGACGTTCGAGCTCGGCGCGGGTCGCGCCGGCGCCCGCCTGTACCGTGATGCCCTGGAGCAGCGCATAGAGCACGCTGGTCAGCCCCTCGGCATCGACATGCGCGGGGATGTCGCCTTCGGCCTTGGCGCGTTCGAAGCGCTCGACGAGCAGGCGCTGCGACGAGGCGCGGCGGCGCACGACATCGGCCTTGATCGACTCGGCCTCGGGGCTGCACGCGAGCGACGAGATCAGCCCCATGCACCCCTTGGGATCGCTGGTGCCGCCATGGACGTCGATCGCGCCATGCAGATAATATTCGGCGACCTTGCGCGCCGTCGGCTGTTCGAGCGCGGCGCGGCCATATTCGAGCTTTTCCTGCTCGTACAAATCCAAAGCCTTGTGAAACAGCGCTTCCTTGTTGCCGAAGGCGGCGTAGAGGCTGGGCTTGGTGATGCCCATCGCCTCGGTCAGGTCGGTCATCGACGCGCCGTCATAGCCCTTCGCCCAGAAGACGTGGAGCGCCTCGGCGAGCGCCTGATCGACGCAGAATTCGCGCGGGCGACCCTTTTGCCCGGAGGCCGGGGCGGAGATGACATCCTGTTCCATAACGGTCGGTATATAATAAGCCGGCCACGAAAGTCCAGAGGGGGGTCGCGACCTTTGGCTCCCCTCCCGCAGGCGGGAGGGGAAAGGGGGAAGCGCCTAAAGCCCCTCGCCCCCCGTCCAGTGCGCGTTGACCAGCCGCCGCGCGAGCGCGCTGACCTGGGTGCGGATGTCGGGGACCGCGACGACTTCCCACAGGTCGCCGCGCGTCATCGGGCCGATCGCGAGGATATGTTCGGCGGGGCGGCCGTCGCGGTTCATGACATGGCCGTCGCGATCGATGTCGAGCCCGAGGCGCAGCGCGTCGGGGCGGATCAGCCCCTGCTTGAGCAGCCGGCGGACGAGCGGATCGGTCGCGCGCAGCAGGTCGCCCTGCGGCCCGGTGCAATTGACGATGCGCGCCACGTCGAGCCGCTGGCGGCGATCCTCGCCGCGCGGGCGCCAGTGGACCGCGACGCTGTCGACGCTGCCCGCGACCTCCTCGATCTTGCCGGCGCGGAAGACCAGCCGGCGCTCGGCGATCAGCGCGTCGATGCGGTCGGCGACCGGCGGCGCGAGCCGGTGGCGGTGGACGTCCCAGAAGGGGCGGAGGTGGCGCAGGAACCGCTGGCGCTTTTCGGCGTCGGCCGACGCCCACATCATCTGGGTGATCGGGCGGATCGAATCGACCGTCAGGCGCCAGTCGTCCTCTGCCGCGCCGGTGCGCGCCCAGCGCACGAGTTCGGAGAGTTCGGGCGCGGGCTTGGCGAGGATCGGGCGGACCGGCGCGAGGCCGTCGACATGGCGGTGCGGACGCAGCCCGCGGCGCGACATCGCGACGATGCGCCCCGCAAAACCGTTCGACACGAGCCGCAGTACGACGTCGACCGCGGTCAGCCCGGTGCCGACGACGAGCACCATATCGTCGGGCTTCAGCCCCTCGGCGAGCGGCCCCGTCCAGGGATCGCCGACATAGTGGAGCGGCGCGAGTCCGGCGCGCGCGATCGCGGGATGGTCGTGCGGCGGCAGATTGCCGATCGCGAGCGCGACCCTGTCGGCCTCGATCAGCCCGCCGTTGACGAGCCCCAGCGTGACCTTGCCGCCATGTTCGGCGATGTCGAGCACCTCGTCGTCGACCAGTTGCAGCCGCCGGCCATATTTTTCCATCGCCTGCCCCAGCGTCTCGCGCAGGTAGCGGCCATAGGTCGCGCGGCTGACGAAGGCCTTGTCGCAGCCGAGGCCGCGTGCCGCGAGCCAGTCGCAGAAATGGTGCGGACGGTCGGGGAAGGCGCTCATATTTCCGGCGCGGACGTTGAGCAGGTGGTCGGCGTCGGGGCTGCTGTAGGCGACGCCGGCGCCCATGCGCTGGCGGTCGCGCTCGATCAGCAGCACCTCGACGTCATCCTGTTCGAGCAGGTTGATCGCGAGCAAAGTCCCCGAAAAGCCCGCGCCGACGATCGCGACGCGGGTCGCGGTGCGAAAACGCGGGCGCGGGCCCTGCAGCATCGTGCCGTCGAACTTCATCGTCTGACCACGTCGCCCGACACGGTGACGCGTTCGAGCGCGCGATATTCGGGCCAATAGTCGCCGACCGCATAATGCTGGGTCGAACGATTGTCCCAGATGCCGATCGCATTGGGGGTCCAGCGGAAGCGCACCTGATATTCGGGCACCTTGATCCGGTCGAAGAGCAGGCGGAGCAGGCTGTCGCTCTCCTCCTCCGGGATGTCGACGATGCGGCTGGTGAAGGTGTAGTTGACGTAGAGGATCTTTTCGCCCGTTTCGGGGTGGGTACGCACCACCGGGTGGCGCACCGGCGGGAAGTCGCGCGCGAGCTGCGCCCGCTTTTCCTCCGAGACGCGGCCGCCGAAGCTGCGCACGATGTCATGCTCGGCCTCGAGCCCCGCGATGCGGTCCTTCACCGGTTGCGGCAGCCCGGCGTATGCCGCGGCGGTGTCGGCCCACATCGTGTCGCCGCCGAGCGGCGGCAATGTCCGCGCGCGCAGGATCGAGGCGATCGACGGCCGCTGGCGGAAGGTCACGTCGGTGTGCCATTTGTTATAGGCCTGGAAGGGCGCGAGCGTCTCGGCGGTGAGTTGCACGCCCTCGACGCCTTCGATCCGCAGGATTTCGGGATAGCCCTCGACATGCGGGATCACCGGATGGCCCTCGAGCTCGCCGAACAATTCGCCGAGCCGGACATGGCCGTCGTAGCTGATGTCCTGGTCGCGGAAGAAGACGACCTTGAAGCGCAGCCAGGCGGCGTGGAGCCATTCGGCCTCGGCATCGGTCAGCGGGCGGTCGAGGTCGAGCCCGGCGATCTCGGCGCCGAGCGTCGGGGTCGAGGGCGACAGGACGATGCCCAGCGAGTGGGCCTGTTCGAAAATGTCGGGTGTCTGCGGCAAACTGGCCATGGCGCGATCCTTCTGGTCGATGGACTGGAAAGCGGTCGATTCGTGTCGTCCCGACAGCCCGCGATCATAATTCAACCAGTTTGATTGACAAGGGTTGCGCGACAGCCCGCGCGAAAGCCACGACTGGTCGCAGAATCGATGGTCAGGCGATCGGCAGCGCGCTGGTCGACTTGATTTCGGACAAGGCGACGGTCGAGTTGATTTCCTGCACGCCCGGAAGCTTGCTCAGCCGGTCGAAGAAGAATTTCTCATAGGCGTCGATATCCTTCGCGACGATGCGCAGCATGAAATCGGTGCTGCCCATCAGCACGAAACAGTCGAGCACTTCGGGAAAGCCCTGAATCGCGGCGCCGAACTCGTCGAGATTGGCGCGGCCATGCGCGTTCAGCTTCACCTGCGCGAAGATATGCGCGTTGAGCCCGACCTTGCGCCGATCGACGAGCGCGACGCGGGCGCGGATATAGCCCTCCTGCTCGAGCCGGTTGATCCGCCGCCAGCAGGGGGTCGCCGACAGCCCGACACGCTCGGCGAGTTCGGCGGTGGTCAGGCTCGCGTCCGCTTGCAATTCGCGGAGGATTTTCTTCTCGAAGGGGTCAAGGTCGGTCATACCTTCTCATATTATCGTGATTTCGAGATTATTTAACCCATATCGGCGATTTTTCCAGCCATTTGGGGCAAGTTTCTCCCCGCCCGCCCCGCCATAAGCGGCGGGCAAGGAGATTTCCCATGGTCGTACAAGTTTCGCGCCTGACACCCGCCGCCGAGGTCGTGCGCCTCGAAGACAAGGCCGCCGGCCTCGACGGGGTCATCGTGATCCATTCGACCCGGCTCGGCCCCGGCGCCGGCGGCTGCCGTTTCTGGCATTATCCCGACCTCGCCGCCGCGAGTGCCGATGCCTTCCGGCTCGCCGAGGGCATGAGTTACAAAAATGCGATGGCGGGCCTGCCCTTCGGCGGCGCCAAGGCGGTGCTCCGCCGTCCCGCCGGCGATTTCGACCGCGAGGCGCTGTTCCGCGCCTTTGGCCGCGCGGTCGCCGCGCTCGGCGGCTCCTATGTCACCGCCGAGGATGTCGGCACCAGTGTCGCCGACATGCGCAGCGTCGCCGCGGAGACTCGCCACGTTTCGGGGATCGAGGCCGATGCGCGGCGCGCCGGCGGCGATCCGTCGCCCTGGACCGCGCAGGGTGTGTTCGACGCGATGGCGGCGGGTGCCGCGCACGCCTTCGGATCGAGCCTGAAAGGGCTGACCGTCGCGGTGCAGGGCACGGGCAATGTCGGCGCCGAACTGTGTCGCCGCCTCGCCGATGCGGGCGCCGAGCTGGTGATCGCCGACGTGAGTCCCGACCGCCGCGACCGGCTGGAAAAGATCCTCGGCGCGCGGGTCGTCGATGTCGCCGACATCCACAGGGTCGAGGCCGACATCTTCGCGCCGTGCGCGCTCGGCGGCGCACTGACCCCCGAGAGCGTCGGCGCGATGAAGGCGCGGCTCGTCTGCGGCGGCGCGAACAACCAGCTCGCCACCCCCGAGGTCGCCGAGCTGATGGTGAAGCGCGGCATCGCCTATGTCCCCGACTATGTCGCCAATGCCGGCGGGATCATCAGCGTGTCGGCCGAATATCTGGGCGAGAATCGCGCGCATGTCGTCGCGCGCGTCGCGCAGATCGGCCCGCGCGTCGCCGCGCTGCTCGAAGAGGCGGCGGGATGCCGCCTGTCGCCCGCGCTGGTCGCCGACCGCATGGCCGAGCGGCTGATCAGCGGCGTCGACCGGGTCGCGGCTTGAGCCAGCGCTTCGAAATCTGGATGCAGGACGACCCGCAGGCGCTGCTCCGCGTCGTCGGGCTGTTCGCGCAGCGTTCGCTGGTGCCCGAGGCGCTCACCGCCGAACGCGCCGATGACGGGCTGCGAATCATGGTCGAGGTCGCGGGGGTCGACGCGAAGGGCGCCGACATATTGGTCGCGCGGCTGCGCGAAGCCGTGCTGGTGATCGACGCCGGGCGGCGCGAGGCAACGCCCGCCTGACGCCTATTTAGCGAGCACGCGCGGGGGTACGGCGGCGGCTGCGTTTGCGGTCGCTGCGCCCCAAGACCCGCGCGCCGATCGCCGCCGCCGCGATGGTGAGCAAAGCCACGACCACGCCCATGCCGAGCAGATGCGCCTCGGTCACATGCTCGACCGAGCCGAGGCTCTTCACCGCGAAATAGCCGGGCGCGAACATCACCGGCACCCACAGGATCGCCGAGGTGACATTGGCGATCTGGAACCGGCGGTGCTGCATGTCCATGACCCCGGCGACGAGCGGGATCGTCGCACGGACCGGACCGAGAAAGCGCCCGGCAAAGATCGACAGAAAGCCGTAACGGCGAAAGAAGAGCCGCGCCCGCGCCACCATCTGGCGGTGCCGGTTGAGCGGCCAGCGCCGATAGACCGACGGGCCGATCCGGCGCCCGAGCGCATAGGATATCCAGTCGCCGAGACAGGCACCGACGATCGCCCAGCCGATGATCCACAAAGGTTCGACCGCGCCCATGCCGATCAAGCCGCCAACCGCGATCATCAGCGCGGTCGCCGGAATGAAAAGCCCGACGAGGGCGAGCGATTCGCCGAAAGCGAGAAGGCCGACGATCGGCCCCGCCCACATCCCGTGTTGCGCGATAAACGCCGTCGCGCGCGGGATCAGATCGTCCACATATCCTCCTGTCGGGCACCCGAAGACGATGCCGCCGCGCCGACTATAGCGGGCGGCGGCATCGCGCCGATGACGGCGTCATTCGGATCGTCGCACGAATGCCACGGCCCGTGCGGCCTATTCCTCGCGCTGCCCCATGAGATTGAGCAGCATCTGGAACAGGTTCACGAAGTTCAGATACAGCGAGAGCGCCCCGAAGACCGCAAGCTTGCTGTTGGTTTCATGGCCATGATGGGCGGCATATTGCGACTTGATGTTCTGCGTGTCCCACGCGGTCAGGCCGGTGAAGACAATCACGCCGACGATCGACACGACCAGTTGCAACGCGCCCGACTGGAGAAACAGGTTGACGAGGCTCGCGAGCACGACGCCGATCAGGCCCATCACCAGGAAGCTGCCGACCTTCGACAGGTCGCGCCCGGTCGTATAGCCATAGAGGCTCATCGACAGGAACATCACCGCGGTGACGAAAAAGGTCTGCGCGATGCTGGCGCCGGTGAACACGAGGAACACCGAGGCGAGCGACAGCCCCATCAGGCCCGAGAAGACCCAGAAGAGCGTCTGGGCGGTCGACGCCGACATCTTCTCGATCCGGAAGGAAAAGAGGAAGACGAAGGCCAGCGGCGCGAGCATCACCACCCATTTGAGCGGGGTGCCGAAGATCGGCTGGTAGAGCGCGGGCGTCGAGGCGACGAGCAGCGCGACGATGCCGGTGAGCAGGACGCCCGACGCCATATAATTATAGACGCTGAGCATATGGCGCTTGAGCCCGGCATCGAACGCGGCGGTATCGGCCGCACCGCGCGCCGGGTTGAGAGAGTGTTGTTCGAACATATCCATCCTCGTTGATCGATCCAACGAGCAGCGCGCACAGGTTCAACGAACTGAGATAGAAAGGACCTGCATCGAGCATGCTCGATGCGGTCCGACATCACGACCGTCCGAAGATCGATCGCCAGAGGGGCCCGGCCCGCATGTCCGATAATTAGCGATCGATCGTGAAAGATCAATGAAGGATTGGTCGCGGGCGGAGAGCGCCGAACCGGATGTCGCAGGACTGGATGGGGAAGTCTGGATGCCCCGCGAGGATTCGAACCTCGATAGGCGGTATCAGAAACCGCAGTCTTACCATTAGACGACAGGGCACCAGAGGCGGGCGCATTATGATTCGGGACGCGCGCTGTCAAGACCGTTGCGGCCTGTTGATCGCTCCCCCTTGCCCTGCCGCAAATCGCCGCTAGCATCGCCCGCATAATGAACAGGGGGCCGCGCCCCGCGCGGACACCCCGAAGGAGTGGGCTGAATGCGTCATGTCGCGATCGTCGGTTCGGGTCCGGCCGGCTATTACACCGCCGAAACATTGCAGAAGGCAGAGGATATCGCGGTCGACGTCATCGACCGCCTGCCCGTCCCCTATGGGCTGATCCGCACCGGGGTCGCCCCCGATCACCAGTCGATCAAGGCGGTGTCGCGCCGTTACGAGGGCGTCGCGCTGACCGACAATGTCCGCTTCGTCGGCCATGTCGCGGTCGGCACCGACGTGACGATCGACGAGCTCGTCGAGCTTTACGATGCCGTGGTGCTCGCGACCGGGGCGCCGAACGATCGACCGCTCGACATTCCGGGGGCCGAGCTGCCGGGGGTGATCGGCAGCGCCGCCTTCGTCGGCTGGTACAACGGCCATCCCGATTTCGCCGGGCTCGACCCGCAGCTCACCGCGCCCGGCGTCGCGGTGATCGGCAACGGCAATGTCGCGCTCGACGTCGCGCGCATCCTCGCCAAGACGCCCGGCGAATTTTCGGGCAGCGACATCGTCGCGCATGCGCGCGCTACGCTCGCCGACAGCGCGGTGCGCCAGATCCACATCCTCGGCCGCCGCGGCCCGCACCAGATCGCGATGACGCCGAAGGAGCTCGGCGAGCTCGGCCATCTCGAACGCGCCTCCCCGCGCGTCGACCCCGCCGACCTGCCGCCCGAGGGCGACGACGCGCTGCTCGAACCCGGCATGCGCAAGTCGGTGACGCATCTGCGCGCCTTCGCCGCCAACCCCGTCGCCAAGCCGGTGACGATCGATTTTGATTTCTTCGCGATGCCGGTGGCGATCGAGGGCGCCAAAGAAAATGGGGGCCGCGTCCAGCGCGTGATCGTCGAACGCACCGCGCTCGACGCCGAACTGCGCTCGGTCCCGACCGGCGAGACCTATGCGATCGAGGCGGGGCTGGTCGTCAGCTGCATCGGTTACCAGACCC
>NZ_LYVN01000020.1 GCF_001990265.1 Sphingopyxis sp. KK2
CGCAGCCGGCGGGGAAAAAAGGCGCGCCGCGGCCGTTGCGCCGCCGCCGCCCCGTTCCAGATCGCCACCGGAACAGCCCCGGGATGGCTTTCGCAGCCTGATCAACGGGACAGTTAGCCATGCGGCGCAAAGTGACCGGCACCACCGAAAGGCGATTGCCAAGGCGGCCATTTCGAGGCGAGGCTGATCGTTTCCGGCGCCGGATTCGTGGAGACGGTGGACCGGGAATTTCCGATTTTCGACCGGATCGATGTCGAACCGGCGCACGGGCGCAAGGGACCGAGATGGACAGGCTGGCGCCATTTTGTGTCGATGCCGGGAGCCGCGACCTCGCGCTTCTTTGCGATCCGCAGTGCCGGACTCTGTATCGGCCGCGCGCGCGGCGACGACGCCCGCGCTGCGGTTCGCCGCGACGGCTCGACCCCACCGCCCAGCGTGTCTCGGGCGTCTTTCGCTCGGATGTCGACCGGCACCGGACGGCGGTCTCGACGTCACGGCGAACGCCAACGACAGGGAGACGGCCGTGGCGCTGCTATGTCTTTTCCATTACTATTTTCTCCGCCGACTGCGCGCGCCGCCAACAGGAGCGGCCGAGGCCGTAACCCTAGCATCGCGCGGCGCCGCAGGCCTGCCGCGCGGCCTTTCCACATCAAGGCAAAGGCGCGCGCCGGGATCGGGAGGGCCGCAAGGCCCCTTCCCGGTGCGCGCCTTTTCCACTCTCCCCCGCCGCCCCGCGAGGGGCGGCGCGCGGCAAAACAGCCGGTCGGATGCAACATGCATTCGACCGGCCGCTTGCGGCTTCGCCAGTCCGAAGGCTGCACCGTCAGCCGTCCACGACGAGCGGCGGCACCTTGAAATCGGCAGCTTCAAAATAGCCGGTAATGGCCGCGAACGATCCAAGCCTTGCGGCCTCCTCGCGCCCGATCACGACCTGATCGTCCTCGTCCGCCGCATAGTGCCGAAGGTCGCCGCCGCCCTCGAAGACGACGCGTTCGGCGCCCCAGTCGGCGCCATAGCCGCCGCACTAGCGAACGAAAGGGACACAAGTCTCGACGCAATGGCTTTCGAGCGCCTGAAACTCTCCGCCCGAAACCTCGAAGGCGTGGAGCCTCAGCATCTCGCCCTCGGTGCGGTGATCGGCCTCGAAGGGCTCGCCGTCCCAATCGACCGACAAGCCCTCGGCCTGAATCAGGCGCACCAGCTCCGCATAGGCATCGGCGGTAACCGTCCCGCCAAGCTCGATCGACGCCGCAACACGATTGGCCATTTCATTCCTCCTCCTGCGGGCGGGCGGCGCCATGCCGCCCGCCCTGTGGATCAAGCCGCGAGCCGCTTGCCCTCGGCGTGCTTGTCTGCGGCCTCGCCATCGCTCTCGCCATCGCTCACGCCGCTTTCATCGGGGTCAGGCGCGACCCCGTCTTCACCGAAATCGTCGGGGTCCGCCTTCGCGTCCGCCTCTGTCCTGTCGATCTCCGCGGCGCGCGCGAGGATGTGGAGCAAGCGGTCACTTGCCGCGACGCTGCCGACGCCGCCGCGCGGCGTGTAGGGCGCGGGCGGGAATGTCATCCACTTGGGCACCCATGTCTCGACCTTGGCGCGCCCGTTTGCACCGTCCAGATGGTCGGTGACGATGGCTTTGAGCGTCTTCGCCTTCTCGCCCGCATTGGCAGCGGCAACTTCGGGACCGGCCACCTCGGCGACGATCTTCCCGAGCACCTCCTTGTCGCGGACAAGCTCCCAAAAGGCGGCGTCGGCGCGCCAGACCTTGGCGAGGTCGGTGCCGAGATGGAGGCCGATCGCCTCGACCGCCTCGCTGCCCGCCGCCAAGGTTTCGCCCATGACGATCGCGACGATTTCAAGCACGACCGGATCGGGCAGTTCCAAGAGCCGCGCGAAGGTCGGCGCGAACTGGCGCCCCCCATAACGCTGACCGGCGACCGTGCCGCTTTCGACATTCAGACCAAGCACCCCGAGCACCGCGCGGCGGCGCTCGTCGAATGTCGCTACGGCCATGCCGGTCTCGGCACTTTCCTGCACCGCGTCCTTGGTCTGGTGGTAGGACTGCACATCGACGCTGAAATGATCGGCACTCGCGATGACGTGCGCCGCCATCGCGCGAAGTGCAACCTCGCCATGCCGCGCCAGTTCGGCCTTGACCGCCGCGTGGCGGTGAAAGTCGATATAGGCGTTCATGGCGCTCGTCACCTCGGGCCGCTGCACTTTCTCGGGCACCGCACCGCCGTCGGTCTTGGCGCGGGCGCGCGCCCCCTTCTCGGTCAAATAGCCTTCGTGGAAGCTGACCTCGCCCGACTTGCGCACCTCGACATAGATGCGCCCGCCCTGCCGTTTGGATGTATGGCGATGATCGTAGCGGTCGAAGCGCTGGCCAAGGTCGAGAACGATCACGTCGCTCCAGCCATCGTCTAGATAGGCGGCGCGGCGCGTCTCGACCTCGGCCATCTGGCGCGTCCAGAAAGCGTCGGCGTCGGCGACCAGCTTGTCGTCGCCGAACAGGTCGGCGATGACCGCAACCTTCGCTTCTTCGACATCGAAGAGCGCATGGTCGGCCTTGATCGCGTTGCCGCCAAACAGCCATTCCTTGAGGCGGAACCCGGTGGGACAATAGGCGTCGGCGTCGTCGAACAACGCCAGCCAGGCGGTCTGCTGGCTCTTGCTCGCAAGGGTCAGCTGCTTGACGGTCGTCTGGTCGATTTCGGCATTGCGATAGAGGGTACGGATGCGCGGAAGCAAATTGCCGAGCGCGAGGATACGCCGCACCGCCTGCGGGTCGAAGGCGAAGTTCGCCGCGATTTCCTCGACATTGCGACCGAGCTTCGCGAGCTTGACGAAAGCCTCCCACTGGCTGACCTCGTCGGGTGCGACCCGCCGCAGATTTTCGAGCATCGACGCTTCGAGCGCGTCGGCGTCGTCGGCGTCGTCTAGGATTGCGCAAGGCAGCGGTCGCACGGTTCCGCCATCGCGGGCGATATTGCCGACGGCGGTGAAGCGCCGCCGCCCCGCCACGATCTCGAAGAGGTCCGTGTCGGGCTTCGCGCGAACGATGATCGGAACGATCACGCCGCGCTGCGCGATGCTCGGCTGGATGTCGGCGACATCGGGTCGCGGCCCTTGGCGCGCATGTTGGTCGATGCGACGACAAGCTTGTCGAGCGCGATAAAATCGAGTTTCATGATAGTCACTCCATTCAAAGGGGTGGCCGGTTTCAGGGTTTCCGCGCTCGGACTTCCATGAGCGGGGGATTGCCCCCCTGAAACCGGCCTGACGGCGAAGGCGCGCCGCCTCGCCTTGCCGCTAGTAAAGCGGAAGCTCTGAGCGCTTCTGGTTCAGAAGCGCGGTTTCGGCGGCGATGATCGACCCCAAGCGCCGCGCGGTGTCGGCCCAGACCGAGAGCGCAACCATCGGGTCGAAATGCTGGTCGCGCTCGATGCGCAATCCGAGAGCAAGCTTGACCTCGCGGATCTCGGCCAGCGAAAAATAGCCGAGTTCGGGACAGCCGAAGCCGAGGTCGGCGAGGCCAAACAGCGTGTCGCCATCGTCGGCAAGCTCGGTTGCGAGCCATGTCGCAGCACCGACCGGATTATAGAGTTTGACGACCGGCCACGGGTCGAAGCGCTGGTCGCGCTCGGCGCGAAGCCGCGAGGTCAGCGCATTGGCTTGCAGCGCGAACGCGAGATTCGCGGGAATGAGGGTCATGTCCCGTCTCCCGCATAAAAAGCTGCGTCCGCTCCGCGCGCGACGAGCAGGCTGCGGGCGATCTGGTAGCGGATGGACCAGTTCATCCGGCGCGACATGCGCATTTCCTGCCCGAGGGCGTCGATGCTCCGCGCGCGCCAGTAGAAGGTCGCGCTGTCGCCGAGGCCGGACAGCACCGCCTCAATCTCGTCGCCGCCGAGGGTCATGACGTCGGCGAGCGGCGTCGAAAGGTCTGCGAGCCGTGTCATCCGCCCGCTCCCGCCTCGGCGCGCGAGGCTGGCGCGCGATCTGCGTTCCCTGCGCTCGCCTCGCCGCCTTTCGTTGTCGCGGGCGTAAAGCCGAGCAGATAGTCTGCGGCCTTGCTCGCGAGGCTCGCCGCCTTGAAAATCGCGCGGGTGTCGGCGCGCATGATCGCGAGCCACGCGCCGAGATAATCGGCATGACGCACGGTCGGTGCGATACCGAGCGCGGCGCACAGGAAGGCGCTCGCGAGTTCGGCGCAAAGCTCCTCGCGGCCATAGGCGGCGCTCGCAAAGCCGCCCGACTGATCGCGGTCGAGCCGCGACTTATGACCGGTCCAATGGCCAAGTTCGTGGAGCGCGGTGCGATAATAATCGATCTGCGCAAAGAAGGCCTGTTGCGGCGGCAGCGCGACATAATCGCCGCCCGGGCTGTAATAGGCCTCATTGCCGCCAATGCGGATATCGGCGCCGCTCGCGGCGAGCAGCGTTTCGGCGAGCGGCTCGCGCTCGGGCAAGGGCTGGTCGGTCAAGGTGCAGCGGTCGGGAAGCCCGTCGACCTGCGCGACGTTGAACACGGTGAAGCTTTTGAGGAACGGTACCGAACGCGCGTCTCCCTCGGCGCCGCCCGCGCCGTTACCGCCGCCGGTCCGCCCGCCCTCAACCGCCGCACCGCCACTCGCCGCGCCGCCGCCGTTCCCGCTCGCATCCTTCGGCGTGAAGCGCGCGGCGTAGAAGATCGTCGTGCCCCTTTCGCCCTTGCGAACCTGCCCGCCTACCGCCTCGGCCTGACGGTAGGTCAGCCAGCCATGCGACCCGAAACCGCGCCGCATCGCCTCGGACCAGAGAATGAGGATGTTGATTCCCGAGTAGCTGCGCCGCGTATCGGCGTTGCGCGGCAGTCCCGGCGCAAAGGCCTTGGCGTCCCACGGCTGCGTCCAAGGAAAGCGCCCCTCCTCCAGCTCGGCAACGATCCGCGCGGTGACCTCGTCGTAGAGCGAGGGACGCGGCGCGGTGTTCCCACCGCGACCTTCGCTCCCGCCTTCGTGCTCGCCCCGAGCTTCGCGCTCACTCAAGCCCGCGCCCTTGCCGCGCTTCTCGCGGCGTGCGCCCGCCTTCCTTCCCGACCCTTTCCGCCTACTCGCGCGGTCCTGCTGCGCTGCGTCCCCGAACTGCCGTTGCTGAAATGCGCTCATGGTGCGTCTCCTCCTGCCCAAAATCCGCCGCGGCCGGCCCCGGACGGCGGGGCGGGCGGCGAACGCGCAGGGTATGGGACCGCCGTCCGAGGCGGCTGCGCACCCGAAGGGCCGCAGCGAAGCGAAGGAGCCGGGCGAAGACCGGCTTGCGCAGGTGCCGGGCGGTCCCAGCCCCGTGCGCCGCCCGCGCCGACGTCCGAGGTGCCGGCCCAACCCAACGCCGCCGCGCGGCAAGCGCGGCGTCCATCTCGGGGGAGGCTCCGGCCCGGGCATGAGCCCGGACGGGGCCAAAAAGAACGGCGCCCCCGGCGACGCCGAAGGACCGGCGGCGTGCAAGGACGGGAAGCAAGCGGGCAGCCGCGGTCGGTGGGGCGGCAGCCCCGGCGCGGCAGCGCGCGCAGCGGACCGGACTGCGCCCGCCGGGACGAGACGCGGCGACGGGAGCGCCGCGCGGCCAACCGTGAAAACGCGCGACCTCTGGCGGCGGCCCCCGCCGCCAGTGCGCGCTCCATTCGGGCCGCGCCCATCAACCGTGCCTTCTCGCTATGCTCCCGTTCCGGGCCTCGTCGATCGAAGTGATCCGAAAAAAGTCGCCAGGCGAAGCAAGGCCACGATCCCGAACCCGGGCGCCTAGGCCATTCGCGCGCAAATGCAGGCCGAACCGGACGCGAAGGCCTGGCGCCGTCCAGGCTTTACCCGCTATAAAGAACGGCTTTTCTTCCGCTTTGGACCAGTTTCATATGAAACCAGTTGAAACCCGGACTCACCGCGCTAAGCTTGAAGGGCATCGGGCCCAAGGCGCCAGATGCCGGGTTTGAGACCCCGCTTGAGACTGACGAATTCCCATTGCCATCCTGCCGGGTGGCCGCTGTCCATGTCCAAGTCCTTCGGGACCAAAGGCTGCGGCATGAGCCTCAAGCTCGTCTCAACACCCGGCTTCAAAACCGCCTTTTCGTGCCCCGGCATGGAAAGGCGGCGGCAATGGACTATGACGGCAGCGAGGGAAATCGCCGTACACCGCTCGGCGCCGGCGACCCGCTGCCGCCCGAAGATTGGATCGGGTTCGAGGCACATACGCGCGCCAACGCTCTTTACGTCGCCCACCGCCCCGAGCTCGCGGGCTTCCTGCGCAACCGGGCACCGGCACAGGAGGTCGGCGATCTCCTGCAGGAATGTTTCCGCCGCCTCTTCTCGAGCAGCGCCTATCCGCGCGTGCTTTTCGAGGAGCCGCGCGCCTATCTTTTCCAGACCGCGCGCAATCTCGTCGCCGAACGGCATCGGCGCCGCACCCGCGCGCATGCCGACGATCATCAAAGCTTCGACGAGCCGACGCTCGCGGGACCCGATCCGCACCGGGCGATCGACGCCCGCGACCAGCTCCGACGGATCGAGGAGACGCTGGCTCGGCTGAATGCGCAAACCCGGAGTATTTTCCTGCTGCACCGGCTCGACGGCCTCAGCTATGAGGAGATCGCAGCGGCCGAGGGGGTGAAGGTGAAACGCGTCGAGAAGGAAATCGCGAAGGCCATGCTCGCAATCAGGCGAGCCCGGCGCGCGTGAGCGAACGCGACCGCGAAGCCTCGGCCTGGTTCGCGCGCATGCGCGGACCCGATGCCGCCGATCACGCCGGGGCTTTCGACGCCTGGCGCCGCGATCCCGCCAATGCCGCCGCCTATTCCGAGCTCGAGGAGGATTGGCTGATCGCCGGGGGTGTTTCGCGCGCGCATGTCGCGGCACATGCTACACCCCGCGCGGCTGCGCCCCGCTCGCCGATGCGCTTCGCGATGGCGGCGGCGCTTGTCGCAGCGATCGCGCTCGGCTTCGCCTGGTACGCGGGCATCGGACAAGACAAGCCCATCATTGCGGAGCCCACGGGCCGGGATGGCAACCTCCAACTCCCCGATGGTTCGACGGTCCGGCTTGCCGATGGCGCGTACGCCGAGATCCGTTTCGCAGCGAACGAGCGCCGCGTCCTGCTCGTCGGCGGCCGCGCGTGGTTCAAGGTCGCGCATGATGCCGCCCGGCCCTTCATCGTCGAGGCCGAAGGGTCGGAGACGATCGCGCTCGGCACCGAATTCGAGGTCGATCTGAGAAAGGGGCCCGTTCTCGTCCAGTTGATCAAGGGATCGGTCGAGGTTCGCGCGGTCGGCACGAAGAGCGCGGTGAGACTCCGCCCCGGCGAACGCGCCGCGGTCGAGAACCGCGAGGCGCGCATCGTCGCGCCGATGACGTTACCGGTCGCCGAGACGATCATCGACGCCGACAATCTATCCGTCGCGACACTTCTCGATCGTGCGAATAGGGTAAATCCCGTACCGATCCGGCTCGCCGCGCCCGAGACCGGCAGGCTCCAGGTCACCGGACGGTTCGATATCGCAGACAGCATGGCGCTAGCCCGAAAGCTTGCGGCGGCGCTCGATCTCGACGTCGAAGCCCGTATTGATGAGATCACACTCCGCCCCAAGGTAAATTAGCCGGGGGGATAATCGCGAACCGGCATTTCCCCCTCCCAGACGGCAATCATCGCCGCACGGGAGGGACCTATGACACGCACCTATATTGCAGCGCTGCTCGCGACCGCGGCACCGATCGCACCGCTTCACGCCCCGCTGGCATCGGCGCAGGAAGCGAGCAGAAGCTACGATATCGCCGCCCAACCGCTCGGCGATGCGATCCGCCACTATTCTGAGGCATCGGGACGCCAGATCATAGTCCCCTCGCCGCTCGTGAGCGGCAAGCGCAGCAAGGGCGTTCGCGGAAGGCTGACCGCCGATGCTGCGCTGTCGCGCATCCTGGAGGGGACGGGGCTGGTCGCGGAACTGGTCGACGGCACCTTCGTCGTGCGCGCGGGAAACGGCGATGCGGCGGCGGGCTCGACTGAGGGTTCTGCCGCGAACGCGAGCGACGAGGCCATCATCGTGACAGGGTCGCGTATCCGCGGCGCCGGCCCGGTCGGCTCACCGGTCACGACCATCGACCGCGATGCGATCGATCGCAGCGGCCGCGCTACGCTGGCGGATTTCGTGCAGACGATCCCCCAGAATTTCTCGGGCGGGCCCACCGAGGCAAGCTTCGGCACCAATGCGCGCGGCAACGCCGCGAGCAACATCGGTTACGGAAGCGCGATCAACCTGAGGGGCCTCGGACCGGGCTCGACCCTCACGCTGTTCGACGGAACGCGGCCCGCGCTGGGCGGCGCCTCGGGAGCCTTCGCCGACATCTCGATGCTGCCCTCGCTCGCCGTCGAGCGCGTCGAGATCCTCACCGACGGCGCATCGGCGATCTATGGATCGGACGCGGTCGCGGGCGTCGTGAATATTCGCTTCCGCAATCGGCTCGAGGGCGCCGAGACGAGGCTGCGCGTCGGATCCGCCGATGGCGACTATGGCGAGTATCAGCTCGGTCAGATCGTCGGCAAGGGCTGGTCGACGGGCCATCTCACCCTCGCCGCAGAATATTATCGGCGCGGCAGTCTCGCATCGAGCAAGCGCCCCTTCGCGACCGAGGACCTCCGCCCCTTTGGCGGCCCCGATCTTCGATCCAACTTCAACAATCCGGGAACAATCGTCGCTGCGAACGGCCAACGGTTCCTGATCCCGCGCGGGCAAAACGGCGTCGGACTGACCCGCGCGCAACTCGCCCCGAGCACCGACTTCAACCGCGGCGACGCTCGCCGCAACGTCGACATCCTCCCGCGCCAACAGACGATCAGCCTTTACGCGAGCGGCGAGCAGCGGCTCTCCGACAACCTCATGCTTTTCGCACGCGGCCTCTATGCCGAGCGCAGCTTCGAAGCACACCGCCGCGTCCTCGGCATCTCGCAACTGACCGTCACGCCGACCAATCCCTATTATGTCGACCCGATCGGCACGCGGCAGAACATCACCGTCTATTATGACCCGGTGGCCGATTTCGGTCCCGAGGGCGTGAAAGGCCGCGTCCGGGCGGTCAACACCGCCTTCGGCGCGCGCGCGGACATCGGCAGCTGGAATATCGAAGTTTCGGGCGGCTACGGGCTCCAGCGCGACGGCTATGACGCGGTGAACCTCGTCCACCGGCTCCGCCTCGCCCGTGCTGTGGCATCGACCAGTCCCGCGACCGCGATCAACCTGTTCGGCGAGGGCGCGGTCAACAGTCCCGCGCTTATCGACGGCCTGCGCGGTAGCCTCGCGGTTCGCACCCGCAACCAGAACTGGAACGCGGCTCTGCGCGCCGATGGCAATCTGTTCGCGCTTCCGGCGGGTGATGTGAAGATAGCGCTCGGCGCCGAATATCGCCGAGACACGCTCCGCTATCGGCAGACGATCGACGCCACAGCCGACGCCCCGCTGGTCGTCGGCATTCCGGGCCTTCCCGATCAGCGGATTGTCAAAGCCATCTATGGCGAGCTTGCGATCCCGGTGTTCGACGCTGGCGATACGTTTCCCGGCAAGCTCGATCTGTCCGCTGCGGGGCGCTACGAAGATTATTCGGATGTCGGGGACACCGCCAATCCCAAGTTTGGCGCTCGTTGGGAGGCGCTTCCCGGCCTTGCCTTTCGCGCGTCCTATGGCCGGTCGTTCCGGGCGCCCTTTTTCGACGAGCTCGTCGGCGGCGCCAATTCGCGGGTCCAGACGTTCCGGCTCAATGATCCGGCATCGCCGACCGGCCAGACACCGGTCATCCTGCTGCTCGGGTTCAATCCCGATCTCGGCCCGGAGAAAGCGACGAGCTGGACGGCGGGTCTTGACTTCGAACCGCGCTTCATGCCCGGCCTCAAGCTTGGCATCACCTGGTTCGACATTCGCTACAAGGACCGGATCGCTTCGGCGAACAGCTTCCTCCAGACCTTTTTTGCTCGCCGCGACGTCTATGGCGAGCTGATCCAGGACAATCCCGATGCGGCCACGGTCGCCGCCTATTTCGCCGACCCGACTTTTTCCAATGCCATCGGGGTGACCCCGGGCCAGATCGCAGCGATCGTAGATGTACGCACCCGCAACCTGTCCAGTTCGACAGTACGCGGACTCGACTTCGATGTTTCTTGGATCCGCGCGATCGGAACAGGCAACGTCAGCCTTTCGGTCGGCGGATCGCGGCTTTTCACGATCGACAGCCGGATCACCCCGAATGCGCCTGCGAACAATGTTGTCGGCACGCTGGGAGCACCGGTAAAGCTCCGGCTTCGCGGACGTGCCGGTTTCGCGTTCGGCGCATTCGACGGGGGCGTCTCGGTCAATCATGTCGACGATTACCGCAACCTGTCGGTGAGCCCGGCCGAACATGTTAAAAGCTGGACGACGGTCGACCTGCAGCTTGGCACCCACATCGGCGATCCGGATGGGCGATCGCTTCGCCTCGCTTTCAGCGTCAACAATCTGTTCGACCTTGATCCGCCTTATGCGCGGTTCCAGACCACCGGCGTCACGATCGGCTACGATCCCGAGCAGGCGAGTCCGATCGGGCGGAGCTTCGCCTTGCAGGCCGTCATCAAGTGGTAATGGCCGCAGCGATCCTCGCCGCGTCGGTGCCGGTCGCCCAAGCGCCCCGCCAGCCCGTCACATCGCGCGATCTGGTCGAGGTCGCCGACGTCGGCGGCCTCGCCCTCTCGCCGGATGGTCGGCGCGTCGCCTATCGCATTGCACGGCCCTCGATCGAGACGAACGACGTCGCGCTCGACTGGTATGTCGCCGACGTCCTCGGCGGAAAGCCGATGCGGGTCGGTGGCGGCGGCGCAGCGCGTCACGACGGCGCGGGATCAGTCGCCGAACAGACGCCGGTGTGGGACCCGGACTCGCGCGGCCTGCGCTATCTGGCGCTCGTCGATGGAGCGGTCGCGGTCTGGCACTGGCGCGAGGGCGAATCTGCCCGGCGCGAAATCGTCGACGATGCCGATATTGTCCGGTTCGATCTCGATCCTGGCGGTCGATCGATCCGCTACACTGTCGGCGCAACGCGGGCCGAGATCGCTGCGGCCGAGAAGGCTGCCTATGACGATGGTGTCCTGGTCGATGCGCGGCTCGATCTCAACCAGCCGCTCGCCGGCGGGATGATCGAGGACGGGCGTCGCATCATGCAGCGCTTCCCGACCGATTGGTTCGATCGCGCCCGCATCCTCTGGGATGCCCCGCGATCCGATAAGGTCGTCGATCTCGCCAGCGGAGGCATCCGCGCCGCCCAAAACGTCGCATCGGAGCCGCAAGGCAAAATCGAGCGGCAAGCGAAGCTGGTGCGCCGGTCGGACGGTTTGACAGCGGCCATCGACGCCGATGGCCGGCCCGGAATTACCATCACGCGCGCCGACGGATCGAGGATCGAATGCTTGGCCGCACTTTGTCGTTCGACGCAACTTGCGGCGCTTGAATTCGTGCCCGGTTCGGATCGTCTGCTGATCTATGAGCGCGACGGCCTGTCGCGCGAGATCGTCTGGCTCTACACGCCCGGCGCGCGCAAGGCGCGAAGGCTCGCGGTATCCGATGGCGCCATCCGCTCCCCGGTACGCGGGCCGCGCTGCGTCGCGGCCGAAGAGGCGATCGTCTGCGCCGAAAGCGCACCGGTGGATCCGCCCCGGCTCGTCCGGCTCGCCTACAAGAACCGCGCCGAGACCATTATCGACGATCCCAATTCGGAGCTGCGCGACCGAATCGCCGCTATCGCCACCCGGTTTACATGGCCCGACGGCCACGAGGCCATCCTGCTACGGCCACGCGGTGCTCGGGGAGCGATGCCGCTGGTTGCGCATTATGCGCACTGCGAAGGCTTCCTGCGCGGCGGTGTCGGCGGCGAGATCCCGATGCTGCCACTGGTCGAACATGGTATTGCCGTGCTGTGCATGAATCGCACGGCACCGGCTCGCGGCGCCCCGATGGAAGCAAGCTACCAGGTCGGGCTCGAAGCCGTGACCCGCGCGATCGACGAACTTGCCGCCAAGGGTCTCGCGGACCCCGAGCACGTCGGGTTCGGCGGTCTCAGCTTCGGATCGACCGTCGTTCTCTGGGCGATCCGCAAGTCGGATCGCTTCGCCGCTGCCACCATCTCGTCCGGCCAGATCAGCTCGCAATATTATTGGACCAATGCTGTTCCCGATCGCGGCTACACCAAGATGCTGCAGGGCTTCTTCGGGATCGGCGATCCCGATAGCGACCCCGAGCGCTGGCGTGTCCTGACCGCGACGGCCGATGCGGAAAAGATCGACACGCCGCTCCTGATCCAGGCGCCCGAGTCCGAAATACGAAATCTCGTCGAGCTGCACACCCGGATGAAGCGCGCCGGAAGACCGATCGAGCTCTACGGCTTCGCCGATGAAATCCATATCAAGTATCAGCCTGTCCACAAGCGGGCCGTCTATGAGCGCAACCTCGACTGGTATCGCTTTTGGCTCAAAGGCGAGGAAGACGATGTTCCCGCCAAATCAGCTCAGTATCTGCGCTGGCGCGGCTATCGTGCGGGACAGCCCTTGTCCGCTCCCGTACGCTAGCCCGGTGCCGGGCGCGCCTCCCCGGGCGCGTCCGGCACCCCTTTATCCGTCACCGTGCGCACCCAGCGCTCCATGTCCGTCAGCTGCAAGATCCTGATCATGGCGATCGCGCCGGCTTTCGTTCGGCCGGTCAGGAGATCGTCGATTGCTTCGTTATCGATTATCCCCGCATCCGCCAGCCAGCCGCCGAGCAGAAAGGATCGGAGACGCTCCCGGTTGGCCTCGAAGGCGGGCAGGAACAGCGACAATATGCGACCCTTGCTCCGGCGCGCCAATATGATCTCGGGCAAGTCGTCACGAAAAGCCTCTCTTGCCAAGGCTCGGTTCTGTCCGCCCTCGCCCCACTGCCAGCTCTGGATGCCGAGGCCATATTCGACCAGCGGCTGTGACAGCAAAGGTGCGATCTTCGGGATGACGAGCGCTCTGTCGTAGCCGTCGAGGAAGGTCTGGATAAGCAGCAGTTTCATCGCATAGGAGCGCTGACCGGCCGCGACCTCCCGGGCGCCGCCGGTCCAGGGATGGTTCGGACGCGCATCGGCGAAATGTTGCGACAACAGGCTGGGGTCGACGGGCCACTGGCGCGGGTTTGCAACCAGGCCCCGCACGAGCAGGCGAAGGGCGTGCCAGATCGTATCTCCGGTGATCGCCGCGAGATCGCGCGCCGCGGCGACGCCGGCACGCGGACCGGCAAAGCGGAGCGCGTCGAGCGCTGGAGCGATGCTCGTGTGGTAGCCGAAGCTGCCGTCGCCGCCTGTCCCCGAGAAAATCGCGGCCGCCCGATATTCGCGCGCGGTCGCTAGTAGCGTTACGTCGTTGGCGTCGAGCAGGCCAAAGCCGCCGGGCCGCACCCTTGGATTTGGGATCGGCGCCAGTGGATCGGGACTTGTTCGCGGCAGGAGTATTTCCTCGAGCTCGGCTCCGAACCTGTCGCAGACTGCGCGGGCATAGATGCGTTCGTCGCCGTCCGGATCGGCGGTTGCGATGGTGACCGCACGCCATTGGCGGTCCTCCCCTCCGAGGCACGCCGCCACAATACTGGAGTCGATCCCCCCGGAGAGTTCGAGCTGGACCCGGTCGAAGCGGCCGCTCCACGCGGCGACAATCGAGCGCACCAGCGATCCGAGTTCATCCGCTCGCGCGCGTTTGGGCGGACGCAGCGTGAAGTCCCATGGCGACCAGGCGGGCAGCCCTGACGGTCCTGCGCCGAGGCGCATCACCTGGCCGGGAAGGAGCTCGCACACATCCTCGATCTCGGTCCGTTCCCCGCGGAGGTAGGGAAAGCGGAGGCGCGCGTCGATGGCGCTCGCGCAGGGCCTGTCGAGCGCAAAGCCGAGCGAGCGGGCAAGCGCGAGGTCGGTGAATGCGCAAGAGGTTGTGCGCGAAGCCGCCGCCGCGACATGAAAGACGGCCGGGCCGGTAATGGGTGAGCGCAGGATATGGATCCGATCGCCGGCATCGCCCCACACAAGCACGAAATTCCCCCAGAGATGGCGCAGTGCCCATTTGCCGCTGCTTTCGATGATCGCATCGACCTCGCTAGGGCTCAGGTCGCGGCAAGGGTCGAAGCCGTCGCGCCGGAAAGCCCACCCCACGATCTTGCATCGCCGCGCGTCGAAAAATGGTGCCGCGTCGGAGAAAACCATCGTCGCGCCGGCTACGCGACACGATGAAAATCCCTCGGGAGGCTGAAGACCGGCGGGCCAGCTCGAAAGGATCGCCATTCGTGCGGTCATAGTCTGAAGACCGGCGTGTAATCGGCGACAAAGTTTACCGGGTCGGTGAGCAGCAGGTCGCCATGCTGGAGCCAGCAGTGCGCTGCAAACGGCTCGAGCCTCACACCAAAATACAGGTCGGCGCCAATCCCGCGCCGCCACAACGAACGCGCCAGCGCGATGCTGTCCGGCACGCAGAGGCGCGCCGCGGGAACGAAGAGGCGCGCCCTTGCGTAGCCACGCGCCATCCGGGCTGCGGTCACACGCTGCAGGCCGGGGTCGTCTGTTCCGTTCCGACGGCAATCACGCGATCGTTGTAGGCGGAGATCGGCAAACATCGCTTCAAGTCCCCGCACCCGCAGCGCAAGGGCTGCCCCCATCCGGAACCAGGCCACTTCGGTTGCAGAGAGGCGACCATCGGTCTCGGGGCATTCGAGGGCACTGCCCGCTACAGGCAGCGCCACGACGGGAAGAACGGCCGCACCGCGCCCGGATTGCAGGAAGCCGTGCGCCAGCACGCTTTGCGGCGGAGGAGACATGGCGAAGTCAGCAGCAAGCAGCGCGGACGCCTCTTCGCCGCGCAAAAGGAAATAACGGTCGGCCGAGACATCGAGGCATACGACCTTCGAACCGAACGCTGCGAAGCTGATATGAGCGGGAAGATGATAGTCCATGGTGAGATGGAGGGCGCGGGAAGCCCGCGCCCTCCACGTCGTCATTCGGCGGTGATGCCGCCGTGCGGGACGATGTCGAGGCCTTCCGGCTCGGGAAAGGGCAGCTCGGTGCCGAGCGTCTCGACGCTCGCGATGCCCAGTTCTTCGACGCCGTCTTCGGCAAGGTTCTTCCGGTCCATGGGACCCTCCTTCAGCTATACCGCGGAATTGCGGCACCCTGAAGTTACGCCCCTCAAATGGAATAGAAATTTTATAGTTTTCATATAGTTGGAATATTATCCTAATGCTTCTTCGCGCTTGCGCATTTCGGCGCAGACACGCCTGACCCATGTTAGTCGGCGACGGTGGAAGCTATTGATCTTGGCGCGCAATTCGGGCCAGCGTGCGCTCCGGAAGTCCTCCTCAAGGTCGGCGAGCGCCTCACTGCAGAGCGGGTCGGTCTGATGCTCGAGCGCGCGAACCAAGTGCAGCCGATCGACCGCGCTCGCGATCGCGTGCCGGACCTCGCGGTTCGGAGAAAAGAGCGCGATCGACCGGAAGAGACGGTCGAGTCGTCCGGGATAATCATCGCCATCAGCGCCAACTACCGGGCCATCGGGCGGGACCGGCGGCATCGTCAAAGAACGAAGCGCGTAGCCGAGCAGCATCGCGGTCCAGGCGTAGAGGTCGCGTAAATCGGCTTCCGAGACTAAAGGTTGCCGAAATCCTTCCTGATGCCAGCTGTCGACGAGCCGCTCGCCCGAGAGCCGGTGCAGCGCATCGCGAACCGGCGTCGCACTCGCCCCGAGTTCGGCTGCCAGTTGCCCCGGGTCGAGCTTCGACCCGGGTGCGAACTCCCCCGCCATGACGCGCGCTTTCAGCTCGGTGTAGGCGTGCTCCATCCGGGCGCCAGGACTCACGACGCTTCTCCACCCGCCGGCTCGGCGCGCTGCCGTCCGACATGCTCCGAGAGCATCGCCGACTGGTCGGGACGCAGCGCGTCGATCGCCGCCAGCGGGTCGGTCGGATAGCCGCGGAAGAGGACCGACGGGCATTGGCCCTCGAAATTTCCGAGGTTGGGCCGGTGTTGCGCATAACCCGCGAGGGCTGAGAGCTCAGCCGGAAAGGTCCGCGCGATCTCGGGCGGATAGGCAAGCCACTGGTTTTCGTAGGGTTTGAGCCAACCGAGACAGTAGCTGATAATGATCCCCCGCCGGACGCCGGTGCTCCGGTTGCTTCCGGCGCCATGCAATGTCGATCCAAGGAAGACGATCGCGTCGCCCGGGTTCGCCTCCGCGACGATCGGATCGCATTTAACCTCGCGCGAAAGGGCCTCGGCGCCGTGACTTCCCGGCCAGATCAGCGTCGCGCCATTCTCGCGGGTAAAGGGCGTGAGCGGCCACATGACATTGACGAGATATTCGACCCGCCCGATCTCCCCTGCCCACATATCCTGGTCGCGGTGCGGGAACTGCGCGAGCGCGCCTGGATGGATCTCGATCGCCTGCGCGAGATTGAGCTGGATCCGATCGCACCAGGAGCCGAGCGCAGCCTCGGTGATCGCGAGGATGGCCGGGTTGAGAACAAGGTCCGCCATATGCGGCGAGTGGATGAGCAGGCGGCCGAACCGCTTGGTGCGCTCACCGTAGAAACCGCCCTCGCAGAAGGGCGTCGCGTCATAGCGGTCGGCCAGGTCGGCCTCGATCTCGGCGATCTTCGATGCGTCGGCTGCGCCGCGCAGGATCGTATATCCATCCGCGAAGAGGTCGACGACTTCGTCGAAGCCGGTGGCGACGATGGGGGTGATGCTCATGACATTTCTCCCCTCAAGCTGCGCGCGCGGTCGGAAGCGCTAGCCCCGTATCCGCCACAATGCCTGCCCCCTCGAGCTTAGAGACGCTGCTCCCGTCGATCCTGATCAGGAGCGACGTAAGACTTCGCCCATCATGGGTGCGCGGCGATCCCAGCGCCTCGCAGTCCCATCCGAACCTTCGGATCTGATCGAACCAGGCCACCTCGGCAACGCCCGTGTAGCGGCCGATCTTGTTCGCGAGGGCATAATCGACGAGCCCGACCAGAAGCATGTCTCGAGCGCTGCGGCGCAGTTGCGCTCCAACCCCGCGGGAGAGGCAGAAGCGGGTGATCTCGAGGACGTCGGTCCCGCTAGGGACAACTCCGTCGACAAGATCCGGATAGAGACTGTCGAGCAGCGCCGGGCGTGTCGTCTTCAGCAACCGCGCCGATGCCAGATGATTGCCCTCGACGTCGGTGACGATGAGATAGGCGGCATGGCCGTCATCGAATTGATCGACTTCGAACTTGCCGGCGAGCACCGGCAGGTTCCATTTCAGAAGATCGACGAACACATGTTTGCGGGCCTCGAACATCGACCTGAGCACCTTGTGCTCGCGGGTCCGGTCATTGGTATCAACAATATGAAGCATTTGAACTGTCCCCTTGAGTGAAAGAGACAATCCAATTGAACGGCAAATCGTCCCGGCGCCATAACACAACGGGGGGGTATCAGCGGCCCGCGAGGTCTCCGAAGCTGATGTCGCCACCAAAGAGCGCGCGGGTCGTGAGCGTCGTCCGGTCGGTCGCATCATATTTGGCGCGGGCGTTGCGCAGATGCTCCTTCACCGTGTCACGGCTGAGGCCCAATATTTGCGATATCGACCAGTCGGACTTGCCGCTCGCCGACCAGATGAGGCATTCGCGCTGCCTGTCCGTGAGCCGGGGACGACGGGGCATGATCTCCGGATTGGCCAGCAAACGTGCGGCTTCGAAAGCGTGGCTTCCTATCATCTGCGCAAAATAGAGTGCCTCGGGAGGTGCCGGTTCGCCAATGCCCCAGGCAAAGGACACCGACCCATGTGCCTCGCCCGGCAGATGGGTGGGAACGGTCAACCCATCCCCGATCCCGTGGCTTCGCGCTTGAGCCAATATATCGGCGTCCTGCGGCCGTTCGGGGGTGAACGCCGACCTGTCGTGCCACAAAAAGCCCGAAAGGCGCCGCTGGCTCGCCCGATGGACAGGATCGGATAACCCCAGTCTCCGCTCGTCGAACCACAGCGCCCATTCCTCGGGGTAGTTGTGGATGCGGATGCCGCGCTTAGGCGCTGCGAGAAAATCGACATGATGGCTGAGAGCGAAGAAGCTGCAGCCGATTGTACGGCAAACTTCGCGTAACGCATCGTCGATATCGGCGATTGTTGCGACCTTGGTCAGCTGCACGGCGATCCTTTGCGCCGCGTCGAGCGTTGGCATGTTCGTCCCCGCGAAATCGGACCGCGCCCTCAAGTCGCCGCGCCCTTATTCGCCTTTCAAACAGTTCGGAAGGGCGCTGCTCTCTCAAAGAAGCTGCCCGCCGAATATGAAAGATCGAACCGCCCCCACGCGATCTGTTACTGAAGTCCAGCATCCTATCAGAAGTCGTTGGAAATATTTCAATAATATTCTGAATATTTAACGGTGTGGAAAGGACGATCCATCTCGACGCACCGCCGGTGGTTCCCGACTGGCACAGCGCCGCGAACTACGCGGCGTTGCTCGACTGCGATCGTCGCTCCTTCGCCTGGGAGTGGCTGCGCCGGAGCGCGGCATATCGTTCTGCTTTCGTAAATCGCGGCGTCGAACCTTCACAATTCGGCCTCGTCGCATTCGTCGACCCCGTACTGGCGGCATCGGAGGCCAAACCGATCTGGTCGCCCCTCACCGACCCTTATGTTCTCGATAGCCGCATTGCAGGTTTTCGCCCTCCCCCGGGAGATCAGTTCGACATAAGGACTCTTGCACCCTTTGTGTCCGTCGAAATCGCCGATGAGGCTGTCGAGCACTGGCTTCTGACGAACGGGAAGTGGTCGATCAGGATAGACCTTCATGACGGCACATTACTCGGCGGCCCTTTGCTCCTAGACCATCGCCTTCAAGGTCTGTCGTCGATCGAACCCAAATTAGCCGCGCTCAAGCGACTTGTGGCATTAACCCGAAACGGAGACATACCGGTTGGCCTTGCGCCACGGGAAGTTCGTGCAGCCCGATGGATTCTCGAGCTGCGAACGGGCGACGCACTCGCTGTCGGAGCTTCGCAGCAGGACATGGCTCGCACCTTCTTCGGCAACTCGGTGACGCCAAACCGCTGGCGTCTCGACAGCAGTTCGTATCGGCTTCGCGTGCAAAGGCTGGTCAAGGCCGCGCGCCGTCACCTTGGTGCTCCACTCGCTGGTCCATGGTTTAACTGACAAGTCGCAAATTTTGCGGCGGGTTGCCTTCAGATGCGCGCGGCGGACGCTAACGCCGAAAGCAGGGAAATCTAGGTTCAGCCGTCCCTCCAACGGCAGAGCAAATGTCGGAATCGTCGCTCCCACCGAAACCAGCATTCGAGGTTCCAGAGCGGCTCGTTCGGCTCGATGAAGTCAAGCGGCGCGTCGGACTTGGCAAGTCGATGATCTACGAGATGATCAGGGCCGGCAGCTTCCCACCTCCCTACAAGATCACTCCGGCGACTGCACGCTGGAGCGACCGGGAGATCACCGCCTGGATCGACGAGGTCAAAGACGGCTTCGAGGGAAAGAAGCGGAAGGTCTGAGACCTTCCGCTCCAGTCGTCATACTGCGCGACCTGCAGAATTGTTGGAAAAACGGAACCCCTTGGGAACAGCTTCCGGCACCCGCCGCCGCGAATCCTCCGCCAAGGGCTTGGCGGGACGCTCAACCAGGACGCGGGGCGCAGGCAGCTTCTCCGTCAGCATGTCGGCCCAGATACAAGCAAGCTCGCGCCGCCGCGGCATGTAGGCAGCGCGGTTATATGCGCCCTCGCTTTCGCTGACTTGCTTGGGAATATGTGCCAGCATGAGATCGATAGCTGAACGGTCGTCCCTGTCACCCTCGCGCTTCGCCCACTCGTTCATGATCGTCGAGAAGGCAGCACGAAAACCGTGCGGGACATGATGCCCATGGTAGCCCGCGCGGTTCAGCAGGTAACCGATCGCATTTTCGCTCATCGGCCGGTGCGCGAACCGATTGCCCGGAAAGAGAAGTTCACCGTCGCCTGTCAGGGGCCAGAGAGCGCACAAGACTTCGACGGACTGCGGCGCCAGCGGCACCAGATGATCGCCTCCGTCTTCTTCCTTGCGCTCGATACCGCCCTTCATCCGCGCTGCCGGGATTCGCCAGAGCGGATATTTGCCGTCGAGGTCCTCGAATTCTTCCCAGCGGGCGCCGCGGAGTTCACCGGGTCTGACAGCGGTCAGTGCCAGTAAGCGCAGCGCAAGCCGCGTCACAGGCCGGGCATAATCTTCTTCCGCATCGTTGATCATTTTCTGGAGCGGCCCGAGCTCAACGATCGCCGGCTGACGGCCCTTCCTCACAGGCTTCAGCGCGGCGCCGAGTTTTTCAGCAGGATCACACTCGGCCTTACCGACCGCCATGGCATAGCCGAATATTGCGGAAATCCGCTGACGGACACGCTTTGCCGACTCGCCTGCCCCGCGATCTTCCATTGCCTTCAGGAGGTCGAATATCGCCGGCGGCGTCAGGCTCGCGATCGGAAGAGAGCCGATGGACGGAAAGACATCATGCTCAAGACTTCGCAGGATGTCGGCGGCGTGACGAACCGCCCATTGTGTTTTGAACGTCGCATGCCAGTCCCGCGCCACCAGCTCGAAAGTCGTACGGCCAGCTTCGAGGTTCGCTGCCACTTTCAGTCTCTTGACGACAGCCGGGTCGTGCCCTTCGTCCAGCTGGCGACGGGCTTCGTCGCGCTTCGACCGCGCATCGAGCAAGCCGACCCCCGGATAAATGCCGAAAGACATAGTCTTTTGCTTTTCGCCATATCGATAGCCCCATTTCCAGAGCTTCGATCCGGTGGGGGTGACCAGCAGGTAGAGCCGGTGACTGTCGGTGAGTTTATAGGGTTTTGCGCGTGCCTTTGCAGCGCGAATCTTTGCATCGTTCAGCATGCTCATCTCCGAGACCACGTTTTCAAAAACCGGGACCACGCGGCCGAACCTCCCGAGTGGCGGAGGCGTGTGGACGGCTGCGAACGACCCGGGCCACGAAGCGTCGGATTTCCTAGGAAAACAGCAAGATCGGTGGACTGTTGTGGACCCCCATGGAGGGGTAGGTGGCGGAGACGGAGGGATTCGAACCCTCGGTACCGGATTTACCAGTACGACGGTTTAGCAAACCGTTGGTTTCAGCCACTCACCCACGTCTCCGCATGGTCTGTCGCGCTAACGACAGGCTGGCTCAGGCGGGCGCTATAGCCAGCCGTCTCGCGCGCCGCAACGGCAAACATTGCTCTTTTTTTGCCGTCGGATTTTCGGCCCGTCGCCGAAATCGATTCGGTCTGGCGCAAAATCGACTCAGGTCATCGCCGGTTCATTGCCCGCCCGCCAATAGGAGAGTCATGGTAAACACAGCCTCGCGGCGCGATAGCGCGTCGCCGGCCCGGAATTTGGGGGAATATCATGCGAACGTCGCTTTCCAGCCTTGCCGTGATGGCCATCGCGTCGATTGGCCTTGCGCTGTCGCCGCTGCCCGCGGCGGCACAGATGACCGAGATCGATCCCAACAGCGCGATCGATGCCGACCTCGACAATCCGACCCCGCCGCCGCCCGCGACCGACACGGTGAGCGGCGACACAAGCTATGACAGCGACCTCGCGACGGGCGACCAGGTGACCTCGACCGACCCCACGACGACGACCGTGACGAATCCAGAAGCCGCCGCGACCAACGCCGCGCCGGGAACGACGTACAAGAAGGACGATCTGATCGGCGCCGCCGAGGGCGTGTTCGGCAAGGGCGCGCAGGGGCTCGCCAGCCTGATCGAGGATATCCTGAAGAAACAGGGCGAACCCAATGCCTATATCGTCGGCCGCGAAGCCGGCGGGGCGCTGGTCCTCGGCGTGCGCTATGGCTCGGGCACGCTGTTCCACAAGATCGAGGGCGAGATGCCCGCCTACTGGACCGGTCCGTCGATCGGGTTCGACGCGGGTGCCAACGCCGGCAACACCTTCGTCCTCGTCTATAATCTCTTCGACACGCAGGACCTCTACAAGCGTTATCCGGCCGGCGAAGGCGCCGCCTATCTGATCGGCGGCTTCAACGCCTCCTACCTGCGCCGCGGCGACGTCGTGCTGATCCCGATCCGCGTCGGCGTCGGCGCCCGGCTCGGTGCCAATGTCGGCTATATGAAGTTCCGCAAGAAACAGAACTGGGTGCCCTTCTAAGACCCGGCCGCTTATCCGGGGCGACGGCCCGCGCCCGAGGCGCGGGCCTTTTTTATGCCCACGGCGGCCGGCGACGCCGCGGACCCCGTTACCCGACATTAACTTTATCGGCGCACAATCGCCGCATGAGACGATCGGATTCCCCCGCCCCGATCAAGCCCCCTCTGCGCTTGCGTATCTTCCCAAGCCCGGCGGCGCTGCCCTTGCCCGTGTACCGCGACTTCGTGGACATGCTTTACAGCATGGCCGTCCCCATCTTCGGGCTCGGGGCGGTCTTCGTCGGCATCTGCGTGCTGGTCGGCCTCGAACTCGGCAACGGCTTCCTGCTCGTGCTTGCCGGCCTAGGCGCCCTGACCACGTTTCTGCGCCTCGCGACCCTGCGCGCTTATGGTCGTTCGGGTCCCGTGGACGACTTCGACACGCTGCGGCGCTGGGAGCGCCGCTATGCGATCGGCAACTATGCCTCCGCGATCCTCCTCGCGCTGCTCAACGTCGTTGCGATCTCTTCCCATTATCCGCTGCTCCACCTCATCACGGTCAGCCTGGTGTTCAGCTTCGGCGCCGGCATCGTGTCACGCACCTCGGTACGCCCGGCCATCTGTGTGACCAGCCTGCTGCTTGCCACCGTGCCGACGATCATAGCGCTCGCGTTGCACGCCCTCACCTCGCACGCGACCCTGCTGCATTCCGAGCTGTTCCTGATCGAGGCCTTCATCGTCGCGATGATCACCGGGCTCAGCCTCCAGACGGTCGGACATCTGTACCGGTCGGCGGTCGAGCATCACACCGCGCGGCACGACATGGCGAAACTCGCCCGGACCGACGCGCTCACCGGGCTTTCGAACCGGCTGCTGCTGCGCGAACTCTTCCAGCAACACGCCGCGACCGCGCTGCGCACCAAGCATCTCGTCGCGCTGCATTATCTCGACCTCGACGGCTTCAAGGCGATCAACGACCGCTTTGGCCATCCTGCGGGCGACGCCTTGCTCGAGCAGGTGGCGCGCCGGCTCGAGCGCATCGTGCGCAGCGAGGACGTGGTCGCGCGGCTCGGCGGCGACGAATTCGTCGTCCTGCAAGTCGATCTGAGCGACGAGAGCGAAGCCGAACTGCTGGCCCGCCGCATCATCCGCGAGATCGGCAAACCCTATCTGGTCGACGAGATCGAGATGTTGATTTCGGTCAGCGTCGGCATTGCGACCGCCCCCAAGCTCGGGATCGAACTCGAACGACTGCTCGCCTGCGCCGACGGCGCGTTGTATCGCGCGAAGGCGGGCGGAAAGGCCCGGGCACTCTTCTGCGCAGAGGCCGACGCCGCCAAGGCCGATATCGCCGCCTGAGCCGGCGCGCGACGCGATGCCGCTAGTCGCCGTCGAAGGCGATCAAGGTCTCGCAAGCCAGCCCCGCGCCGATCAGCCGCTGCGAGCCGCCCAAGTCGGGCAGGTCGATGACGAACATCGCCGCCGCGACCTCCGCCCCGGCATTACGCATCAATTCCGCCGTCGCGAGGATCGTGCCGCCGGTCGCGAGCAGATCGTCGACCAGCACGACCCGGTGGCCGGGCAGTACCGCGCCTTCGTGGAGTTCGAGCCGGTCGACGCCATATTCGAGCTCATAATCGACCCCGATGGTGACGCCGGGCAGTTTGCCCGCCTTGCGCACCGGGACGAGGCCGAGGCCCATCGCGGTTGCCATCGCCGCGCCAAACAGGAAGCCGCGCGCCTCGACCGCGACGATCAGATCGGGGCGATAGTCGGCCGCGCGAACGGACAAACGCCGCACGGCTTCCGAAAAGCCGGCGGCGTCGCCGATCAGGGTCGTGATGTCACGAAACTGGATGCCCGGCTTGGGAAAGTCGGGGATAGTGCGGACCAGCGACGCGAGGTCGAGGTCCGGCTGCGGCGGGAGGGCGATCATCGGGCGCGCCCTCCCCTGTCCGCTCAATGCTTCTTGTCGGCCCAGATGTTCCGGTACGACAGATAGGCGAGGATGCTGAAGATCGACAGGAAGATCACGACAGCCCAGCCGACCTGCACGCGCTTCACCAGCTTGGGCTCGGCGGTCCAGACGAGGAACGCGGTGACGTCCTTCGACATCTGGTCGACGGTCGCCTTGGTGCCGTCGGCGTAGGTCACCTGGTTCGGAGCCAGCGGCGGCGCCATCGCGAGGTTGAGGTTCGCGAAATAGGGGTTGTAGTGCAGCCCCGTGCCCGGCTTGAGTTCGGCGGGCAGGTTCGCCGGCGGGTTCTGGAACCCGGTCAGCAGCGAATAGACATAGTCCTTGCCGCCTTCGCGCGCCTTGGTGATCAGCGAAAGGTCCGGCGGCAGCGCATTGTTGTTCGCGGCGCGCGCGGCGGTTTCGTTGGCATAGGGCGACGGGAAATAATCCGACGGCAGGCCGTCGCGCGTCGCCGGCTCACCCGTGTCGGGGTTGATCGACGGAACCTGGAAACCCTTGGCAAAGGTCTTGACCTGACCAGGGGTGTAGCCGAGCGCCTCGATGTCGCGGAAGGCGACGAGGTGCAGGCCGTGACAGGCCGAGCAGACCTCCTTGTACACCTGCATGCCGCGCTGCAGCTGCTGCTTGTCCCAATGGGGCAGCAGGCCGTCGCTCGCGAGCTTCAGATGCTTGGGGTGTTCGTGGAACGAATGGGCGACATTCTCTTCATTGCTGAGCGGCGTCGTGAGAATCGCGAGCACCAGCGCGGTAATGAAACCGAGGCCGACGAGAAATCCGAGCGGGCGAACCATGGCTGTATCAGCTCCTGTTAAAGTCCGGCGCTCAGGCCGTGGCGTCCGACGTTTTGTCGGCATGCTTGGCGAGAACCGCCTCGGTGATCGAATTGGGCATCGGCAGCGGACGTTCGATGCGCGACACGATCGGCAGGATCACCAGGAAGTGGGCGAAATAATAGATCGCGCCAAGCTGGCTGAGGATCACATAGGGCTGTTCGGCCGGCTGCATGCCGCAATAGCCGAGCAGCAGGACGTCGACGACGAGGATCCAGAAGAAGATCCGGTACAGCGGACGATAGGTCGACGACTTGACCGGCGAGCTGTCGAGCCAGGGCAGGAAGAACAGCACGGCGATCGATGCGAACATCGCGATGACGCCCCACAGCTTCGCGTCGATCCACAGGAAGTTGAAGGTGAAGGCCTTCAGGATCGCATAGAAGGGCAGGAAGTACCATTCGGGCACGATATGCGCCGGGGTCGAAAGCGAGTTCGCCGGGATATAGTTGTCGGCATGACCCAGCGTGTTCGGGCTGAAGAAGGTCAGCAGCGCGAAGATGATGAGGAAGATGCCGAGCCCGAAGCCGTCCTTCGCGGTGTAATAGGGGTGGAACGGTACGGTGTCCTGTTCGTCCTTCACCTCGATGCCCGTCGGGTTCGACGAACCCGGGATGTGCAGCGCCCAGATGTGCAGGATGATGACACCCGCGATCACGAACGGCAGCAGATAGTGCAGCGAGAAGAAGCGGTTGAGCGTGGCGTTGTCGGGGACGAAGCCGCCGAGCAGCCATTCGCGGACCGGTTCGCCGACCAGCGGGATCGCCGAGAAGAAGCCGGTAATCACCTGCGCGCCCCAGAAGCTCATCTGGCCCCAGGGAAGGACGTAGCCCATGAAGGCGGTCGCCATCATGAGAAGGAAGATCACCACGCCGAGCAGCCACACCATTTCGCGCGGCGCCTTGTACGAACCGTAGAAAAGGCCGCGGAAGATGTGGAGATAGACGACGATGAAGAACATGCTCGCGCCGTTCATATGCGCATAGCGGATGAACCAGCCGGCATTCACGTCGCGCATGATATGCTCGACCGAGTTGAAGGCGACGCCCGCATTGGCGGCATAATGCATCGCCAGCACGATGCCGGTGATGATCTGGATCGCCAGCGCGGCGCCGGCGAGGACGCCGAAGTTCCAGAAATAGTTGAGGTTGCGCGGCACCGGATAGCCGGCGCCGACCGCGTTATAGACGAGGCGCGGCAGCGGCAGCTTCTCGTCCAGCCACTTCATCAGCGGCAGCTGCGGTTCGTAGTTCTTGGCCCAGGGAAAGCTCATCTTATCTCGCTCCTCAGCCGATCGTCACGACGGTGTCGCTGGTAAATTCATAGGGCGGCACAACCAGATTTTTGGGTGCCGGACCTTTGCGGATGCGCGCCGCGGTGTCGTAGTGCGACCCGTGGCACGGGCAGAAATAACCGCCGAAATCGCCGCGATTCTCGCCCTCGGCGGCGCCGAGCGGCACGCAACCCAAATGGGTGCAGACGCCGAGCGTGATCAGCCAGTTTTCCTTGCCGGGCTTCGTACGCTGGTCGATCGTTTCGGGATCGCGCAGGTCGCCGAGCGGCACCGCCTTGGCTTCGGCGATTTCCTTCGCGACGAGGTTGCGCACAAACACCGGCTGCTTGCGCCAGCTGGTCTTGATCGCCTGGCCGGGCTGGATCGCCGAAATGTCGATTTCGGTGGTCGACAGCGCGAGCACGTCAGCCGACGGGTTCATCTGGTTGACCAGCGGCAGGACGACGGCGGCCGCGCCGACCCCCGCGAAGCTGACCGCCGCGATATTGATGAAGTCGCGGCGACGGACTCCGTCGTCGATGACTGCGGCGGCTTCGGTTTCACTGGCCATTCGATTGCCCTTGCCTGGCTGAACTGACAATTTCCCCGGGGAAAGGGCCACCCTTTTTGCGCGCATGCGAAAGCACGCGCCCCGGCGGCCCCTCCGGGAATTGCGGGCCTGATAGCGACACAGTCGGGGCTTGCCAACAGGCAATTTCCCCTTTGCGAACCGCTTGCAGGCACCATCGCCCGGCCCCTCGATTTGCGCGGGCTGGCGCCTTATGAAGCGCGCATGGAAATCGCCCTGTTTCAGCCCGACATCGCGGGCAATGTCGGCACCACGCTGCGCACCGCCGCCTGTTTCGGCGTGCCTGCACATATTATCGAGCCGTGCGGCTTTCCCTTTTCGGACGGCGCGTTGAAGCGCGCCGGCATGGACTATGCGGTCCGCGCCAATGTCCGGCGCCATCCCGACTGGAATGCATTCCGGCAATGGTCGCAGATCGGCGGCCAGCGCCTCGTCCTCCTGACGACCGCCGGTGCGACGCCGCTGCCGCATTTTGATTTCGATCCAGGCGACATCCTGCTGTTCGGATCAGAGAGCAGCGGCGTTCCGCATCATGTCCATGACGCGGTCACCGCGCGCGTCGCGATTCCGATGCACAGGGACTTTCGCTCCTTGAATGTCGCGGTCGCGGCTGGCATCGCGCTCGCCGAGGCGCTCAGGCAGACGAAAGGTTTTCCCGCATGATTTTGCTCGACCCCCAGCAACAGGCTGCCCGCAACTGGTTCGAATCGTTGCGCGACCGGATCTGCGCCGAGTTCGAGGCGATCGAGGCCGAAGCCGGCAGCGAGGCGCGCTTTTCCTATACGCCGTGGGACCGCGAGGCCGAGGGGCTGGAGCCCGGCGCCGGTGGTGGCGGCGTGCGCGGGGTGATGACGGGTCAGGTGTTCGAAAAGGTCGGGGTCAATGTCTCGACCGTGGGCGGCCAATTCGCGCCCGATTTCGCCGCCTCGATCCATGGTGCCGCCGAGGATCCCAGCTTTTTCGCGACCGGGATCAGCCTCGTCGCGCATATGGCGAACCCGCATGTCCCGGCGGTGCATATGAACACGCGCTTCCTCGTCACGACGCGGCGCTGGTTCGGCGGCGGCGCCGACCTCAACCCCCCGATTCCCTATGCCGAGGATACCAACGCCTTCCACGCCCGGCTGCGCGCCGCCTGCGCCCCCTTCGGTCCCGACGTCTATGAACGCTATGCCAAATGGGCCGAGGATTATTTCTACATCCCGCACCGCGGCGTCCATCGGGGCGTTGGCGGCATCTTCTACGATCATCTCGAATCGGGCGACGATGCCGAGTTCGACCGCAATTTCGAACTCACCCGCGCAGTGGGCGAAGCGTTTCTGGACGTCTTCCCCCAGATCGTCCGGCGCCGCATGGGCCTGCCCTTCACCGAAGAAGAGCGCGAGGCGCAGCTGATCTGGCGCGGCCGCTATGCCGAATTCAACCTCGTCTACGACCGCGGCACGCTGTTCGGGCTCAAGACCGGCGGCAATATCGACGCGATCCTGATGAGCCTGCCCCCGCTCGCCAAGTGGAACTGATGCAAAAAGGGCGCCCCGTTACCGGAGCGCCCTTCCTGTTATCTTGATCGACGAGCCTCAGGCGAAGACGTCGGGCGAACCCTGAGTCCCAATGCAGCGATAGATGCCGGCGGGCATCGACACCGACACCAGGATCACCGGCACATAGACGATCAGCGCCATCAGCAGCAGGCCGACCACCGCACCCGCGCCAGCATCGGGCGTCATCATCGTGCTCGACAGCCCGCCGAACACCATCGACACCACGAAGATGAAGACGAGGAAGAGCAGGATCATCACGAAGTTGAAGCCGACGATCGTCCACTGCGACGCGCTCGTCAGCTTCCACGATTCGGCGAACGCCGAGAAGGGATTCGACGACCGGTTCACCGCCATCAGCGGCCCTGCGGCGGTGAGGCGCCCGAAGAACCACAGGAAAAAGACGATGATCGCGATATAGAAGATGATCCCGAACAGGATCAGTCCTGCCGATGCCCCGCCGCTGGCGAACGCCTCGGGCGACAGGCCGCTGGCGCCGAATACGCCGATGGCGAGCAGACCGACGATGAACAGAACAATGTAGAACAGGATCATCACGCCGATCTGCACTACGAAATTGCCGAGCATCAGCGCGAAGCCCGCGCCAAGGCCCCAGCCGATGTCGCTGGCGGGTTCGCCGCCAACGAGACCGGTTCGCCAGATCAGCAGGCTCGCCGCATAGACGATCGTCCCCGCGATGAAGCCGAAGAGGATGAACGATCCGAAGGCGCCAAAGGCGGCGGATGGATCGCCCTGCGCCATCATCATGGTCATCATCGCATTGCGCAACAGCAACCAGCCGAGCAGGCAGACGACGACGACCGCGCCCCCCAGCCATAACAGCATCTGCATCCAGTTGGTTTTCAGGAACCCGAAGGTCTCCGAAAAAGCGGCACCGACACTCATTTTGACCATGATTTCCCCCTTTGTTGAATTCTTCCTTATTCCTTCTTGTGCGCCCGATATCCTGCCTAGCGGGTTGTCGTCGTGATTGCGATCACTTCATGCCGTAACGGAAAAACGGCACCGACCGATCGGTCACGAAAATATCTCGCTCCCACCGCGCAGCGCCAGCTGGCGATAGGAGGCAGCGCTGATCGCGGCGGAGACGATACCGCCGACGGCGGCGACCCCGCCTTCAACCAGCCCGGTCAGCATCCGCCCGATGCCATCGCCCGTGCCGACGAGCGCGGCGACTAGGCCGCCCAGCATGACCGCAACGATCAGCACCACGAGCGTGACGAGGAACATGAACAGCGCAATCCGCCAGCCATTGTCCTTGGTCAGCCGCCAGCTTTCCTGGATCGCAGCGAGCGGATTGAACAAGGTGCGGTCGACCAGCACCGGCGACGTCACCGCGAGCCGGCCCCACAGATAGAAACAGATGCCGAGGAACAGCAGCGCGGCGACGAACAGCAGCAGCGCGCCGATCGCGCCGCCGCCCGCGGCGATCCCGGGCAGGAACAGCCCCAGCGCGATCACCCCGACCCCGATGCCAAGGATCAGCTGGACCGCGATCATCGTCGGCACCATCTTGAGCGCGAAGACCAGCGCGTCGCCGACGCTGATGCCCGTGTGCGACAACCAGAGCCGCATGATACCGACCCCGCCGATCGCACCGATCACGCCGGTGAGCAGCTGATAGGGAATCGCCTGACGCGCACTTTCCTGCAAGGTCGCCATCATCTGCTGGAACGTCGCATTGGCAACGGGCTCGAGCGGCACCGGGCCGAACCACGAAACCGCCAGCGTCGGCAGGAAGAGGAACACCGCCGCGATGGTGAGAGTCAGCGCGCTGTGCGACTTGAGCAACACCATGCTGTCGTCCCACGCCGCACCCATATCGAACTTTGGCATCTATATCCCGTCTCTGCTCAATTTCCGGACCGGGAGACTGACCGCCTTGGCGCGCGTTGTCCAGCCATGTTAACGATTTAGCACGCGGCGCTTGCACTCGATCGCGCACGGGCGCAGGAGGCGCGCGATGAGCCTTTCCTCGTTACCCGAATGGACCGTATCGCCGGGTCTGACCGATTACCCCGCCGCGCTCGCCGACATGGAGGCACGCGCCGCCGCCATTTATGCCGGCGAGGCGGGCGAGCGCATCTGGCTGCTCGAACATCCGCCGCTCTACACCGCCGGCACCAGCTCCGATCCCGCCGAACTGCTCGATCCGCGCTTCCCGGTCTATGACGCAGGGCGCGGCGGACGTTACACCTATCACGGCCCCGGCCAGCGCGTCGGCTATGTCCAGCTCAACCTGGCGCAACGCGGCCGCGACGTGCGCGCCTATGTGTCGGCGCTCGAAGGCTGGGTGATCGACGCGCTCGCCGAGCTCGGGGTCGAAGCGCGCCGCGCGGAGGGCCGCATCGGCATCTGGACCGACGACGAATTCGGCCGCGAGGCCAAGATCGGCGCGATCGGCGTGCGCGTGAAGCGCTGGGTGACGATGCACGGCGTCTCGCTCAACGTCGCACCCGACTTGGCGCACTTCGGCGGCATCGTGCCGTGCGGGATCGCCGAATTTCCGGTGACCAGCCTCGCCGCGCTCGGCAAAACGGCCGGGTTCGCCGAGGTCGATGCCGCGCTGGCGAATGCCCTGCCCGCCTTTCTCGACAAAATTTCGGCCAGCGCCTAGGAAGCAGCCATGACCCGCATCATCCTTCCCTCGCTCCTGCTCTTCGCCCTGGCCGCCTGCGGCAGCGAGCCCGCGGGCAAGACGACATCGCAGCTGAACGCAGTCGAGGTCGAGCCCGGCACGATCAGCGATTCGATGATCATCCTCGACGATGCGAGCGGCGACGGGACGGCGGTCGACAATAGCGTGCCCGACGACGGCAGCGCCAAGCCCGCCGCGAAGACCGAGGACAGCACCGACGAGGCTACCGACGAAACCGCGACGACCGGCGACGGTGCCGAAACCATCTCGTCGCCCGTCGCCAAAAAGGCCGAAACGCCCGCGCCCGCCAAGAAGGCCGGCGAATAAACGTCTAGCGCAGCCCGAGGCTCTTGTGCGCCTGGAGCGACAGGCGCCAACGGGGATCGTCCATCACCAGGTCGATGCAGGCCTGGACATTGGCCGCGGCATTGGGGTCGTCGAGCGGCTGGACCAGCAGATGCGCAAAATCGAGCGTCGCGAAGCGCGCCACGTCGCTGCCCGGCTGCGGCCAGACGAGCTTCAGTTCATCGCCGCTCGTCTGGACCAGTTCGCTGCCCGCCTTCGGGCTTATGCAGATCCAGTCGATGCTGCGCGGCACCGCGAAGGTCCCGTTGCTTTCGATCGCGATGGTGAAACCCTCGGCATGCAGCGCATCGATCAATGCCGCATCGACCTGCAGCATCGGCTCGCCGCCGGTCAGCACGACATAGCGGTCGTCGGCGCCATCGCCCCAGCTTGCGGCGATCGTCACGGCCAGCGTGCCCGCGTCCTTATATTTGCCGCCGAGCGTACCGTCGGTGCCGACAAAGTCGGTGTCGCAGAATTGGCAGACAGCCTTGGCACGATCCTTTTCGCGCCCGGTCCACAGATTGCAGCCCGAAAAGCGGCAGAACACCGCACGGCGCCCCGCCTGCGCCCCCTCGCCCTGCAAGGTGAGGAAGATTTCCTTGACCGCATAGGCCATGCGTCAGGCCCGAACGGCGTAGCGGGTCGGGTCGACCAGCCCGGCGTCGGCAAAGCCCTTTGACCGCAGGCGGCAGCTGTCGCACAGCCCGCAATGTTCGGCGCTCGGCGCCGGATCGTAGCAGGACCAGCTCATCCCCGCGTCCATGCCCAGTCGCGCCGCCTCCGCCGCGATGTCGGCCTTGGTCATATGCTGGAGCGGCGCGTGGATGCGGAAATCGACGCCCTTGTCGCCGTCGCGCGTCGCGAGGCGCGCGAGCTTTTCGAAGCCCGCGATGAATTCGGGGCGACAGTCGGGATAACCCGAATAATCGAGCGCATTGACCCCGATGACGATGTCCTGCGCCTGACGCGCCTCGGCGAGCCCCAGCGTCAGCGACAGGAAAATCAGGTTGCGCGCGGGGACGTAGGTCACGGGGACCTCGTCGCCGACCCCTTCCTTCGGCACCGCGATATCGTCGGTCAGCGCCGAGCCGCCGAAACGGCGGAGGTCGAGCGGCAGCACGATATGTTCGGCCGCGCCGACATAAGCCGCGATGCGCGCGGCGGATTCGAGTTCGACGCGGTGGCGCTGGTTATAGTCGATCGTCAACGCGACGATCCGCGCCCCCGCCTCGCGCGCGAGCCCGGCACAGACCATCGAGTCGAGCCCGCCCGACAACAGGACGATCAGGGGTTTTCCGGCGACATCTTGCATCGGCGCCAGATAGGCCCGCACCGCCGGGGGTGCAAGTGCTGCGCCGCACCAAAGAAAACGGGCCGCACGGCTGTCGCTGTACGGCCCAGTTCGGCATGAAAGCCGTTAGGGAGAAGGACACACATCGGTGCGTCGTGCCTTCTGCCTATCATCCTATGGTTAACGAAGTGTTACGGCCCGCCGATTCAATTGGTGCAGGCGCCGCTGCGCCGCGCCTCATAGGCCTGCGAGAAAGGCTTGCCGTCGGCGATCCCCTGCGTGTCGATCTGGACGAGCCGGTTGGTCTCGCTGCGGATCGTCGTTCGGCCATGCCCCGCGCCCGGGCAGGTATAATGGACCGTCACCGACTTGGGGGTATCTTCGATGATATAGCGCGAACAGTTCGCGCGCGGGTGGAAGATCTGGATCATCCGCCGCGCATCGCCGAAGCACATCGTCTGCTTGACCGCCTGGTTGCCGCGCTCGCGCAATTGCCACCCGCCCTTCTCGAGCTGGTCGAGCATCGCGAGCGAGGGCGCCTCGGCAGGCACAGCGCTCGCACCGGCGAGCGCCACAACCGCGAAAGATGCTTTGGTCAAACGGGAAAAGATCGCCATGTCCACCTATCCAACGATTGCCCTTTATCGCGGGCAAACATGCGACCCTGTGATGACTAGGTAACGTTTCGGCACCGCGATTTCAACCGCTTGGCGCTAAAACACGTCCGTTTGTCGCTCGCGGCGTCAGTTGGGGGTGGCGATTTCGCCGAGGGGAATCGGGAAAACTCGCGAACAGAAAGCACAGTCGACGACGATATTACCCGCCTCGTCGGCCATGTCGACGCGCTCGGTCTCGGGGAACTGGCGCAGCACGCCGGCATAATATTCGGCGCTGCAGCGGCAGCCGCGCGACACGGTGGCGCCGGCCTCGACGCGCACCTCGTCCTCGTGAAACAGCCGCCAAGCCAGCGTTTCGAGCGAATGTGCGGGGTCGGTCAGTTCCTCGGGCTTCAAGGTCGCGGCGATCGTGCGGGCGTGCTCCCATTCCGGATGGTCGTGGCGTGTGTGCAACCGGTCGCGGCCGACCTCACCCTCGGGCAAATGCTGGAGCAGCAGCCCGCCGGCGACGCACCCCGCCTCATGGTCGTGACGCGCGGCGAGCCGGATCAGACTCGGAATCTGCTCGGACTGCTCGAAATAATGTTCGGCGGCATCGCCGATCGACGCGCCTTCGAGCGGCACGATACCCTGATAGCGCTCGTCGGTGGCCGGCTGGTCGAAAGTGATCGCGAGAAAGCCTTCGCCGAACAACGCGAACAGCGTCGGATCGGACCCGACCTCGGCGAGCCGCTCGGCATCGAATTTGAGGTAACCGCGCAATTCGCCGCCACGGAAATCGCAGACGAGCAGTTCGACCGGCCCGCCGCCGGTCTGTGCCTGCAGCGTCAGTTGCCCGCCCTCGGCCTTGAGCGTCGACCCGAGCAGCACGGTGAGCACCAGCGCCTCGGCTAGCAATTTCTCGGCGACCGGCGGATAGCTGTGCGCGCCGAGGATGGTGTTCAGCGTGGGCCCCAGCCGCACGAAGCGCCCGCGCACATGGCGCGCGGCGATGGTGAAGACCAGGGGCTGGTCGAACCAGGTTTCGATCGCGTCGCTCATAATTTTCCTAGCGCCCACAACAGGACGGATTTCTGGGCATGGACGCGGTTTTCGGCCTCGTCCCAGACGCGCGACTGCGCGCCGTCGATCACGGCGTCGACGACTTCCTCGCCGCGGTGTGCGGGCAGGCAGTGGAGGAACAATGCGTCGCCCTTCGCCGCACCCATCAGCCGCTCGTCGACCTGATAGGGCGCCATCGCCGCGAGCTTGTTGTGCGCATGGTCCTGCCCCATCGACACCCAGGTATCGGTGACGACCAGATCAGCGCCCGTCACCGCCTCGCGCGCGTCGCGGACGATGTCGATCTTCGCACCATTCGCGCGCGCCGCCTCGACAAAGCGCGCCTCGGGTTCATAGCCCTGCGGCACGCCCGCGCGGACGTTGAAGCCGAACAGTCCCGCCGCTTCGATCAGCGAAGCCAGCACATTATTGCCGTCGCCAAGCCAGGCAAGCTCGAGTCCGGGCAACGCCTTGCCGCTCTCGACGATAGTGAGCAGGTCGGCGACGATCTGGCACGGGTGCGACAGGTCGGTCAGCCCGTTGATGACCGGCACGCTGGCGAAATGCGCCAGTTCCTCGATCTTCTCGTGGTGGTCGGTGCGGATCATGATCGCATCGGCATAACGCGACAGCACGCGCGCGGTGTCGGCGATCGTCTCGCCGCGGCCGAGCTGGCTCGTGCCCGCGTCGAGGATCATCGGCACGCCGCCGAGCTGGCGGATCGCGATGTCGAACGAACAGCGCGTGCGCGTCGAATTCTTCTCGAACACCATCGCCAGCACATGGTCGGCGAGCGGCTTGTCGGCGTCGGGCTTTGCTTTCGGCCAGCCGGCGCGCGCCGCCTTGCGGTCGATCGCATCCGACAGCATCGCCGCGATCGCGTCCCCGCCCGCGTCGGACAGGTTGAGGAAGTGCCGCATTAGCTTTCGGGCGGCGTGTAGCTCGCCGCGCCTGCCGACAGTTTCTCGATGCATTCCGAAATGTGCGACTCTTCGATGTTGAGCGGGGGCAGGATGCGGATGACATTGTCGCCCGCCGCCACCGTCAGCAGCCCGTGATTGTCACGCAGGTGCGCGACGAAGGCGCGGCTGTCGCTCTTCATCTTGACGCCGAGCATCAGCCCCATGCCGCGCACGCTCTCGAAGAGGTTGTCGTGGTTCGGGATCAGCTGCTCGAGCGCACCGCGCAGCCGTTCGCCGGTCGCCTTGACCTGGTCGAGGAAGCCGTCTTCGAGCACGACGTCGAGCACCGCCTGCCCCGCCGCCATCGCGAGCGGGTTGCCGCCATAAGTCGAACCATGGGTGCCGATCACCATGCCGCGCGCCGCCTTTTCGGTCGCGAGGCACGCACCCATCGGGAAACCGCCGCCGATACCCTTCGCGCTGGCGAGAATATCGGGGGTCACGCCAAACTGTTCATAGGCATAGAGCGACCCGGTGCGCGCGACGCCGCACTGGACCTCGTCGAACACCAGCATCAGGTCGCGCTGGTCGCAGATGTCGCGCAGCGCCTGAAGGAAAGGCTGCGATGCCGGGCGGATGCCGCCCTCGCCCTGCACGGGTTCGAGCAGGAAACCCGCCGTATTGTCGTCGACCAGGTCGAGCGCCGCATTGACGTCGTCGAACGGCGCATAGGCAAAGCCGGGCAGCAGCGGGTCGAACCCCTTGCGCAGCTTTTCCTGGTTGGTCGCCGAGATCGTGCCGAGCGTGCGGCCGTGGAAGGCGTTGTTGAAGGTGATCAGCGTATGTTTGTGCGCGTTGCCTGCGCTCGAATGATAGGCGCGCGCGGTCTTGATCGAACATTCGACCGCCTCGGCGCCCGAGTTGGTGAAGAAGACCGTATCGGCAAAAGTGTTTTCGACCAGTCGCGCGGCATAGGCCTCACCCTGCGGGCTGCCGTAAAGGTTCGACACATGCATCAGCGTCGCGGCCTGATCCTGGATCGCCTTGGTCAGGTGCGGGTGGCCGTGGCCGAGCAGGTTGACCGCGATGCCGCTCGCGAAGTCGAGATAGCGCTCGCCGCGCTCGCCGATCAGATAGGCGCCCTCGCCTCGCACCGGACGCACACCGCACCGGGGGTAAACGGGCATCAGCGGCGTGATCGACATGGCGAGGTCCTTTCTCGGCTCCAAAAGGCAAAAAGCGGCCCCGAAAGGGCCGCCTTGCAACGGAACGCCGATCTAGGGGCTAACCGTCGCCGAATCAATGCCAGTGTTGGCCTTGGCACGCGGCGCAGCGCGCCCTAGTCTCGGCGCCCGAGGAGACGGTTATGGCGACGTCCGCGACTTTCGTTCCGGCCCAGCCGCCGCGCGTGCCCGACTGGCTGCCCGGCTGGCGCGCGATGACGGGCGAACGGCTGCGCAGCGTCGTGCACGGCATCGCCGAACCGGCGTTCGACGTGTGGCATCAGCCGCGGCAGTTCCTCAACATGGACCTGCATATCGTCAATGCGCCCGACATGATCGGCCATGTCCTGCTCGACAACCACAGCAATTATGTCCGTCCGCGCCAGTCGCGGCAGATCCTGAAGCCGCTGATCGGCAACGGCCTGCTCAGCGCGGTGGGCGAGGATTGGCGTAAGCAGCGCAAGATCGTCGCACCGACGTTTGCGCCCGGCGCGGTCGCGGGCATGGCGGCGCTGATGGCCGATGCGACGCGCGACGCGATGCGCGCCTTGCCGGCCGAAAGCGCCCGCGTCGACATGGCCGAACTCGCCACCGACACGACGATGGCGATCATCGCCAAAACGCTCTTCTCGGGCGACCCGCGCCTGATGTCGCACGAGGCGTCGGCGCATATCGGGCGGCTGATCGCCTCGGCGGCGCAGCCGCGGCTGATGCGCATCCTCGGCCTGCAGGATTTCGATCCCAGTCCGTCGATGATCCGTGCGCGCCGATCGCGGCGCTGGCTGCGGCGCACGCTGGCCGACCTGGTGCGCGAGCGTGGTCCATCGGGCGGCGCCGACGATTTTTTCGGCGGCTTCATGCGCGCACTCTATGCCGACCTGCCGCCATCGGAGGCCGAGGAACTGGCGGTCGACAATGCGATCACCTTCTACGTCGCGGGGCACGAGACCACCGCGACGGCGCTCAGCTGGGCCTGCTATGTCCTCGCGGGCCAGCCCGAATTGCAGGAAGAGGCGCGCGCCGAGGCGGTCGCGGCGCTAGGCGGCGACATCGCCACGCTCGCCGACCGGCTGCCGCTGCTGCGCCAGATCCTCGACGAAACGATGCGGCTCTATCCTTCGGCGCTGCAACTGATCCGCGAAGCGGTCGCCGACGACGATATGCTCGGCGTACCGGTCCGGAAGGGAGAACTGGTCTTCGTCTATCCGTGGGTCGTCCATCGCCATCGCAAATTGTGGGACGATCCCGACCGCTTCGACCACAACCGCTTCGCGCCCGAGAAAAAGGCGGCGTTGCACCGCTTCCAATATATTCCCTTCGGCGTCGGCCCGCGCATCTGCGTCGGTGCGCGCTTCGCGATCACCGAGGCACTGATCGTGCTCGCGAACTGGCTCTCGGCGCGGCGCCTCGCGCTGCCGCACGGGTTCCAGCCCATTCCCTACGGCAATATCACGCTGCGCCCCAAGCACGGCATGCCGCTGGTCGTTTCGCCGCTCTGACAGCGCCGATGCAACCATGGCCGACGGATCGCGTTCGCGCCTCGCATGCGTCGTTTCGCTTTTCTCCTTCTCCCGATGCTCGCGCTCGGCGCCTGCGACGCCTTGCCGCGCGACGCGTCGGGCACCACCAGCCGCGTCGAGCGGACGCATGAACTGCGCGTCACGGTGCTGCCCGGAACGCCCGACGCGCGGCCCGCGCTCGCACTGCTCGGCGCTTACGCCCGCGATCATGGCGCGCGACTTCAGCTTGTCCCGATCCATGGCGAACATGCGCATAAGGCGCTCGAAGACGGCGAGATCGACGTGCTCGTCGGCCATTTCGCCAAGGCATCGCCCTGGCAGGCCGACATCGCATTGTCGAAACCCGTCGCGCGCGGCGAACCCGATGACAGGCATCACCCGGTGCTGCGCATCGCGCGGCGCAACGGCGACAACGCCCTGATCCTCGCGACGGACCGGCTGGTCGACGAGGCCGCACGATGAGCCTGCACAGCGGCATCCCCGACGCCATCGCTGCCGACGTCCGGCACGGCGAACGGCTCGAATGGTGGACGTTGTTGTGGATCGGCAGCGTCGTCGTCGTGATGGGCCTTGTGATGGGCGCGAGCCAGGCGATGAAATCGGCGGTGATCGAGGATGTCCTCAGCCTCATCCCCGCAATCGTCTTCCTGCTGTCGGTGCATTGGGAGCGCAAGCGGGCGAACCGCCGCTTCCCCTTCGGTTATCGCCGCGCCAACAGCCTCGCCTTCCTCGTCGCCGCGACCGCGCTGCTCTCGGTCGGCGGCTTCCTTGTCTACGAAAGCGTCACGACGCTGGTGCGACAGGAGCATCCGACCGTCGGCGGCATCACCCTGTTCGGCGAAACTATCTGGCTCGGTTGGCTGATGATCGCCGCGCTCGTCTATTCGGTGATCCCGCCGCTGGTCCTCGGGCGGATCAAGCAGCCGGTCGCGAAGCGGATCAACGACAAGGTCCTCCACACCGACGCCCTGATGCAAAAGGCCGACTGGCAGACCGGGCTGGCGGCGATCGCCGGCATCATCGGCATCGGGCTCGGCTGGTGGTGGGCCGACGCCAGCGCGGCGCTGTTCATCGCGCTGTCGATTATCAAAGATGCCATCGGCGCATTGAAACAGGCGGTCGCCGAACTGCTCGACGGCACCCCGCGCGCGCTCGCTTCCAACGCGATCGCCGATGATGCCAAGGCGTTGATCGCGGCGCTCGAGGCGCGCTTCGGCCAGGTCGAAGTGCGGCTGCGCGAAACCGGCCGCTATATCGCCGCCGAGGTCGACTGCCGCCCGCCAGCCGTCATCCCGACCGAGGCCGAACTGATGGGCGAAGACAAGGCCTGGCGTCTGGCGAGCCTCGGTTTCCGTCCGGACTAGAGCGCCTTCGCCGCCTCCATCGCCAGCGCCACCGAATGCTTGCGCGCGTCATGATCGTACATCGAGGACGCGATTACCACTTCATCGACCCCGGTGCGCGCGACAAAGGCCTTCAGCCCGTCGCGGACGTCGTCGACGGTCCCGACCGCCGAACATTGCAGCACATGGTCGAGGATCGCGCGCGCATTGGGCGGCAGGCTGTCCTTGTAGCCCGCGAGCGGCGGCTTCATCTTGCCCGGATTGCCGGTACGCAGCGCGACGAAGGCCTGCTGCTGCGACGAGGCGAGCAATTCGGCCTCCTCGCGCGTGTCGGCAGCAAAGACGTTGAACGCCGCGGCGGCATAGGGCTCGGACAGCTGTTCCGACGGTTTGAACTGGCGGCGATAGATATCGAGCGCCTCGTCGAGCGCGTCGGGCGCAAAATGGCTGGCAAAGGCATAAGGCAGCCCGAGCATTGCCGCGAGCTGCGCGCCGAACAGGCTCGATCCGAGAATCCAGATCGGGATGTGCGTCCCCTCGCCCGGCACCGCGCGGATGCCGAGCCTTTCGTCTCCGGCAAGGAAGGCCTGCAATTCGACGACATCCTGCGGAAACTGCCGCTCGTCGCTCGCGAGATTGCGGCGGAGCGCGCGCGCGACGACGCCATCCGACCCCGGCGCGCGGCCGAGGCCAAGGTCGATGCGGCCGGGAAACAGCGCCTCGAGCGTGCCGAATTGCTCGGCGATCACCATCGGGGCGTGGTTGGGCAGCATGATCCCGGCCGAGCCGATGCGGATGCTCGACGTCGCTTGCCCGATATGCGCGAGCACGACCGAGGTCGCGGCGCTGGCGATCCCCTGCATGCCATGATGTTCGGCGACCCAGTAGCGGCCGTAACCGAGCGCCTCGGCGTGCCGGGCAAGATCGGCGGCATTGGCCAGCGATTGGGCGATCGTCCCGGTGTCGGTGACGGGGACGAGATCGAGCAGGGAGAGTTTCAGCATGAAACCGATATGCGGATGCGCGCCGCGCGGTTCAACCTTAGCGCTTCGCGGACCCGGTCAAGAAATTCTACGCCCGCTCGTCCTTCGGCGATTCCATCAGCACATAGGTGGTGATCGAATGCACCTGCGGCAGAACGCCGAGCACCTCGGTGTGGAAATGCTTGTACGCCGCAAGGTCGGCGGTCTCAATGCGCAGCAGATATTCGATCGTGCCTGTGATGTTGTGGCATTCGCGCACCTCGGGCGCTTCCGCCATCGCAGCCTCGAAATCGCCCTGCGCCTTTTTTGTGTGCGTCGACAGCCCCACCGCGACATAGGCCATGAACGTCAGCCCCAGCTTCGCGGGATCGATCACCGCGCGATAGCCCTTGATCACCCCGCTGCGCTCCAATTCCTGCACGCGGCGCAGGCACGCCGAGGGCGACAGCCCGACGCGCTCGGCGAGCTCAAGGTTGGAGATTCGTCCGTCGCGCGACAATTCGCGCAATATATTGCGGCCTATGGCGTCGATCCTGGTCATGGATTGCACAAACTAACCGATTGCGGTCCATCTTTGCAATCCATCGCGCATCGAAACGCATTATATTGCGCCGCATGGAACAGACCACTCTCGCCGCGCTCTCCGCCTTCGCGCTCGTCTCGTCGATCACGCCGGGGCCGAACAATATGATGCTGATGGCGTCGGGCGCCAATTTCGGCCTCCGCCGCACCGTCCCGCACGCGCTGGGGGTCGGCTTCGGCTTCACGCTGATGATCCTGCTCGTCGGCGTCGGGCTGATGGGATTGTTCGACCTGTTCCCCGTCCTCAACACCGTGCTCAAGGTCGTGAGCGTCGCCTATCTGCTGTGGCTGGCGTGGAAGATCGCCAACGCCGCCGCGCCCGGCGGCGGCAACGAGGCCCCGCGCGGCAAGCCGATGACCTTCGTCCAGGCGATCCTGTTCCAGTGGGTCAATCCGAAGGCGTGGACGATGGCGCTGTCGGCGATCGCACTCTACGCGCCCGACCGCAATTTCGTCGCGGTGCTACTCGTCGCGATCGTCTTCGGCATCGTCAACCTGCCCTCGACGAGCATCTGGGCAGTGATGGGCACCGCGCTGCGCGGCTGGCTGTCGAGTCCGGCGCGTCTCAAGGCGTTCAACTGGACGATGGCGGCGCTGCTCGTCGGATCGCTTGCGCTTCTGATCTGATCGCTTAAATCCCGGCGCGACATCGCTCGCGACCGGAGAAAAACCCATGCAAAGCCGCCGCCTTGGCAAAAGCGCCATCCATGTGTCCGACATCTGCATGGGGACGATGACCTTCGGCAGCCAGACCGACGAGGCCGAAGCGTTCCGCGTCCTCGACCGCTGTTTCGACGAGGGTATCAATTTCTACGACACCGCCGAGGGTTATCCGGTGCCGCCCGACAGCAAATGGGTCGGCCGTACCGAGGAGATCGTCGGCCGCTGGATGAAGACCAAGCCGCGTGACGCGATCATCCTCGCAACCAAGGTGTCGGGACCGAGCCATGTCTGGTTCAAGTCGCCCTGCCGGAACGGCATGACCGCGCTCGACCGCAAGAATATCTGCCAGGCGATCGACGACAGCCTGACGCGACTGCAGACCGACTATGTCGACCTCTACCAGACGCATTGGCCCGACCATGACGCGCCCTATGACGAGATGATGGACGCGCTCGACGAACTCGTCCGCGTCGGCAAGGTCCGCATCCTCGGCTGTTCGAACGAGACGAGTTGGGGACTGATGAAATCGCTCGCCGCGTCGGAGAAGCTCGGCGGCGCGCGCTACCACACGATCCAGAATAATTTCAGCCTCAACAACCGCCGCTTCGAGGACGAACTCAAGCAGGTCTGCCGACAGGAAGGCGTCAGCCTGATCCCCTATTCGCCGCTCGCCGGCGGCGTGCTGTCGGGCAAATATCAGGGCGGCGCGACCCCCGAGGGTGCGCGTTTCTCGCGCTACCTCCAGATGGAGGGCCGGCAGGCGGTGATGGGGCGCCGCTTCGTCAACGACAAGAGCCTCGCCGCGACCGAACGCTATCTCAGGATCGCCGAGGAAGCCGGGCTGCATCCGGTAACGATGGCGACCGCCTGGTCGAAACAGCACGACTTCGTCGCCTCGACGATCGTCGGGGTCAGCGCCTATGACCAGGTCGATCCGATCCTCGCGGCGAAAGATCTGGTACTGAGCGACGATGTGATGAGCGCACTCCACCAGGTGAGCCGCGACATCCTCTACCCGATGGGGTGATCGACCGGCCGCAAAGTCGGCCAATCGAGCACCAGCGCGTCGCCCACCCGCAGCGCGCGCCAGGACGTGGCCAGCCGGTCGAACGCCGCGAACACCGCAGGTTTCGCGCGGTCGAACGCCGCGCGCTCCTCAGCGCTGAGCGTCGCCCGCACCCGATCGGCCTCGCCCAGCGCGGCGCGCTGTCCGGCGCTGTCGGGGCGGCGGCCGCTGCGCCAGCCGATATCGAACAGGAAGGCGGCGAGTTCGGACAGTTCGCCCTCGCGGCCCTGCGTTTCGACCAGCCTCTTCCCCTTGGCAACCTGCTTGCGGACGGTGCGACGCCGGTCGCGGGCATCGGCCTTGCCGCCTGCGGCCTCGACATGGAACGAGCCCGCGGTCCCGCCCGCGGCGATCTGCCCGAACACCCCGCCCTTGAGCCCGAGCAGTGCCTCGACGACGAAATGCACCATGTCGTGCGGGACGTCGGCGTCGAAGCCCGGCGCGGGGTCCATCACCAACACGGGCATCCCGGGTCGCTCGATGCGCATCGAATAGCGGCGCTCGCCCGATCGGATGAAATGGACTTTCATGGGC
>NZ_LYVN01000021.1 GCF_001990265.1 Sphingopyxis sp. KK2
GCTCGGCGGCGCGGCGGGCAGCGGCGAGCCGGCGCCCGAAGAGGCCGCGATCGCGATCTATGGCGAGAGCGGCCAGTTGATCGGCCACCAGAGCGAACGGACTGTGGCGAGCGCCGAGGGCAGTGAAACGCTGCGGCAGCTCGAATCCGCCTTCACCGTCGCGGGTCATGGCCCGACCGAGTTCGGCGAGACGCTGCGCATCGTCCGCGGCGCCGACGGGACGCCGCAACGCTGGCAGTGGCGGCGCAGCGTCAACGGCCGGGTGCTGACCGTCGATCTCGAACGCAAGGACGGCATGCTGAAGGGGCAGGCGGTGGGCGAGGGGCAGCGGCATATGGTGCGCGCCGCGCTCCCCGCGCTGCCGATCGGCGACCCCGAAGCGCTGGCGCCCGTCCTTGTCGAACCCGACGGCGCGCGGCGCTGGTCGATCGCCGAATTCGACCCCGTCGCGCTGCAATTCCGGCCGGTCGAGCTGGCGCTGGCGAAGCGCGCGGGCGTCGATCAGGCCTATGTGCTGACGCTGTCGCGCGGCGGGCGGCTGCAATCGGTGCGCTGGCTGAGCTATGAGCAGGGCCGGCTGGTCGAGGCACGCCAGCCCTTGCTCGGCAGCAGCCGGTCGTGGCGCCGCGACGACGGCCCACTGACCAGGGACGATGTCCTGTCGCGCGGCCGCACCATCGCGCACGAACAATATCGGCCCGCGGTGCATATGACGCAGCGCGCCGCGCTCGGGCGCATCCGCTATGATTTCGGCGTCCCCGCCGACATCGGCGTCGTCTTTCCCGAGACTGGCGAACAGCGCGTGCGCCGCGAGGGCGACGGCTGGCAGCTCGATATCTGCGGCGATTGCGGCGCGGCGCCCGCACCGACCGATGCCGAGCGCGCGATCTGGACGCGCGCCACGCCATGGGTCCAGAGCGACGACGCCGCCTTCGCCGAAAAGGCGGCGCAGGCGCGGCGCGGCGCGAAGACCGACGCGGCGGCGATGGAGCGGCTGGCGGTCGTCGCGCGCGGGCGGCTGCCGCGGATCGATTTCGACGGCTATGTCTCGGCCCGCACCGCCTGGCGTCGCCGCGCAGGCGACTGCACCGAGGATGCGCTGGTGCTCGCGGCGCTCGGCCGCGCGGCGGGCATCCCGACGCGCGTCGCGCACGGGCTGGTCTTTTCGCCGGGGCGCTATCATGGCGCGAGCAACGCCTTCATGCCGCACAGCTGGGTGCTCGCCTTCGTCGACGGGCGCTGGAAAAGCTATGATATCTCGCTGAACGGTTTCGACGCGACGCATATCGCGCTCAGCCTCGGCGACGGCGAGCCCGAAGCGATGGTCGAGGCCAATCAGGTCGCGGCGCTGCTCGACTGGCGCGCGATCGCCGAAGTCAGGAAGCGGCCGGCCGATCCTTGACCAGCTGCGGCGGGTCGCGCTCGTCCTGGGTCCGGTCGCTGCTATCGGCGGCAGGGGACGGCGCGGCTGGCACGGCGCGCGGCGCCGTATCGGCGTCATCGTCATAGACGACCGGCATGTCGGGCAGGCTGGTGTCGAGATCGGCGGTCAGCCATTCGACCGCGCCCGGATTTTTCAACCCGCCGACGATGATATATTGGTCCTCGAGACAATATTCGCCGCTCGCGGGCTCGCCCTCGACCGCGAGCACCTCGTCGATCTGCGCGAAGGCGGGGGTCGCCATGCTCGCGCCCAGCGCCATCGCGGCGAGCGCCGATTTCACCGGCACCTTGTAGCTTACGCAAAGCTCGTCGGCGCAGTCGGCGACCAGCGCCTGGCGCGCCGCGCTCGAAAGGTCGGAGATGTCATGCACCTCGCGGTGGCAGAGGCGGCAGATGTCGCCGTCCATGATGTCGCCAAGCTTGCCCTTGTAGGGGCAGGGGCTTTGGATCCGCGGGAACAGCGACATAGGGCCTCCATCTCTCTCCGGTCTGGAAGAATGCCAGAGTTGGGCGCGGCTGACAATCGCCGTCGGCTATAGGTTCACGAGGCGGCGGGGCGTTTCACCATAAGGGGTGGCGGTGCATCGCGCGCGGGGCTTTGCTCGTCGCCTGGCCGTGCTTGTTGCGGGGCAGCGGGCTCGTCGTCATCTTCATAGACGACCGGCATGGCCGGCCGCGCATCGTCGAGATCGACCGCGAGCCACTCGACCGCGTCGGGGGCCTTGAGGCCGCCTGCCGCCACGATGATGACATCGCCTTCGAGGCAGAAGTCGCCATCGGCGGCCTCGGTCGGCGCGGGCGTGTCCGATTGCGCAAAGGCGGGGCTACCGAGGCTCGCGCCCAGGGCCGCTGCGGCGAGCGCCGATTTGGCGACCAGCCGATAGCTGACGCAAATCTCGCCGCTGCATCCCGCGACGAGCGCGCGGCGGTCGCGGCTCGACAGGTCGGTAATGTCATGGACCTCGCGGTCGCACAGGCGGCAGATGTCACCGTCGACGATGTCGCTGAGCTTTCCCTTGTAAGGGCAGGGGCTCTGGATCTTGGGGAATAGCGACATGGGCGATCTCCGTCTTTCTCCAGCCCCGGAGGGTGACAGAGATGGGGCGGCCAGGCAATCCGGGATTGCCAGCCCCTTCCCACGCCGCGCCGTCGCTGCTAGGCGCGCGCGATGATCGCTCCCCATCCCGAACGCCGCACCTTTGCCATCATCTCGCACCCCGACGCGGGCAAGACGACGCTGACCGAGAAATTGCTCGTCGCCGGCGGCGCGATCCATATTGCTGGCGAGGTCAAGGCGCGCGGCCAGGCGCGGCGCGCGCGCTCGGACTGGATGAAGATCGAGCAGCAGCGCGGGATTTCGGTGACCTCGTCGGTGATGACCTTCGAGCACGCCGGGCTGATCTTCAACCTGCTTGACACCCCGGGGCACGAGGATTTCAGCGAGGATACCTATCGCACGCTGACCGCGGTCGACAGCGCGGTGATGGTGATCGACGCCGCCAAGGGCATCGAGCCGCAGACGCTCAAGCTGTTCGAAGTGTGCCGCCTGCGTTCGGTGCCGATCATCACCTTCATCAACAAGGTCGACCGCGAGGGCCTGCCGCCGTTCGAACTGCTCGACGAGGTCGCCGACCGGTTGGCGCTCGACGTCTGCCCGATGAACTGGCCCGCGGGCATGGGCGGCCAGTTCGAGGGCATCTATGACCTTGCCGATCCGGCGATCATGCGTCCCGGCGGCGATGCGTCGCGCATGTATGAGGGGCACCGTGCCAAGGTCTCCGGCCTCGACGATCCCGCGCTGGCGTCCGAACTGTCGGCGGACGCGCTCGCGCATCTCAGGGAAGAGACCGAACTGGCCTCGGCCTGTTACGCGCCCTTCGACGGCGCGGCGTACCGGGGTGGCGACCTGACTCCGGTCTATTTCGGCTCGGCGCTCAAGGAATTCGGCGTCACCGACCTGCTCGCCGCGCTTGCCGCGCATGCGCCGGGGCCGCAGCCGCAACCCGCCGAACCCGCGCCGGTCGACCCCGGCGACGATGCCGTCACCGGCTTCGTGTTCAAGGTGCAGGCGAACATGAACCCCGCGCACCGCGACCGCATCGCCTTCATGCGCCTGTGCTCGGGCAAGTTCGAGCGCGGCATGCGGCTGATGCAGGGCGGCACGGGCAAGGCGATCGCGATCAGCCGCCCGATGCTGTTCCTCGCGCAGGACCGCGAAATGGCCGAGGAGGCCTTTCCGGGCGACATCATCGGCATTCCGAACCACGGAACCTTGCGCGTCGGCGACACCTTGTCCGAACGCACCGACATCACGATCACCGGCCTGCCGAACTTCGCCCCCGAACTGCTGCGCCGCGTCGCGCTCGTCGATCCGACGCAGACCAAGAAATTGCGCAAGGCGCTCGACGACATGGCCGAGGAGGGGATCATCCAGGTCTTCTATCCCGAGATCGGTGCGAACATGATCGTCGGCGTCGTCGGCCAGCTCCAGCTCGAAGTGCTGATCAGCCGCCTCGACGCCGAATATAAGGTCGCGGCGAAGCTCGAGCAGTCGCCGTGGGAAACCGCGCGCTGGGTCGCGTCGGACGATCCGGCGAAGCTGAAGGCGTTCCAGTCCGAACATCGCGGCGCCAGCGCCACCGACCGCGACGGCGCGCCGGTGTTCATGGCAAAGGACGGCTGGGAGGTCGGCTATATCACCCAGCGCAATCCGGACATCCGCTTTACCGCGACAAAGGAACGGCGGCTGGGGGCTCTGGCGGAGTAGGGCTTGCTGGCTTACCTTCGAGAGCGAGGTGTCGTAGATGTCGGATGCGAAGCGATTTGGATTGGCGCAGGCATCGGAGTGCTTGGCACGCGTTGACTACCTGCTGGATGCTGAGCCGCGTCGATACCATCTGATCAATCGTTGGTGGCCAAGATTTCCTGAGCGCCCGCCCACGAGCTACTATCACGATGAGCCGGGAGCCTATGACCGATCGGGTCGGCTCATCGACCAGCATCGATATAGGGGCGGCGTGATCGAATTGGCGATCGACGACGACCAGTTCGACTTCGATTTTTGCGGACAGGGCGGTTCGATCTGTTCGCGGCGATTCCGCGAGACACTCGAAATCGACAGCTCGATTGTCGAATATATTCCGGTGGATGACTCGCGATGTTCACCCGAAGTGAGGGCGATGGAGTATCACGGTCTTCACCTGCTCAGGCTGAATGATCGATCGCTGGAAGGCAGGCCAGCACTATTTTTCATGCCCGGCGACTTCCGCATGATGTGCAACGTGGAAATGCGACAGGCCATCGAGCTTCGCGGTTTGTCTTGCAAGTTCTATGATCCGGACACTCGGGGATGGCGCCCTCCGAAGCACCCACTGTACGACCTGCCCGATTAGGCCAATCTCCTATATCAGGCTGAGCAGGTCGGCCGGCGCGCTGTCGCCACCGTCCTCCTCATCCTCTTCGCCCTCGAACTTGCTCAGCGTCAGCCCGAGCAGCCTGATCCCCTGTTCGGTCGGCAGCAGCGGCGCCAATATCGCTTCGCCCGCCGCGAGCAGCGCCGCGCCGTCGCCGATCGCGAAGGGCACCGACTTCGCGCGCGTGATCGTGCGGAAATCGGCGTAGCGCAATTTCAGCGTCACGGTGCGCCCGCGCGCGCCCTTCTTGGCGGCGCGGTCCCACACCACCGCGCTGACATGCGCAAGCGCCTCGCGGATTTCGGTATCGCTGATCAGGTCGTTGAAGAAGGTACGCTCGCCGCCGAGCGATTTCAAAGGCCGGTGCGACTTGACCCGCCGATGGTCGATCCCGCGCGCGAGGTTGAACAGCCATTCGGCGCTGTTTCCGAAGTTTTCGGCGAGCCACAGCGGGTCCTTGTCCGCGAGGTCGGCGCCCGAGAAGATGCCGAGCCCCTCCATCTTCGCCGCGGTGACCGGGCCGATGCCGTGGAAACGCCGGATCGACAGCGTCTGGACGAAGGCCGCACCTTTGCCGGGAGGAATGACGGTCAGCCCGTCGGGCTTGTTCTGGTCCGACGCCAGCTTGGCGATAAACTTGTTGTACGACACGCCCGCCGAGGCGGTGAGCCCCGTCTCGTCGCGGATGCGGCGGCGGATCAGCTTCGCGGTCGCGGTCGCGCTGCCGAGCCCGGCCTTGTCGGCGGACACGTCGAGATAGGCCTCGTCGAGCGACAGCGGCTCGACCTCGTCGGCATAGTCGCGAAAGATCGCGCGGATCTGGTGCGAGATGTCGCGATAGACCTCGAAGCGCGGCGGCACGAAGATCAGGTCGGGGCATTGGCGCTTCGCGGTCACGCTCGGCATCGCCGACCGCACCCCGAATTTGCGCGCCTCGTAACTTGCCGCTGCGACCACCCCGCGCCGCGACGAGCCACCGACCGCGACGGGCTTGCCGCGCAGCGAGCGGTCGTCGCGCTGTTCGACCGACGCGTAAAAGGCATCCATGTCGACATGGATGATCTTGCGGACCCGGACCTCCGCGGCATCTTCGGCCAGAATCTCGGCGTCTTCCACGCCCTCCATCTACCATGTTGCCACGATGTTCTCAATGCCGTGCTTACGGCCCGCTTGACGAAGCCGGGCCGAAATGGCAATCGCCGCCGACCTTGGGTGAGCGGGTATAGCATAGTGGTAATGCTCTAGCCTTCCAAGCTAGCTAGGCGGGTTCGATTCCCGCTACCCGCTCCAGTCACCTCTTGCATCGCTGCGATCCACGCCCGGAACCTTTCCCGGCCGCCGCCGTTTATCCGGCGCAACCAACATTCAGATTATCGAGGCGCGGCCAAAGGTCGTCTCTCTCCGGCAGGGGCCTATGCGCGCTGCTTCGGAGGTCGGTGCCGCGCGCTCATGGACTGTGCTTTGTCGAGGAGATTTCCAATGTTCAAATGGGCTTTGATTTTCGCCGTGATCGCGCTGCTCGCCGCGGTGCTGGGTTTTGGCGGCATCGCCGGCGCGTCGGCCGGGATCGCCAAGATCCTGTTCTTCATCGGGCTCGCGCTGGTCGCGCTGTTCGTGATCCTCGGCGCCTTCGCGGCGAAGAAGGTCGTGTAAAAACTCGCGCGCCCGCCGGAACCATCCGGCGGTGCGGGCGCTTCTTGGTTCTACTTGACCGAAAGTGAGAGTGGAGATGGTCCCGTTCTTCGGACGGAACCTAGGGAGCCCCGCCGCAGAAATGCGACGGGGCTTACCTGTTTCCGGGGCCTCGAACTTTCGCAGCGATGAACCGCCGCTGATTTCTGCGACAATTTGCGACAATTTTCCGCCAAACCGGCATGGCGCTGGGACAAGTGCCCCCTAGACCGGCTTCATCGAGAGCCGGCCCCCTTCGGCTCCGCATCAGGAGTTCGTACCGTGAAGAAGAAGCTCACCCTTTTGACGCTCGGCGCCGCGCTGGTCGCCGTGCCCGTTCTCGCCGCACCGGGCATGGGTCCCAAGGCCGATGCCGACGGCAATGGCACCGTGACCCGCGCCGAGGCGCAGGCCAATGCGACCGCGATGTTCGCAAAAATGGATGCGAACAAGGACGGCAAGCTCGACGCCACCGACCGCGCCGCGCGGCATGCCGAAATGCGCGCCAAGGCCTTTGAACGGCTCGACGCGAACAAGGACGGCAACGTCAGCAAGGCCGAATGGGACCAGGCCTCGGCCGACCGTCAGGCGAAGCGCGCCGAGCGCGGCGAAAAGCGTGCCGAAGCCGGCGAACCCGGCAAGCGCGGCCCCGGCATGCGCGGCCATCGCGGCAAGCATGGCGGCCATCATGGTGGCCCCGGCGGTCGCGGCGGCATGATGAAGGCCGACACCAATGGCGACAAGGCGATCAGCCAGGCTGAATTCCAGACCGCGGCGCTCGCGCGCTTCGACGCCGCCGACGCCAACAAGGACGGCCAGGTGACCGCCGAGGAACGCCAGGCGCAGCGCGGCGCGTGGAAGGCGAAGCGCGCCGCTCCGCCGGCAGCCCCCGCCGGCGAATGATCGGCAGCGGACCGGCGGCAACGGCAGGCTCTTCCCCCTCCCTGGCATTGCCTTTGCCGCTGGTCCCTGCCAGCTATCGCCCACCGGCTTCCCCTGGCCGGTGGGCGAACTATTACCGGGATTTCATCCGAATGAGTGACAGCGACGCGCCGCGCATCCTGCTGATCGACGACGAGCCGTCGATCCGCGAGCCGCTGACCGACTATCTGTCGGCGCAGGGCTTCGCCGTAACAGATGCGGCCAACGCCGCCGAGGCGCGGTCGGTGCTGCGCGCGCAGAGCATCGACCTGGTCGTCAGCGACATCATGATGCCCGGCGAGGACGGATTGTCGCTGACGCGCCATTTGCGCGAGACGAGCAGTATCCCCGTGATCCTGCTGACCGCGCGCGCCGAGGATACCGAACGGATCATCGGGCTGGAGATCGGGGCCGACGATTATGTCGTCAAACCCTTCAACCCGCGCGAACTGGTCGCGCGCATCCGCACCGTGCTGCGCCGGACGCAGGCGGGCGGGCGCATGCTCGACCCCGGCGGCACCGCCTTCGCCTTTGGCCCGTGGGTGCTGCGCGAGGTCGAACGCGTGCTCGTCGACGAGGCGGGCGAGGAGGTCGCACTGTCGTCGGGCGAATATCACCTGCTCCACGCGCTGGTGCGCCACCCGCGGCAGGTGATGAGCCGCGACCGGTTGCTCGACCTCGTACGCGGGCGCGAGGCCGACATCTTCGATCGCGCGATCGACAATCTGATCAGCCGCCTGCGCAAGAAGATCGAGGCAGACCCCGCGCACCCGCAACTCGTGAAGACCGTGTGGGGCGGGGGCTATACGCTCGCCTGCGAGGTCAAGCGGCTGGGCGGCGCGACGTGAAGCTTCGGCCCTGGCCCCGCAATCTCGTCGGGCAGATGGTGCTCGCGGTCGCGGTGGCGCTGTTCGTCGCGCAGGCGATCAACTTCGCGCTGCTGGCGCGCGGCCAGCGGCAACAGGCCTATGCCAATGGCGGCGGCATGGCGGTGGCGCGGATCATCGACGCGCTCGAACGTGATCGCCGCGGCGCGATCGCCGATCCCTATGACACGGTGCCCGATGCCCCGCCGGCGAAGCGCCAGCCGCGCCTTCAGGTCCGCGACACGCCCTTCGCGCCGCCGCCGCGCGCGCGCGCCGATGCCGACCTCGCGGCGCATGTCGCGGCGGAACTCGAACAGGCAGGGCTCGATGCCGAACAGGTGCAGGCATGGGTGCTGCCACCGCGCCCGAAGATGGAGAAGATGCACGGTCCCGCGCGCACCGCGATCGTGTCGGCGAAAATCGGCGGGCGCTATGTCGTCGTGCGCAGCTGGCTCCCAGCCGAGGGCAAACGGCTGCAGGGTTTCCTGATCTGGCAGACGCTGTCGCTCTATATGCTCATCCTCGTCCCCGTGCTGCTGATCGCCTGGCGCGCGGCGCAGCCGCTGCGCACGCTGACGCAGGCGGTGCGGCGCGACCCGATGGGTGACGGGCCGCCCTTGCTCGAAGAGGGGCCGTCGGACGTGCGCGACGTGATCAGCGCCTTCAACGCCTCGCGCGCGCGGATCGCGACGATGCTCGCCGACAAGGACCGGATGCTCGGCGCGGTCGGCCACGACCTGCGTACCCCGCTTGCCAGCCTGCGCGTGCGCGTCGAGGCGGTCGAGGACGACAAGCTGCGCGACAAGATGATCGCGACGATCGACGAGATGACCGCGATGCTCGCCGACATCCTCGCGGTGGCGCGCAGCGGCGCGGGCAAGGAAGCGCCCGAAATTTATGACGCGGCGACCTTGCTCGCCCAGATGGGCGAGGAATATCGCACGATGGGCAAGCCGGTGGCGGGGCCGGAGGCGATGCCGGCGCTGCCTGCGCTCAGCGGCCGCCCGCTGCTGCTGCGGCGCGCGCTGCGCAACCTGATCGACAATGCGCTCGCCTATGCGGGCAGCGCGGCGCTGATCGTCGAACGGACCGACACGGAGCTGAAGCTGATCGTGCGCGACGACGGGCCGGGGATCGACCCGGCGCGGATCGCCGACCTCGTCGAACCCTTTGCGCGTGGCGAGGCGTCGCGCAACCGCGCCACCGGCGGCGCCGGGCTGGGGCTGGCGATCGCCAAGGCGCTGGCCGAGGGCGAAGGCGGGCGGCTGGTCATCGCCAACCGCGGCGACGCGAGCGGGCTCGATGCCGCGGTGGTCTTGCCGATCGACGCTCAGGCGTAGATCGCGATCCCCTGGCTGCCGCTGACCACCGGTTCGCCGGCGCGGTTCCAGATCATCATGTCCTGCACCGAAAAGCCGCCGCGCGCGAAGCCGGTCTTTGCCGAGAGCAGCCACCAGCCGTCCTCGGTCTCGGGTGTGCCGCTGAGCATGTTGACCGTCCAGTTCATCGAGCTGATCGGGCCGAATTCGGTGAACAGCGCCATCGCGGCGGGGGGCAGGGCATCGCCCATCGCGAGCAAGGCGACCGCGGGGTGGCACGCGGGTTCCTCGACGAAGCGCACCCAGGTCAGATAATCGCCGACGTCGCTCTTCCAGTTGAAGCGCGGGCCGGTGGTCGGGCGCATGTCGAAATGGCGCACGAAGCTGGGGCGCGCCTTGTGGTCGGGGACCGGCGCCAGCTCCTCGGGGGGCGGCGCGTCGGGCATCGACAGGCTGTTGTGGTCGAGGTGGCTCGGCCGGTCGCCCGAGAAGGCGAAGGTCGCGGCGGTGCCGAAGCCCATGTCGCTCGATACGCCGGCGTCGACGAACAATGACGATTTCGACTGGCGCAGCACGCGGGTGTCGACGGTGCAATCGCCGCCGACCGGGCCGACGAAGCTGATCTGCGCATAGCGCAGCGGGGTTTCGGTCGGGTGCAGCGCCATCGCGCCGGCAAGCGCGACCGCCGAGCTGATCCCGCCATAGGCGGTGCGGCCCTGCATCCATCCGTCGTCGATATGCGCCTTGGCCACGCCGTCTTCGGTGCGCAGCGTCGAGAGCAGCGCGTCGAGCGCGCTGGGAGAGGTCGTCATTCTGATTCTATTCCTCGATCTGGAAAGTCAGTCCGGCATTGGCGGTCAGCCGGTCGATCAGCGCATCGCCGAGCAGCGCGCCCGGGGTCCATACGCCGCCATCGCCCTTGTTCGCGAGCAGCGCCATGCCGGTTTCGGCGAGCATCTTCGACGTCGAGCCGTAACCCGGGTCGCGGTCGCCCTGCACGCTGGCACGGATGCTCGTTCCGTCGGGATATTCGCCGATGAAGAGAATGTCGTAGAAGCCATTCTCGCGCTCTTCCTTGCTCGGCCCTTCGCCGGGCTGGAGCTTGGATTCGCCGAAGGGGTTCGCCTTCGCCATCGCTTCGGCCATCGCCTTTCCGGCGTCGCCGATCGTCGTCATCACCATCTCGTCATAGACGAGGTCGGCGCCCCACGCGTGACCGAGCAGGAAATTGGTGCGGTGGACATTCTTGGTGTTGATCGGCGCCATCACGAAGGGCGCGGTCCAGGTGCCCGTCGCGCCGTCATATTCGGGGATCAGCCCGCTCGGCTGCGACGGGCCGTCGAACCCCGGGGTGAGCGCGAAGCTCGATTTGAGCAGCAGCGCGAGCGACGGCTTTTTCGCGACCGCCTTCAGCGTCTCGGTCAGGCTGGCGATCGTACCGCCCGATGCGCCGCCCGCCATCTTGCGGACGCGGCCCTTGACGCGCGGCGCGGGGCTCCCGTGGCGTTTCGCCGCCTCGGCCTGCAGGAACAGCACGCCGAGGTCGAAGGGGATCGAGTCGAAACCGCAGCTGAAGGTGATGCGCGCGCCCGACGCCTTGGCCGCGTCCTGGTGCGCGTCGATCATCTCGCGCATCCAGCCGGGTTCGCCGCACAGGTCGGCATAGGCGGTGCCCGCCTTGACGCAGGCCGCGACGACGTCGCTGCCATAGAGCTGGTAGGGGCCGACCGTGGTCAGCACGACCGAAGTGCGCGCGGCCATCGCGTCGAGGCTGGCAAGGTCGCTTGCGTCGGCAACGACGAGCGGCGTGTCCTTCGGCGCGCCGATCAGGTCGCGCACCTCGGCGAGCTTGTCGGCGCTGCGTCCCGCCATCGCCCATTTGGGCGCGTCGGCGCGGCCGCCATAATGCTGGACGAAATATTCGGCGACGAGCCGGCCGGTAAAGCCGGTCGCGCCATAGACGATGATGTCGAACTCGCGGGTCCCCGCCATGGCCAGCTCTCCCTTTACGTAAACGTTAAGTGGAGGCTAGCGCAGGCGCGCGGGCTTGCCAAGCGAAAGGCGTCAGCGCCGCCAGAAGGGGCGCTTGGTGACCGCTACCGGGGCGCCGACGGCCTCGGCGCGGCCTTCGGCGCGCGCGGCGCGCAGTTCGGCTTCGGTCAACCGGGCCTCGGCCTGGTGCTTCGCCAGCTCGTCGCGGCGGCGCTGGCGCAGCGCGTCATAGCTCCAGCGGGTATGGCCATAGCCGAACAGGCAGAGCAGCCCGCCGGCGATCGCGAGATTCTTCATCGCCGCCATCGCCTGCATCGGATCGCCAAACTCGCGGTGGAAGAAGAGAATGGTGAGCAGCACGAAACCCGCGAGCAGGATCGCGAACAGTCGCGTCGCGATGCCGAGCGCGATGCAGATGCCCGCGACCGTTTCGAAGAGGCCGGTCGGGATCGCGAGCCCGGCGGGCAGGCCCGCGGCCGAAATCATGGCGTTGGTGTCGGCGACATGGATCAGCTTGTTGATCCCCGACACGACGAAAATCACGGCGATGAACAGGCGGCCGATGAAGACGGCAATCATGGACATGGGTCATCCTCCACTCAGCGCCCCGACCGCTTGTGCAGTCAGGACGCGCGGAGGCGCCGGAGGTTCCGCCGCTCAGGCGGACAGGTCAGCTCAGGTCGTAGATCAGCCCGTCGATGTCGCCATTGGCCTCGCCGCTGCCGCCGCGCGTACGGCGCGCGGGGGTGATGCTGCGCAATTGCGGCGCCGACCAGTCCTTGCGGTCGCAGCGCTCGTCATTGGCCTCGGGAATATTGCGGTCGATCATTTGGAACCCCTCCAGAACCGCGCAAATATGCGGCATTGCACCGGTGCCGTCAAGGAAGGGGCGCCAGCGCCAAGTCGTTGATTTCACAGTCGTCGCAGGCGGCCGCGCGCAGGATGAGCGCGTTGGGCCCGGCCTTCATGCTTAGATCGGGCAGGGCGATCGTCTGCCACTCGCCCCCGGCCGGTACGTGGATTTCGCGGTCGCCGAGCGCGATCGTCCCGCCCTTGGCCGAGCGCGCGCGGATGGTGACGCGCCAGCGCCCCGCCGTCGCGGCGTCGAGGCTGTAGCGCATCCATTCGCCGGTCACGAAGTCGTCGACATAGGGCGTGCCGTCCGATGCGCGCGCGATATCGACGCCGTCGTTGCGAAAGGTCGTGCCATTGTTCCACGGCGTGCGCTCGCCGCCCGTTGCGACGTGATAATTGGCGTCGACGCTGTCGCGATAGGCGACGTCGGCGGGGCCGAGGTCATAATCGACGGCGCGGACCGTCAACGGCGCGGTGCCGAGCCTGCGCTCCACAAAGGCTTGTGCGCTGGCATCATGTGGCTGACGGAACATCGCGTCGATGACGTCGGGCTTGGGGATCGTGCGGTCGAACCGCGTATTTTCGGTCAATTGCATCATCGCGGCAAAGGCTTCGTCGGGCGCGGGCTTCGGCCCCTTGCCCGTCGCCCAGGCGGTGATCTTCATCCAGCCGTCGCCGGCCGCGATCTCGAGCGGCTGGTTGAAACCGATCTTCTTCCAGGGCCAGAAATTCCAGCCGATGCCTTCGCCCTCGACGAGTTGGATCGCGTCACGATACCAGACATTGCTGTTCTCGCCCGATTCCCCCAGCCAGACGGGGCGGCCATAGCTGGTCCGCAATTTCACGATATCGGCGATGCTCGCCGCGTCGTTGCGGTTCCAATATTTGTGGAAGCTGAGCACCATATTGGCGTCCCATGCCGGCGGCAGGCCCTTGTAATTATTGCCCCAGCAATTGCCCTCGACGATGACGATATGCCGCTTGTCGACGCCGCGGATCGCCGCGGTGATCCGCTGTTGCAGGTCCCAGACTGCCCTGTTCTCGGTCTCGTCGCAGCCATTGCCCTTGCCGGGGGTGGCGAAGCTCCAGTTCGGTTCGTTGATCAGGTCGTAACCGCCGATCCACGGCTCGTCCTTGTAGCGCGCCGCGAGCTTCGTCCACAGCGCCACCGTCTTGCGCTGGTTCTCCGCGCTCTCCCACAGCGAGGGCTTGGTCGGGTCGCGGTCGGAAATCGCGAGGTCGTTGCCTTGCCCGCCCGGCGCGGCATGGAGGTCGAGGATCAGCCAGATGCGGTTCGCCTTGCTCCACGCGAGCAATTTGTCGATGCGCGCGAAGCCCTCCTCGTGCCAGGTGTCGACCCCGGCCTTGGGTTCCTTGTCCACGGGCAGCGTGAGCTGGTCGAAATGGATCGGCAGCCGCACCGAGTTGAAGCCCCACGCCGCCATCTGCGCAATGTCGGCCTCGGTGGTGTGGTTGTCGAGCCAGGCGCGGTAGAAGGTCGCCGTGCGCTCTTCGCCGACCAGTTCGACCAGCTTCGCGCGGATCCTGTGCTGCTGCCCGACCGCGCCGAGCTTGAGCATATAGCCCTCCTGCAGCATCCACCCGCCGAGCCCCATGCCGCGCAGGATCACCGGCTCGCCGCCGTCGTCGACGATCTTTGTGCCGTCGACTTTCAGCCAGCCCTCGGCATGGGCTGTGGTGGAAGAAAACAGCGCACCAAGCGCCAGCAGAGCCGACCCGAATTTCATGATGGCATCCCCGTTTATGATTTATGGGAACGTTATCAATTTATCCGGTCAAAGCAAGCTGCGGTCGCCAGGGTTGCCGCATCAAAGCTTGGGCAGCGTGACGCCCTTTTGCCCCATATATTTGCCCGCGCGGTCGGCGTAGCTCGTCTCACACGGCTCATTGCCCTGCAGGAACAGGAACTGGCACGCGCCTTCATTGGCGTAAATCTTGGCGGGCAGGGGTGTGGTGTTCGAAAATTCGAGCGTCACATGGCCTTCCCAGCCGGGCTCGAGCGGGGTGACGTTCACGATGATGCCGCAGCGCGCATAGGTCGACTTGCCGAGGCAGATCACCAGCACGTCGCGCGGGATGCGGAAATATTCGACCGTGCGGGCGAGCGCGAAGCTGTTCGGCGGGATGATGCAGACATCGGTTTCGCGGTCGACGAAATTCTTGGGGTCGAAGTCCTTGGGATCGACGATCGTACTGTCGACATTGGTGAAGATCTTGAATTCGGGCGCGACGCGCGCGTCATAGCCATAGGAGGAAAGGCCATAGCTGATGCACCCGTCGCGGCGCTGCGCCTCGACGAACGGTTCGATCATGCCCTGCGTTCGGGCGGCTTCGCGAATCCAGCGGTCGGAAAGAATGGCCATGGCGTTGTCTTGTCGGGGCGCTGCGCTTTGCGCAAGCGGTCAGTCGATCAGGCCAAGGTCCTTCGGCCCGAAAGCGGCCGGCAGCAACTCGCTGAGCCGGTAACTCTTCACCGCGTTGCCGTCGCCCGAGGCACAATGGACGAGGATGTCGGTCTTCGACCGCTCGGCGGCCTCGTTCAATATCTGGCGGCAGCGTCCGCACGGGTTGACCGGATCGCTGCCGATCAGCGCATCGCCGTCGGGCCGCCCGCCGACGATCGCGACCTCGGCGAGCTCGCCGATCCAGCCCTCGTTGGCGATCTTGGCGATCGCGGCGGTCTCGGCGCAGAGCGTCAGGCCATAGCTTGCATTTTCGACATTGGCGCCGGTGACGACGCTGCCGTCCTTGAGCAGCAGCGCGGCGCCGACGTGAAAGCCCGAATAGGGCGCATAGGCCCGGCTCGCGGCGTCGCGCGCGGCGTCGATCAGCGCGTCGATCGTCTCTTCGCTCATTTGATGTCTCCGTCGGGGCGCACGACGTTCCAGCCGACGGTGCCGTCGGCGCCCGCGATGCGCATATAGTCGTTCGCCTGCCACATCGCCCAGGGGTGCGCGCCATATTCGGGGGTGAAAAAATCGCGGCGCAGCCAGGTGGTGCGCGCAATACTCCGCGTCACCTGATATTCGGCCTCGAAGGCCGGGCTCGGCGCGATCAGGCTTTCCTTGCCGGTATGCGCCTCGATCTGCGCGAGGAAAGTCGTCAGTTCGGACAGCAGCAGCGCGCGCGTCGGCCGGTCGGGGCAACGGTCGTCGAAGTCGAGCCAGATGGCTGCGGGGAACATGTCTTTGCGGCGCGGGACATTGCGGATGAAATTGGCCGCCTGGTCGGTGGCGAGGCGGCACAGGTCATAGCGGTGGATCGCCCCCGCCTGCACGTCGGCGAGCGCGGCATCGCGCAGGTTGCGCGCAAAGGCCGGGTCGACCCGGTCGGCACCGCTGGTTGCAGCGATATAGGCGAAGTCGGCGCCCGCGGCCTTGATCGATCCCCAATGGACCGTCCCGTTCGACGCGTCGATCGTCACCCCCTGCCACGGATATTGGTCGCGCGCCGGCGCCCAGCGCGCCGCCCACCACAGCGCGAGGCCGATGGCGAGCAGGCTCAGCAGCAGCGCCGCACCGATGCGCTTGAGCAGGCGCAGCAGCGCGCCGCGCCAGTCGCGGCCCGGCTTGGCCGGCTTCTTGCCGCCGCTCTTGATCGCCCCCGTCGCCATGGTCAGCCCTTGATATGCAGCACGCAGATCAGCGTGAACAGCCGCCGCGCGGTATCGAAATCGACCGCGATCTTGCCGTCGAGCCGGTCCATCAGCATCTCGGCCGCCTCGTTATGCAGCCCGCGCCGCGCCATGTCGACGGTCTCGATCTGCTGCGCGGTCGAGGTCTTGATCGCCTGGTAATAGCTATCGCAGATCGCGAAATAGTCGCGGATCGGGCGGCGAAAGCGCCCGAGGCCGAGGATGATCGCCTCGAGCGGTGATCCATCTTCGCGGCTGATTTCAAAGATCAGGCGGCCGTCCTCGACACGCAGCATCAAACGATAGGGCCCGGCATAGCCATCGGCATGCCCGCGCTGGGGCACGAACTTGTTGTCCTCGATCAGGTCGAAGATCGCGACGCGCCGCTCCTGCTCGACGTCGGGGTTACGCCAGACGATCGAACCCTCGTCGAGCTCGATCGAAATGATGCGCTGTTTGGCGGGGTCGGCGTCGGTCATGCTGTCCGTGCTTCTACTTGGCCGTGCTTGAAGGGCAAGCGGTGACTTATGCACAGCAATCCCCAGATATGATATGCGGGGCCATATCGCCGGTTGCACCGCTCCGGCCCTCGGCGCATGAGGATGGCTATGCCTGAATTTGCCCTTGTTCCCGCCCCGGCCTCGCCGGGGGACGACCGCCAATTGCCGCGCAATATCGAGGCCGAGGCCGCCTTCCTCGGCGCGATCCTGATCGACAACCGAGTCGTCGAGGATCTGCCCGTCCAGCTCCACCCCGATCATTTCTTCGAACCGCTGCACGGCCGCATCTTCCAGCAGACGATGGCGCTGATCGAGCGCAACAGCATCGCGACCCCGGTCACGCTCAAGCCCTTTTTCGAGGCCGACGAGGCGATGAAGGCGGTCGGCGGGCCCGGCTATCTTGCGCAGCTGACCGGCAGCGGTGCGGGCCTGATCGGCGCGCGCGATTTCGCCAAGCAGATTTTCGACCTCGCGCTCTTGCGCGAACTCGCGGGCGTCGGCCGCACGCTCGTCGACAATGCGCTCGACACGAGTGAGCGCGTCGACCCGCAGGCGCAGATCGAGGAAGCCGAAACCGCGCTCTACCGTGTCGCGGGCGGCGAGGCCGAGATGGGGACGGTCAAGAATTTCAGCCAGGCGAGCCTCGTCGCGCTGCAGGCGGCCGAACGCGCGCTCAATTCGGGCGGCCATCTGTCGGGGATCACCACCGGCATCGGCAGTATGAACGCCAAGATCGGCGGCATGCACAATTCGGACTTGATGATCCTCGCGGGCCGTCCGGGTATGGGCAAGACCTCGCTTGCGACGAACATCGCCTATAACGCCGCCGAACGCTTCCGCCGCGACGAGGAGGACGGCATCCCGCCCGAGAAGAATATGGGCGCCAAGGTCGCCTTCTTCAGCCTCGAAATGTCGGCGGACCAGCTCGCGACGCGCGTGCTCGCCGAACAGTCGGGCGTCTCGGGCGAGGCGCTGCGCATGGGCAAGATCAGCAAGGAACAGTTCCAGCAGCTCTCCCGCGCCGCGCAGGCGCTCCAGACCTTGCCGTTGTTCATCGACGACACGCCGGGCCTGACGATCGCCGGTCTGCGCACCCGCGCGCGGCGGCTCCAGCGACGCCACGGCATCGGCTTCATCATCGTCGACTATCTCCAACTGCTGCAGGGGTCGTCGAAAAGCGGCGACAACCGCGTGCAGGAAATCTCCGAAATCTCACGCGGCCTGAAGACCTTGGCGAAGGAACTTCATGTTCCGGTGATGGCGCTCTCGCAGCTCAGCCGCCAGGTCGAAAGCCGCGAGGACAAGCGGCCGCAGCTCTCCGACCTTCGTGAATCGGGCTCGATCGAACAGGACGCCGACATGGTGCTCTTCGTGTTCCGCGAGGATTATTATGTCGCGGCGCGCGAGCCCAAGCGCCCGGTCGAGGGCGACGACGTCAAGATCCACGCCCAGCACGAGGAATGGGCCGCCGAAATGGAACGCGTCTTCGGCCTCGCCGAAGTCATCGTCGCCAAATCGCGTCACGGTTCGACCGGCAAGGTCCGCCTGCACTTCGAGGCGAAGACGACCAAGTTCAGCGACCTCGCCGACGACAGCATGGCCTATGAGGATTATGAGTAGCTCGATCACCAACACGTCATCCCAGCGAAAGCTGGGATCGCTGGCGGTTTAGCGGGACGATAGCGGTCCCAGCTTTCGCTGGAACGACGGTCAAAGAATATTGGCCGCCAGATCACTCCAATCTGGATTGCCTGCTTCGATCAACTCGATTTTCCATTGCCGCTTCCAAGCCTTCATCGCTTTTTCGCGTGCGATGGCCTCTTCGATCGTTGGATATTCCTCGGCGAGCACAAGCGTGGTTAATCCATATTTTCGACAGAAAGCTGAGCCTTTGCCGGTCTTGTGCTGGAAAACGCGTGCCGAAATGTCCGCCGTGACTCCGATATAGAGCACGCCACCGCGCTTGTTCGTCATGATGTACACATGTCCGCCACGGCTCATGCCGACAGCGTAGCGCAAGGTTCCCAGCGATCCCAGCTTTCGCTGGGATGACGGCTATCTCAGAACGCCGGGTCGTTCGCCGGATTGTCGTCGATCGGCGTCACTTCGCTGTGGATGCCGCATTCGGTCTTGTCCCAGCCGCGCCAGCGGCCCGAGCGGGGGTCTTCGCCGGGTTTGACCTTCGAGGTGCAGGGCGAGCAGCCGATCGACGGATAGCCCTCGGCTTCGAGCGGGTGGCGCGGCAGGTCGTGCGCCTCGAAATAGGCGTCGAGGTCGGCGCGCGACCAGTTGGCGAGCGGGTTGAACTTCAGCCGGCCGGTGTTGCCGTCGAGTTCGAAGCGCGGCAGGCCGGTGCGCGTCGAGGCCTGGAAGCCCTTGCGCCCGGTGATCGAGGTGTCGAAATCGGCCAGCGCCTTTTCGAGCGGCTTGACCTTGCGGATCTCGCAGCAGCCGTCGGGGTCGTAGGACCAGCGCAACTCGGTCGCGTCCTTCGCCGCGAGGTCGTCGGGATCGGGGGTCAGGTTGACGATATTCAGCCCGAGCTTCGCCGCCAGTTCGTCGCGATAGGCCAAGGTTTCGGGGAAATGCTTGCCGGTGTCGAGGAACAGCACCGGCATGTCGGGCGCGGCGCGCGTGACGAGGTGCAGCAGCACCGCGCTCTCGGCGCCGAAGCTCGACACGATCGCGGTCTCGCCGAGCAGCCCGGCGCCGATCACGCTCGCGACGACCTCGGCGGCGTCCTGGCCGCGGAACAGATTATTCAGCCGGATGACGTCGGTCGGCGCGAAGCGCGGCGCGACGTCGATGCGGTCGCGCGTGCGGTCTTCGCCGGTGTTGGGGGGAGAGACCCTCACCTCAGCCATGCCTCAGCTTCCAGATCGGCACCGCGCCGTCGGCCGCGCCCTGATAATGCTCGGGCCAGCGGCTGAGCGCTGCCTCGACATCGGCGGGGTTCAGGTCCTTTTCGGGCGCGAATGTATCGAAGCCGCAGCGTTTCATATAGGCGATCTGGTCGACCAGCACGTCGCCCTGCGCGCGCAATTCGCCGACATAGCCCGCCTCGCGCAGGATGCGCGCCGACGAATAGCCGCGCCCGTCGCGGAACTTCGGGAAAGCAACCTCGATCAGCGCGAGCCGGTCGAGATGCGGGATCAGCGCGCGCGCATCCTCGTCCGGCTCGAGCCGCACCGCGGTCGCGTTCGACTGCGACAGAAAGGCGTCGAGGGTGACGCAGGGTTCCTCGCCGTCCGTATGCCACCCTTCCGCTTGCGGAAGGGACTGATTATCGGCGCGCTCAACCATAGATCGCCTCCTTGAAGGGGGCCATGCCGATGCGGCGATAGGTGTCGACGAAGCGCTCGCCCTCGGCGCGTTCGGCGAGATATTTGTCGGTGACGCGCTCGATCGCATCGACGACGCCGTCCTCGTCGAAGCCGGGGCCGGTGATCGTGCCGAGCGACACATCCTCCGCGCCCGATCCGCCGAGCAGAAGCTGGTAGTTTTCGGTGCCTTTGCGATCGACCCCCAGGATGCCGATGTGGCCGGCGTGGTGATGCCCGCAGGCGTTGATGCAGCCCGAAATCTTGAGCTTGAGCTCACCAAGTTCCTTCTGGCGGCCGAGATCGGAGAAGCGCGTCGCGATCTTCTGCGCGACCGGGATCGAGCGCGCATTGGCGAGGCTGCAATAATCGAGGCCGGGGCAGGCGATGATGTCGCTGATCAGGTCGAGGTTCGGCGTCGCGAGCCCTGCGGCGTCGAGCGCCTGCCAGATCGCGTAAAGGTCGGCCTTGCGGACATGCGGCAGCACGATGTTCTGCGCATGGGTGACGCGCAGCTCGTCATGGCCGTATTTCTCCGCAAGGTCGGCCATCAGGTCGATCTGCGCCGACGATGCGTCGCCGGGGATGCCGCCGACGGGCTTCAGGCTGATGTTGACGATCGCATGGCCGGGCAGCTTGTGCGCGGCGACATTCTGGTCGACCCAGACCGCGAAGTCGGGATCGCTGCGGTCGATTTCGTCGGGTGCCGATGCGTCGAGCGGCGGCGGCGCGAATTGTGCGGCGATGCGGTCGAACTCGGCCTTCGGCGGGTCGATGCCCAGCGACTTCACATGGACGAACTCTTCCTCGACCTGGCGGCGATATTCGTCGGCGCCGAGTTCGTGGATCAGGATCTTGATCCGCGCCTTGTAGATATTGTCGCGGCGGCCATAGCGGTTGTAGACGCGCAGGCACGCCTCGGCATAGCTCAGCATGTCGTCGAGCGGCACGAAATCCTTGATCAGCGGCGCGATCATCGGGGTGCGGCCCATGCCGCCGCCGACGTAGAAGGCCGCGCCGTGCTGGCCGTCCTTCTCGACGATCTGGATGCCGATGTCGTGCAGGCGCATCGCGGCGCGATCCTCGTCTGCGGCGATGACGGCGATCTTGAACTTGCGCGGCAGATAGCTGAATTCGGGGTGGAAGCTCGACCATTGGCGGAGCAGTTCGGCCCACGGACGCGGATCGGTGATCTCGTCGGCGGCGGCGCCCGCCCACTGGTCCGAACTGATGTTGCGGATGCAATTGCCGCTCGTCTGGATCGCATGCATCTCGACCGACGCGAGATCCTCGAGGATCGCGGGCGCATCCTCCAGCTTGATCCAGTTATACTGGATATTCTGGCGCGTGGTGAAATGGCCGTAATCGCGGTCGTACTTGCGCGCGATATGCGCGAGCATCCGCATCTGGCGGCTGTCGAGCGTGCCATAGGGCACCGCGACGCGCAGCATATAGGCGTGCAGCTGGAGATAGAGGCCGTTCATCAGCCGCAGCGGCTTGAACTGGTCCTCGGTGATTTCGCCGGCAAGGCGGCGCTTCACCTGGTCCGAAAATTCGGCGACGCGGGCGGCGACCATCGCATGGTCATATTCGTCATATTTATACATGTCAGATCACCCAGTCGCCGGCCGCAGGATCGGCGGGTTTCAATGTCAGGTCGGGGCGCACGGTCGGACCCAATGCGCGGATGCGGTCCTTGATATGCGCGGGGCGCGGACCATCGGCGGTTGCTTCGCCCGCGATGATGTAAGGCGCATTGACGCGGCGCGCAGCCTCCTCGACGGCGAGCACCGCCTCGCCATGCTCGCCGACGTCGGCGGCATCCTCGATGTGCAGCGACCAGTCGGCGCCGGTCCACCAGGTGACGAAACCTGTTTTCAGGTCGTTGCCCGTGAGCAATTTCATGTGAAGTCCCTTATATTTTCTATGTTTTGAGCGATGCCGGGGGCGCCGAGGCAGTCGAGCGCGTCGGCGCGCGCCGCGACCTTGCCGACGATGATCAGCGCTGGGCTGGCGACGCGTTCGCGCGCGACGAGGTCGCCGAGATCGGTGAGCAGCGTGCGCAGCACGCGGGCATCCTTGGTGGTGCCGCGTTCGACCACCGCGACGGGCAGGTCGGGCGATACGCCGTCGGCGATCAGCTTGTCGGCGATGGCCGATGCGGTCGCGAGCCCCATGTAGATGACGAGCGTGCGGCCATGCCCCGCGAGCCCCGACCAGTCCTGGTCGGACAGATCCTTGCACTGCCCCGCGACGAAGCTCACCGCGCTCGCATCCTCGCGGTGCGTCAGCGGCAGCCCCGCCTGCGCGGCGCATCCGGCGGCGGCGGTGATGCCGGGGACGACTTCGCAGGCAACGCCCGCTTCGCGCGCCGCGTCGAGTTCCTCGCCGCCGCGCCCGAAAATGAACGGATCGCCGCCCTTCAGCCGCACGACCTGCTTGCCGGCCTGCGTTTCGCGCACGAGCAGCTCGTTGATCGCCTCCTGCTTCATCGTGTGGCGGCTGCGCTGCTTGGCGACCGAGATGCGCTCGACATGCGCCGGGATCAGCGCGAGCACGCCGTCGCCGACCAGCCCGTCATGCACGACCAGGTCGGCGCTCGTCAGCAATCGCGCCGCGCGCAGCGTCAGCAGGTCGGGATCGCCGGGGCCGGCGCCGACGAGCCACAGCTTGCCGGTGGAAGGGGGAGTCTTTTCCATCCAGCGTAGATGGTCCGCGCCCGCCGATATGGCAAAGCAGGCTTTGTTGACGGGGGTGTAGGTAAAATTGACCCGCTTGCCGGCGGGAACTGTTCAGAGGAACTTCTTCGCCACCAGCTGCGATTCCTCGGGGTCGCGCAGGCCGACGCCGATCGAGGCGCGCACGGCGTCGCTTTCGCTGCTCGCGACCGGATAGGCGCAATAATCGGCGGCGTAAAAGGCGCTCGGGCGATGGTTGCCCGACAGCCCGACCCCGCCGAAGGGCGCCGCCGACGAGGCGCCGTTGGTCGGGCGGTTCCAGTTTATGACCCCTGCGCGCGCATTCGCCCAGAACTGGTCGTAGAGCTGCGGCGACCCGCCGATCAGCGCCGCCGACAGGCCGAAGGCGGTGTTGTTCGCCTCGGCGATCGCCGCCTCGAAACTGTCGACGCGCACGATCTGGAGCAGGGGGCCGAACAATTCGATATCGGGACGTTCGGGCATGTCGGTGACGTCGATGATGCCGGGGGTCAGGAAGGGGCGATCCTTGACCGGGCGCGTCATGTGGCGGACGACCTTGCCGCCGTTCGACATCAGGATCAGGAAGCTTTCGGTCAGCCCGTCGGCGGCCTCGTTATCGATCACCGGCCCCATATAGGGCGGCGGCGTCGCAAAGGGCTCGTCGACGATCAGCCGGTTCGTCAGCTTGCGCACTTCCTCGACCAGCCGGTCGGCCATGCTGTCCTTGACGATCAGGCGACGCGCGTTGGTGCAGCGCTGCCCGGCGCTGAGGAAGGCCGACTGGACGACAAGGATCGCCGCGGTGTGGAGGTCGGGGGTGTCCCAGACGACGACGGGATTGTTGCCGCCCATTTCGAGCGCGAGGATCTTGTCGGGGCGGTTCGCGAACTGGCGGTTGAGCGCCAGCCCGGTGCGCGCCGATCCGGTGAACAGCAGCCCGTCGATGCCGGCATGGCCCGCGAGCGCCTTGCCCTCGTCGGGGCCGCCGATCACCAGCCGCAGCACCTCTTCGGGCACCCCGGCGCTGTGATAGAGGTCGACGAGCATCGCGCCGGTCGCCGGGGTCTTTTCGGACGGCTTGAAAGCCACTGAATTGCCCGCGATCAGCGCCGGCACGATATGGCCGTTGGGCAGGTGCGCCGGGAAATTATAGGGGCCAAGCACCGCGAGCAGCCCGTGCGGCTTGTGGCGCACCGCGTTGCGCAGCCCCATCGCGCCCTCGATGCGGCGGTTCGGGGTGCGCTCGGCATAGGCGTTGATCGAGATATTGACCTTGTTCGCGACCGATTCCACCTCGGTGCGCGCTTCCCACAAGGGCTTGCCGGTCTCGCGCGCGATCAGCGTCGCCAGCGTTTCGCTCTCGGCCTTCACCCGGTCGGCGAAGCGGCGCAGCGTTTCGGTGCGAAAGGTAAGGGGCTTCGCCGCCCATTCGGGCCAGGCGCGGCGGCCGATCTCGACCTCGCGGTCGATATCGCTGATCGCACCGCGCCAGATTTCGGCGCCGGTCGCGGGTTCGTGGGAAACCAGTTCGGCCGTCATGCGACCTCCGGGCCTGCCGCGCGCTTGCCGCGAGGGGAGGTGGGCTGGATGTCGGGGACCGGTCGCTGCATTGTCCCAGCCTCTTATCGGTGAAAGCCGGGAGCGGCAAGCCGAGGCAAGCATCGCTTGCGCGGCCGCGCCGGGTTGGCGATAGGGGATAGGAATCCCCGGGGGGCGGGCGAAGAAGGGAAGCCGTTATTTCGGTCAGGCAGGACAAGGCATCGGACGGGCGCGGCGACTGGGCGGACCATTATTGGTGGTCGGCCGATAGCGTGCGGCTGCACGCGCGCATCTATGCCGGGCCCGACGCGGCGGCGGGTGCGCCGCCGATCCTCTGCATGCCCGGCCTCGCGCGCAACGCGCGCGATTTCGAAGCGCTCGCACCGCATCTCGCGCAGGTCCGCCGCGTCATCGTCGTCGAGTTCCGCGGCCGCGGCGAAAGCGCTTTTGCCAAGGACCCGATGACCTATGTCCCGCTGACCTATGTGCAGGACGTCATCGCGCTGCTTGACGACCTTAAGGTCGATCGTTTCGCCACCGTCGGCACCTCGCTCGGCGGGCTGGTGTCGATGCTGCTCGCGGCGACGCAGCCGGGGCGGCTCGTCGGTGCGGTGCTGAACGATGTCGGCCCCGAACTCGAGGCGGCGGGGCTCGCGCGTATCCGCGACTATATCGGCGCCGGGGGCAGCCAGCCGACGTGGATCCACGCCGCGCGCGCCTTTGGCGAACTCAACGCGGCGGTCTATCCTGGCTATCATATCCACGACTGGTTGCGGCTGACCAAGCGCACCCACCGGCTGACCGCCGAGGGGCGGATCGTCACCGATTACGACAAGCAGATCGCGGCGCCGCTGCGCGTGCCGAACGGCGGGGATGCCGGGGTCGACCTGTGGCCCGCCTATCGCGCGCTCGGCGGGGTGCCGCTGCTGGTGCTGCGCGGCGAACTGTCAGACATCCTCGGGCGCGATGCCGCCGCGAAAATGACCGCCGAACTGCCGCAGGCGCGGCTGGTCGAGGTCCCCGGCGTCGGCCATGCCCCGACGATGGACGAGCCCGAGGCGCTGGCGGCGATCGACGGCTGGGCAATGGAGCTTCCCGCCGCGTGAATGGCGACGATTCTGCACGGCCGTGGCCGATCCGCATCCTGCACCTCCATTCGAGTTTCGCGCTGGGCGGCAAGGAAGCGCGTGCGACGCGGCTGATGAACCTGATGGGCGACCACGCGCGTCACACCATCCTGTCAGCGGTGCCCGATGCCCTGGGTGCGCGCGATGCCATCGCGCCGGGGATCGTCGTCGATTTCCCGACCGATGCGCCGCCGCTTCACGGCAAGCCATCGCCGGGCCGCTATCGCGACCTGATGCGCTATATGCTGAATTTCGAACTGGTGCTGAGTTACAATTGGGGTGCGATGGACGGCGTGATGGCGCATCGGCTCTACTGGAATCGCTGGTGGTATAATATGCCGCCCAGCCTGATCCATCATGAGGATGGTTTCAACGAGGATGAAAGCGTCCGGCGGAACTGGAAACGCAATCTGTTTCGCCGCGCCGGGTTGAAGCACGCGCTGGGCGTCGTGGTGCCCTCGGTCCTGCTGCAACGCATTGCGACCGAAGAGTGGCGGGCCGATCGTGTCCATCTGATCCGCAACGGCATCGACGTCGCAGCCTATGGTCATGGACCGACCGTGCCGATCCCGGGGTTCGAACGCCGCGCTGGCGAAGTCGTGATCGGCACCGTCGCCGGGCTGCGCAAGGTCAAGGATCTGCCGCGTCTCGTCCGCGCGGTGGCGACCTTGCCATCGAACGTCCGGCTGGTGATCGTCGGCGAGGGACCCGAACGCCAGGCGATTGCGGCCGAGGCGGCCGCCTGCGGCATGGCGGATCGGCTGGTCATGCCCGGCTTCATGGCCGCGCCCGATCGTTGGGTCGGCCATTTCGACATCCTCGCGCTGTCGTCGCGGAGCGAGCAGGCGCCGATCGCCGTGATCGAGGCGATGGCGGCGGGGCTGCCGGTGGTCAGTCCCGATGTCGGCGACGTCGCGGCGATGGTGGCGGGCGAGAACCGGCGCTTCATCGCCCTCGACGAAGCCGCGTTCCGGGCGGGGCTGGCCGAACTGGCCGCAAATCCGGCGCTGCGCAGCGAAATCGGGACCGCCAACCGGTGCGTCGCCGCCGAACGCTTCGACGAATCAGCGATGGTCGCCGCCTATGAAAAGCTCTATGCTCGCGGCCTTGGTGGCTATGGCCCGTTCAGCGGTCGCTGGGTGGGTTCGGATTGACAAAAGGGACCGCCTTCCGCTTACGGAGGCGGCAAATGGGGGCCATGGCGCACGAACGCCCGTGGTGCAGAGAAAGAGGTTCAAGTGTTCAAAGGTTTGAAGCCCATCCTTTATGGCGGGCGTGAAGTTTGGCCGCTGGTCGAGGGCGGCAAGGGCGTGTCGGCGACCAACCATATGTCGAGCGGCGCCTGGGCCGCCGCGGGCGGCATCGGCACCGTGTCGGCGGTCAACGCCGACAGCTATGACGCCGAGGGCAAGATCATCCCGCAGGTCTACAAGGCGCTCACCCGCAAGGAACGCCACGAAGAACTGATCCAATATGGCATCGAAGGCGCGGTGGCGCAGGTCGAACGCGCCTATGAGGTGTCGGGCGGCAAGGGCGCGATCAACATCAACGTCTTGTGGGAAATGGGCGGCGCGCAGCAGATCCTCGAAGGCGTGCTCGCGCGCACCCCGGGCATGATCGCGGGCGTCACCTGCGGTGCCGGCATGCCGTACAAGCTCAGCGAAATCGCCGAGCGCCACAATGTCATGTATCTGCCGATCATCAGCTCGGCGCGCGCCTTCCGCGCGCTGTGGAAGCGCGCCTATCACAAGGTGCCGCACCTGCTCGGCGCCGTCGTCTATGAAGATCCCTGGCTTGCCGGCGGCCACAACGGCCTGTCGAACGCCGAAGACCCGCTGGTGCCGCAGGACCCCTATCCGCGCGTCAAGGCGGTGCGCGACACGATGCGCGCCGAGGGCATTGCCGACAGCGTGCCGATCGTGATGGCGGGCGGCGTCTGGTATCTGCGCGACTGGGAGGATTGGATCGACAATCCCGAGCTCGGCCAGATCGTCTTCCAATATGGCACCCGCCCGCTGCTGACCGAGGAAAGCCCGATCCCGCAAGCGTGGAAAGATCGCCTCCGCACCCTCGACGACGGCGACGTGCTGCTCCACCGCTTCTCGCCGACCGGCTTCTACTCCAGCGCGGTGCGCACACCGTTCCTGCGCGACCTCGAAGCACGCTCGGAACGCCAGATTCCCTATTCGAAGCAGGAAGCGGGCGATCATATCGTCCAGCTCGACGTCGGGGTGAAGGGCAAGAATTTCTGGGTCACCCCGCACGACCGCGCCCGCGCGCGCGACTGGGCGGCCGAAGGCTATACCGAGGCGCTGAAGACCCCCGACAATACGGTCGTGTTCGTGACCCCCGAGGACAAGGCGATCATCCGCAAGGACCAGACCGACTGCATGGGCTGCCTGTCGCATTGTGGTTTTTCGTCGTGGAAGGACCATGACGACTACACCACCGGCTACCTCGCCGACCCGCGCAGCTTCTGCATCCAGAAGACGCTGCAGGACATCGCGCACGGCGGCGACCCCGAACAGAATCTGATGTTCGCGGGCCACGCCGCGTTCAACTTCAAGACCGATCCCTTTTATTCGAACAACTTCACCCCGACGGTGAAGCAGCTCGTCGATCGGATTTTGACGGGGGACTAAAACCCCCCGTCATTGCGAGCGAAGCGAAGCAATCCAGAGCGGCCATGCGCGAACGCCTGCCAGCGGTTTATATGATGGCGAACCGGCGCAATGGCACGGTTTATACTGGCGTGACCTCGCAATTGGTACGCCGCGTCTGGCAGCACCGCGAGGGGATAGCGGGGTTTTCGCAGCGCTATGATTGCAAGCTGCTGGTTTGGTTCGAGATGCATGGGGATATGGTCGCCGCGATCACGCGCGAGAAGCAGATCAAAGGTGGAAGCAGGGCAAAGAAGCTGGCTCTGATCGAGGCGGAGAACCCGCTCTGGCGCGACCTGTGGCCGACGATCCTCGACGGCAGCGAGTAACGCTCTGGATTGCTTCGCTTCGCTCGCAATGACGGAGTTTTATTGCGCTTCGTCATTGCGAGGAGCGAAGCGACGAAGCAATCCAGAGCGAGTTAGAACTGCCGCCCCGGTGATCTCCGATCAAACCCACCCCTCCAGCACCTGGTCGGGCGGGCGATGCCCGTCGCTCCATGCGCGGATATTGGCGATGACCTTCTCGCCCGACGCCTCGCGGCCCTCGATCGTCGCCGAGCCGAGGTGCGGCAGCAGCACGACATTGTCGAGCGCGAGCAGTTCGGGGTCGACAGCGGGTTCGTGGGTGTAGACGTCAAGGCCCGCGCCCGCGATGCGCCCGGCCTTGAGCGCCGCGACCAGCGCGCCTTCGTCGACGATCTCGCCGCGCGCGGTGTTGATCAGATAAGCGGTGGGCTTCATCGACGCGATGCGCGCCGCATGGATCATCTCGTGCGTCTCGCTCGTATGCGGGCAATGGATCGTGACGACGTCGCTGATCCGCAGCAGCGTGTCGACGCTCGCATGATAGCTTGCGCCCAATTCCTCCTCGATCGCTTCGGGCAGGCGGCGGCGGTTGTGATAATGGATCGACAGGCCGAAGGCGCGCGCGCGGCGTGCGACGGCGAGGCCGATGCGTCCCATGCCGATGATGCCGAGCAATTTGCCGCCGACGCGGTGGCCGAGCATCGCGCTCGGCGCCCAGCCCTGCCATTGGCCCGAACGCATCAATTTCTCGCCCTCGGCGAGCCGGCGCGGGACCGAGAGGATCAGCGCCATCGTCATGTCGGCGGTATCTTCGGTGAACACGCCCGGCGTGTTCGACACCATGATGCCCTTGGCGCGCGCGGCGGCGAGGTCGATATGGTCGACCCCGGCGCCGAAATTGGCGATCAGCTTCAGCCGCTCGCCCGCCGCGGCGATCACTTCGGCGTCGATCTCGTCGGTCACCGTCGGCACAAAGACGTCGCAATCGGCGACCGCGGCCTTCAACTCGTCCTTGGTAAAGGCATGATCCTGCGCCGACAGCGCGACGTCGAACAATTCGGCCATGCGCCCCTCGACATGCGGCATCAACTGGCGGGTGACGATGACGCGCGGGCGGCGGGGACGGGATGAATCGGGCATGGCGCCGATAGAGCGTGCGGCGCGGGAACGGTCAAGGGGCGCGCGCGTCTTGCCCTTGTGGAAAAGCCGCATCGCGCGGGACGCCGACGGTTGAAAAAAGGCGCGATTTGCAACAAGGGTTGCCGATGACCAGCCAAAAAATCCTGACGCTTGCCTTGTGCCTCGCCGCCATCGCGCCCGCCGCGGCGCAGAGCGATCCCGAATTGCCCTATTGGGCGTCGATCAGCGTCGACGAGGCACGGATGCGCAAGGGCCCGTCGCCCGATGTGCCCGTCATCTGGGAATATCGGCGCAAGAATCTGCCGGTCAAGGTCGTCGCGCGCCACGAAACCTGGCGCAAGATCGAGGATCCCGACGGCACGCAGGGCTGGATGGCGGCGCGCCTGCTCAGCCGTACGCGCACCGCGATCGTCACCGGCAATGACGTGCGCCCGCTGCACGAGGCGGCAAGCACCTCGTCGGCGATCCTCTATCGCGCCGAACCCGGCGTCGTCGGCCGGATCACCGATTGCAGCGGCGGCTGGTGCCAGTTCGACGTCAATGGCCGGCGCGGCTGGATCCAGACCGACCATATCTGGGGCGACTGACGACCGGCCGCCCCGGCCCGATCATTTCTTCGGCGTCACCGTCACCACCGTGCCGTCGTCGGCGGTCGCGGTGAAGCTGCCGTCGGCGCCCGGCTTGGTCACCGCCCAGCACATGCCCGGCGCATCGCCCTCGGGATCGAAGCAATCCTTGCCGTCGTGCGAGGCATAGAGGCCCTTGACCTGCTTGCCGTCGGGGCCGGTGTCGACATAGGTGCCGTCGGCGTTGATCGTCGTGCTGGCCATCTTCCCGTCGGCCATCTTGACGTCATAGGTCCCCGGCGCGGTCCCCGAACCCGAGTCGGCCGCCGGCGCGGGCGCCGCGGTCTCGGCCGGTGCGGCCGGCGTTTCCTGTTTCTCTTCAGTCTTTTGCGAACAGGCCGACAGCGCGGCGAGCGCGGCGAACAGGACAAGCTTTTTCATGGTGCATTCTCCCCTTGTTGCGGGGCGCAGGCTATGCCTTTCCGCCCGCGCCAACAATGGAAATCGGCTGCGTTCCGCGCGCATGAAAAAGGGGCCGGACCTGTCTGGTCCGGCCCCTCTTTGGCCCAAAGGCTTAGCGCCAGCGGAAGTGGTTGCGATAGACCTTGACCACCCGGCCGTTGCGCTCGTTGACGAGCAGCAGGTCGTTATAGTGGTGGACATAGGTCAGGTTGCGACCCGCCCGCGGCACGCCCCAGCGGCTGTCCCAGGTCGGGCGATAGCTGGGGGCGTAATAGTTCGACCGCAGCGTCGCGCCGACGCGGAACTGCTGATATTTGAACGGCGCGCGATAATTGGCGTAGCGGTTGTCGCGGCGCCAGTCCTGCTTGCTGTCGCGCAGGTCGCGGCGGGCGTCATTATATTCGCGGCGTTCCTCGCGGATGTCGCTGCGGCTGCCATAGCGCTGCGCGTCGCGCAGTTCGCGGCGCTCTTCGCGGACGTCGGCGCGATCCTTGCGGATCTCGCGGGTCTGCGCCTGCGCGGCGACCGGCATGGTGGCGGGGACCATCATCGCGGCGATCAGGCCGGCGGTGAGAAATTTGCTCTTCATTGTGCCATTCCTTTTTCCGTCAGGGGGGAGGGGATCTGCCCGATGACAAGGAATGATCTACGTGAGTCGATTTGAATTGTTCCGGAACGACGCGTTTATATTCAGGACATTAGTGTCGCAATTTGTCGCACCATAACGACGAAGGGGCGCCGTCCTGCGACGACGCCCCGGAACTTTTCGCCGGTCTGCAAAATCAGACGAGTTCGATCGCCACCGCGGTCGCTTCGCCGCCGCCGATGCACAGGCTCGCGATGCCGCGGGTCTTGCCGTGGCGCTGCAGCGCGGCGATCAGCGTGGTGATGATGCGCGTGCCGCTCGCGCCGATCGGGTGGCCGAGCGCGGTCGCGCCGCCATGCACGTTGATCTTCTCGCGCGGGATGCCCAGGTCGTGCATCGCGAACATCGCGACGCAGGCGAACGCCTCATTGACCTCGAACAGGTCGACGTCGGCGATCGACCAGCCGGTCTTGGCGAGCAGCTTGTTGATCGCGCCGACCGGGGCGACGGTGAAGTCCTTGGGCTCCTGCGCATGCGCGGTGTGCGCGACGAGGCGCGCGACGGGCTTGGCGCCCTTGGCATCGGCGACCGACTGGCGCGTCAGCACGACGGCGGCGGCGCCGTCGGAGATCGAGCTGCTCGTCGCGGCGGTGATCGTGCCGTCCTTGGCAAAGGCGGGCTTCAGCGTCGGGATCTTGTCGGGCATCGCCTTGCCCGGCGCTTCGTCGGTGTCGACGACGACATCGCCCTTGCGCGTTGCGATCGTCACCGGCGCGATTTCGTTGGCAAAGGCGCCGTCGGCGATCGCCGCCTTGGCGCGGCTCAGCGATTCCAGCGTATAGTCATCCTGCGACTGGCGGCTGAGCTGATAGGCGTCGGCAGTGTCCTGCGCGAACGTCCCCATCGCGCGGCCGGCCTCATAAGCGTCTTCCAGTCCGTCGAGGAACATATGGTCATAGGCGGTGTCGTGGCCGATGCGCGCGCCCGAACGGTGCTTCTTGAGCAGGTACGGCGCGTTGGTCATCGATTCCATGCCGCCCGCGACGACCAGGTCGATGCTGCCCGCGGCGAGCGCTTCGGCGCCCATGATGACGGTCTGCATGCCCGAACCGCACACCTTGTTGACGGTTGTCGCCTGCACCGACTTGGGCAGGCCGGCCTTGATCGCGGCCTGCCGCGCCGGCGCCTGGCCGAGGCCGGCGGGGAGGACGCAGCCCATATAGATGCGCTCGATATCGTCGCCCGACACGCCCGCGCGCTCGACCGCTGCCTTGACTGCGGTGGCACCCAGATCGGTCGCGCTCGCGTCCGACAGGCTACCCTGCATGCCGCCCATCGGGGTGCGCGCATAGGAGAGGAAAACGACGGGATCGGTGGCGGTCATGGCAAAAGACTCCGTAGGGGAAACCAGTTTCGGCGGCCCGATTAGCCCAAATGCTGCACGTGCGAAAGGGGGAGGGTGATTGCCGGCCCAAGGCTTTCTCGGGAGTGGGAAAGAAGGGGTTGTGGTCACCGATCAGCAGGCCAGCTTTGGGATGGGAAGCGGATGTTGATCTCCCCTCCCGCTTGCGGGAGGGGTCGGGGGAGGGCCTGTTGCGTTGCCAAAACCCTCCCCGCTGCGACTAGGGCGCGGGGCGCCCAAGTCTCGCTACCCCTCCCGCAAGCGGAAGGGGTAATAGGCTCGATCCTTCAGCGTCCCCAACCGGTCGTTTCCTGCCAATCCTCCCTGTGGTGCTGCCACCTCCCATCGCTCCGCCACAGGGAGGATCAAATGGGCCGCACCCATCCGTTATGATCCCAAAAAATTCGCTTTCCTAAAATATCCCGCCATGCTCCAAACGCACCGATGACCCGATTTCTCTCTCATTCTCTGTCGCCGCGCCCTGGCTGCGCGGGCCGGGGAGCGAAAGAGAAGGGGGACGTGGCGTGACCTTTGTGACCTTCCGAACCAAACGGCGCGCTCTGCCCCTGCGCTCCGCGCCGCGTGGCAGTGCGTTTCAACTTGCAACCCGCCGTGCGTCATGGTCAAACATGTGCGACAGAACATAGGGGAGACGGGTCATGGCCACCGCCATCAAGCAGGATATCGCCGGCGAAACGCAGCGCATGCACGACGTGCTCGCGGCGCAGAAGGCGAGCTTCACCGCCGCGATGCCCGAAAGTCTCGCGACGCGCGCCGACCGCATCGACCGCGCGATCGCGCTGCTCGTCGACAATGCAGAGGAGTTCGCGAAGGCGGTGAGCGAGGATTTCGGCCACCGCAGCCGCGAACAGACGCTGATGACCGACATCATGCCCTCGGTCGGCGCGCTCAAGCATGCGAAGAAACATATGGCCGCCTGGTCGAAGGGCGAGAAGCGCAAGCCGACCTTCCCGCTTGGGCTGCTCGGCGCGAAGGCCGAGGTGGTCTATCAGCCCAAGGGCGTCGTCGGCATCGTCGCGCCGTGGAATTTTCCCGTCGGCATGGTGTTCGTGCCGCTCGCGGGCATCCTCGCCGCGGGCAATCGCGCGATGGTCAAGCCGTCCGAATATACCGAAAATGTCTCGGCGCTGATGGCGCGGCTGATCCCCGATTATTTCGACGAGAGCGAGATTGCGGTGTTCACCGGCGATGCCGATATCGGCGTCGCCTTCTCGAAGCTCGCCTTCGACCATATGATCTTCACCGGCGCGACGAGCGTCGGCAAGCATATCATGCGCGCCGCCGCCGATAACCTCGTCCCCGTCACGCTCGAACTTGGCGGCAAGTCGCCGACTTTCATCGGGCGCAGCGCCAACAAGGAACAGGCGGGGCAGCGCGTCGCGCTCGGCAAGCTGATGAACGCAGGCCAGATCTGCCTCGCCCCCGATTATCTCCTCGTCGCCGAGGATCAGGAGGGCGAGGTGATCGACAGCGTCACCAAGGGGGCCGCCGCGCTTTATCCGACGATGCTCGCCAACGACGACTATACGTCGGTCGTCAATGTGCGGAATTACGACCGCCTGCAGTCCTATCTCGCCGACGCGCGCGAAAAGGGCGCCGAGGTGATCGAGGTCAATCCGGGCGGTGAGGATTTCGCCAGCGCCAACGGCCACAAGATGCCGCTGCATATCGTACGCAACCCGACCGACGACATGAAGGTGATGCAGGAGGAAATCTTCGGCCCGATCCTGCCGGTGAAGACCTACAAGAATATCGACGAGGCGATCGACTATGTGAACGCCAACGACCGCCCGCTCGGGCTCTATTATTTCGGGCAGGACAAGAGCGAGGAGGACCGCGTGCTGTCGCGGACGATCTCGGGCGGCGTCACGGTCAACGACGTCGTGTTCCATAACGCGATGGAGGACCTGCCCTTCGGCGGGGTCGGCCCGTCGGGCATGGGCAATTATCACGGTTTCGACGGCTTCAAGACCTTCAGCCACGCGCGCGCGGTGTATCGCCAGCCCAAGCTCGATGTCGCGGGCCTCGCGGGCTTCAAGCCGCCCTATGGCAAGACGACCGCCAAGACGCTGGCCAAGGAACTGAAGAAATAGGATTGGGAGGTTGCGCGGGGAGGGCGTTCATTCCTTCCCGGCGATCTTGATATCCTTGCCCAGCAAAGTCTTCACATAGACGCGCTGGACCAGCACATAGACCACCACGGTCAACGGCGCGGCGAGCAGCACGCCGAGGAAGCCGAACAATATGCCTGCCGCGACCACCGCGAACAGCAGCACCGCGGGCGGCACGTCGACCGCCTGTTTCTGGATCATCGGCTGCAGGAAATTGCCCTGCAACTGCTGGATCAGCAGGAACAGCACGAGCGTCCACAGCGCGGTCATCGGCGATACGGTGAAGGCGAGCAGCACCGCGGGAATGCCCGCGATGATCGGGCCGATCATCGGGATCACGTCGAGCAGGCCCGCGATCAGCCCGAGCCCGCCCGCCGCCGGCACACCGAGCAGCGCAAGACCCGCCCAGGTCAGCGCCGCGACGACGAGCGACGACACCGCCTGACCCATCATCCAGCCCTTCAGGCCGCGCCCGGCGTCGCCCATCGCCAGCGCCGCGGTTTCCTCGGCACGCGCCGGGAGAAGCAGCAGCAGACCGCGGCGATAGGTCGCGGGGTCGCTGGCAAGAAAAATCGCGGCGACCAGAACCAGCACGAAATCGGCGATGCCGCTGCCCGCCGCCAGCGCATAACCGCCCGCCTGTTGCAGCGCGCGCGAGATATCGTCGCTGCCGACCGCGGCGAGGTCGCGGACCTGCTCGCCCAGCCCATAGCGGTTCAGAAAGGCTTCGAGCCCCTGCAGCGCGGGCGGAATCTGTTCGCGGATCGTGTCGACCTCGCGCGCGAGCTGCGACCCGAACAGCATGAACGCCCCGGCGAAGATCGCGACGATGCCCGCGACCGAGAGCGCGAGCGCGATGCCGCGCCCGATCCGCGTCTTGGCGCACAGCCAGCTCGCGATCGCATCGAAAATCGCGCCGAGCACGATCGCCGCGAAAACGAGCATGAAAAAGCGCGTCAGCTCGATCATCAGCAACGCGACCCCGACCAGCGCCAGCACGATCAGCGTCGCCCCCGCGATGCGGCCGGGGCCGAAGGTTGGCGGCGGCGGCTCTGCCTTGGCGCGCGATCGGGCGGGGGATGCGGCGGGCGCCTTGGTCTTTTCGGTCATGGCACCAGTCTAGCCCGGCCAGGCGGCGGCGCAACCATCGGATTTCGCGGATAGAGGCTGGACGTCACGGGGGTTTCGTGGCAACGGCTCCGCGTCCACGGGCCCCTGTGGTGAAATTGGTAGACGCGCTCGACTCAAAATCGAGTTCCGCAAGGAGTGCTGGTTCGAGTCCGGCCAGGGGCACCACTCACCGTCTTGCCGAGGCGGTTCGCCGATCCGTGCCAATATGCTTCAAAATTGGCAATAATTAACGCGGCGTAGTTGGAAATTATTCATATTCTAAAGGCATTATCTGTCCAAGCCCTGATGGGCGCGTCACATCGTCCTTAATAGTCACCGGATGGACCAGCCGGATAGGGAACGAAAGCGCGCCGACCGGGCGGAGGTGGGGGAAAACTGAGTGGATGAATTTTAGCAGCAAAAATGTCTCTTCTGGGCGCTGTTGGAATCAGGAGGAAGGCATGAACGACCCCCGCTTCTCTATCCCCGGAGAAGGCCAGGATACCGAGGCGGACCGCCGTGGCGGCGACCGTTATCGCACCGTGTGGCGCATCGCCAAGGTGACGCGCGACGGCGACGCTGGGCTGTGGCGTGTGCGCAACATGTCCGACGGCGGCATGATGCTCGCGGTCGAGGTTCCGGTGACCGTCGGCGAACGGCTCGAAATCGCGCTGTCCGAAACCATCGTCATCCATGGCCGCGTCGCCTGGTGCGAAGAGGGGCGCTGCGGCGTCGCCTTCGACGCCGCGGTCGACGGCAACGACGTGCTCAAGCAACTCGCCGCCGAACAGCAGTCGGGCGACTATCGCGCCCCGCGCCTCGAAGTCCGCACACGTGCGCAACTGGTTACCGACGGCGAAGCGAGCGACATCGAACTCGCCGACCTGTCGCAGAGCGGCGCCGGTTTCCTGCACGATGCCCCGCTCGAAGTGGGCAAGCCGCTCGAACTCGTGCTGCCCGGCGGCATCCGCCGCAAGGCGATCGTCCGCTGGTCGCGCGCCGGCCGCGGCGGCCTGTGGCTCACCGAACCGCTCGGCCGCGCCGACCTGGAAAGCATTCGCCACTTCAAGGCGTGACCATCGATGACGGCCTTCGGGCGAGAGCTGCCATGGGGCCGACGCTCCTCTCTCCCCTTGAGGGAGAGATACGCAGGCTTGGCAGCTTGCTGCCTAGCCGCAGTTGAGAGGGGGTTTTGAGTCCGCCGACGTCGCATCCCCTCACCAAGCTTCGCTAGCTCCTGACGGAGCAAGCTGCGCTATCCTCTCCCTCAAGGGGAGAGGAGATCATATCCGCTTCCCACCCCAGGGAAGACATTCCCTTCCGACTGTGCAATCCTTTTCGTCGAAAAACGAAAGGGGTCCCATGCAGCTTTCCCGACGCGAATTTTCGCTGGCCATCGGTGCCAGCATCCTCGCCGCTCCCGTGGCGCGCGCGGCGGCGCCTACCGCCGGCGCCGACGCGGCGCTCACCGCCTTCCTCGACGCGGCGTTCGAAGCGGAACTCCAGCTCGACCCCGAACAGCTGACCCAGCTTGGCCGCAAGGAACAGCAGGACCGTTTCACCGACCCCAGCGACGCCGCGGCGGCGGCGCGGCTCGCATGGCGGCGCGGCAGCGTCGCCGCGATGAAGAAGCAGTTCGATCGCGCAAAGCTCGGCGAGGATGCGCGCGTTTCCTACGACATGTGGGCGCTCGAACTCGAACGCGCCGAAGCGTCGACCAAATGGCGCGACCATGGCTATATCTTCGATCGGAACGGGCCGCACACCGGCCTGCCGAATTTCCTGATCAACCAGCACCGCGTCGACACCCCCACCGACATGGACACCTATGCGGCGCGCGTCGCCGCGCTCGGGCCGACGCTCGATATCTATCTCGACCGCGCGAAGGCGGCGGCGGCGAAGGGCATTCGCGCGCCGGGCTTCGCCTATGACCAGTCGATCGAATTGATCGGACGGCTCACCACCGGCGCGCCCTATGACGCGGACGCCGACAACGCGCTGTTCGCCGATGCGAAGGGCAAGGCTGCGGCGCTGGTGAGTGCGGGCAAGATCGATGCGGCGGCGGCCGACGCCTTCACCGCACGCGTCGCCGCGGCGATGACGGGGTCGCTGAAACCCGCCTATGCGCGGATATCGGCATGGCTTTCCACCGACCGCGCCAAGGCCGGGGCCGAGCCGAAGGGCGCCGGCGCGCTGCCCGATGGCGCGGCCTATTACAACGCGATGCTGCGGCTCCAGACGACGACCGGGATGACCGCCGACGAGATCCACGATCTCGGCCTCGCCGAAGTCGCGCGCATCCGCGCCGAGATGGAAGCGCTGAAGGCCAAGATCGGCTATGAGGGCAAGCTCGAGGATTTCTTCGTCTTCCTGCGCAGCGACGACCGTTTCTACGTTGCAAATGATGACACCGGCCGCGCCGCCTATCTCAAGAGGGCCGGCGATTATCTCGACGGCATGCGCGCGCGGCTGCCCGAACAATTCGGCCGGCTGCCCAAGGCCGATCTGGTCGTCAAGCGCGTCGAGGCGTTTCGCGAGGAGCCGGGCGGCGCGGCGCATTATTCGCCAGCGGCGCTCGATGGCTCGCGCCCCGGCATCTATTATGTCCACCTCGCCGACACGCGCGCGACCCCGACCTACGAGATCGAGGGCACGACCTATCACGAGGGCCTGCCCGGGCATCATATGCAGATCGCGCTGGCGCAAGAGATGACGGGCACGCCCGAGTTCCGGAAGAATTATTTCTATGGCGCCTATGGCGAGGGGTGGGCGCTCTATGTCGAGCGGCTCGCCAAGGAGATGGGTTTCTACACCGATCCTTACAGCGATTTCGGGCGACTGGGACGCGAGATCTGGCGCGCGATCCGCCTCGTCGTCGACACCGGCATCCACGCCAAGGGGTGGAGCGAGGCGCAGGCGCTGGCCTATTACACCGCCAATTCGCCGCAGCCGGTGGCCAAGATCAAATCCGAAATCCGCCGCTATTTCGTGATGCCGGGACAGGCGACCTCGTACAAGGTCGGCATGCAGCGCATCCTCGCGCTGCGCGACAAGGCGCGGGCCGGGCTCGGCGATCGCTACGACCAGAAGATGTTCCACGAGATCGTCCTCGGCCGCGGATCGGTGCCGCTGCCGGTGCTCGAGGCACAGGTCGACCGCTGGATCGCCGCGCCCGCCTGATCGCGGGGCGTGCGACCGCGGCGCATCGTGCACAGCCGCCGGTTAACCAGCTTCGGTAGGATTTGTTTAAGGTCCAGGGCACAGTCTCGGTCTGTCGACAACCGCATGCCTATCCAATCAAGACACTGACGAAGCGTCTTTTTCTCTGGCCGTCGCCGCTGGCGAACGGTTCATCGCTCTTGGCGTATTCGTCCAATCGGGTCCGGGCCGGCCAATGTTAGCCTGAGGCTCCAACCAAAAAATTCCGGTCGCACAAACTTCGTCGCTTGCGTTTCAGCAAAGGGAGGTTGTGCCTGTCATGCCACAGAAATTTTCCTGGTCGTTCAGCGGGGGCTCGCCCTCCGGTGCCGGCGTCAACAACGGCGGGAGCCTGGAGATCGACGCGATCACCAGCGCCGGGGTGACCCTCGTCAAGAATATGGGCGCCGACCGCGATCTCGCGCTGCAGATCGACGATGTCGAAAAGCTCGCCTTCTTCATCATGACCTCGTCGCTCAACGACGGATCGGTCGACGTGAAGACCGACAGCGCGACGCGCACCACGCTCACCGGCCCGCTCATCCTTTATGGCGAGGCGATCAAGCTGTTCGCCGGCGATCTCCAGACGATCAGCCTCAAGAACAGCTCGGCGACCGACGCCGCCGATATCACCATCCTGATGGGCTTCAAGCTCGACTGACAAGCGCGGCTCCCCGAAGCCATTTTCATTGGGGGGCCCCTATCCGACTGGCGAAAAGGGAGTGCAGCCATGCCCGTGTCCGTGACCTATCCCGGTGTCTATATCCAGGAACTGCCATCGGGGGTGCGCACCGTTAGCGGCGTCGCGACCTCGATCGCCGCCTTTGTCGGGCGCGCGCTGCGCGGTCCGGTGAACCAGCCGCTGACCTGTTTCAGCTTCGGCGAATTCACCCGCCGCTTCGGCGGCCTGTGGGCGAATGGGCCGATGTCCTATGCGATCGACGATTTCTATGGCAATGGCGGCGGCCAGGCCGAGGTCGTGCGGCTGTTCAAGCCCAGGGCGGCCGATGACGACGGCATCGCGCTGCTCGAGATCGGCGCGCTCGCGCTGCGGGCGTCGAGCCCGGGCGAGTGGGGCAACAACCTGACCGGCAGCGCGTCGCACCCCGACGTCGCCGACCCCGTCGGCGCGGCGCAGGCGGCGGAGAAATATGGCCTCGCCGTCGCCGACCTGTTCGACATCCGGATCGAGGACAAGGCGACGGGGGCGGTCGAGGTCTTCCGCAACCTCACCGTCAGGGACAGCGGCGGCGCCCGCCGCTTCGACCGCGTGCTCGCCGCCGAATCGAGCCTCGTGCAATGCCAGCTCAACGTCAACGGCACCCCCAAGCTCGGCGTGCGCCCGGCGAATGGCGCGACCGGCACCGGCGCCGACGGCAATGACGGCGACCCGCTGCTCGACGTCGATTATATCGGCGACCCGGCGACCAAGACCGGCATCTACGCGCTCAAGAAGTCGGACATCTTCAACCTGCTGTGCATCCCCCCCGATACGCGCGACGGCACGCTGCCGCGCACGGTCAACGAGAAAGCGGCGCAATTCTGCAAGGAAGAGCGCGCGGTGCTGATCGTCGATCCCCCCGCCGAGTGGGAGGCGAAGCCCGAGGAAGCGGCGGCGCTGGTCAAGACGAAGCAGCTCGACGGCGCGACTGCGGTGCTGTCGATGTCCTTCGCCGACAATGCCGCGCTCTATTTCCCGCGCATCCGCCGGCGCGATCCCAAGCGTGGCGGCCAGATCGACAGCTTCGTCCCGTGCGGCGCGGTGGCGGGAATCATCGCCCGCACGGATACGAACCGCGGCGTGTGGAAATCGCCCGCCGGCATGTCGGCGACGCTCGCGGGGGTCGAGGGGCTGACGGTCAAGATGACCGACGAGGAGAACGGCCTGCTCAACCCGATCGGGGTCAATTGCCTGCGCAGCTTCCCCGGCACGGGCCTGACCGTCTGGGGCGCGCGCACCTTGCGCGGGTCGGACCAGCTGTCCGACGATTATAAATATCTCGCGGTCCGCCGCCTTGCGCTGTTCATCGAGGAAAGCCTCTATCGCGGCACGCAATGGGTGGTGTTCGAGGGCAATGACGAACCGCTGTGGGCGCAGATCCGCCTGTCGGTCGGCACCTTCATGCAGCGCCTGTTCAAGCAGGGCGCCTTCCAGGGCGCGAGCCCGCGCGACGCCTATTTCGTCCGCTGCGACGCCAGCACGACGACGCAGGACGACCGTAACCAGGGCATCGTCAACATCGTCGTCGGTTTCGCGCCGCTGTTGCCGGCCGAATTCGTCGTCATTTCCATCCAGCAGATCCGCAACGCGGCCTGACCATAAGGGAGAGCGATCATGGCACCACCTTTCAGCGTCAACCCCGAGCGGCGCGACCCGTACAAGACCTACAAGTTCCGCCTGCGGCTGCCCGACGGCGCCTATCTTGCGGGGCTCAGCAAGATGAGCGCGCTCAAGCGCAGCACCGAAGTCGTCAAGTTCCGCGAAGGCGGCGACCCGTCGACCTCGCGCAAGTCGCCCGGCCAGACCGAATATGAAGCGGTCACGCTCGAACGCGGGGTCACCCACGACACGACCTTCGAGCAATGGGCGAACAAGGTGTGGAACTTCGGCTCGGGGCTCGGCGCCGAGGTGTCCTTGAAGGATTTCCGCAAGGACCTCGTCCTCGAAATCTACAACGAGGCGGGGCAGCTCGTGCTCGCCTATCGCCTCTTCCGCTGCTGGCCTTCCGAATTCGTGGCCTTTCCCGATCTCGACGCCTCGGCGAGCGCGGTCGCGATCCAGACGCTCAAGCTGGAGAATGAGGGCTGGGAACGCGACTATGACGTCGCCGAACCCGCCGAGCCGAGCTTCACCGAACCGACGCTGTAGGGCCGGTGCATCGTTTCACCGCCCTGGAGCTGATCGAGATCAGCGAAAGCGGCGCGTCGCTGGGACCCGCCGGCCGCGGGCTGTTGCTGCTCGTTTCCGGAGGCCTGCCCCGCGAGGCGGCCGAAGCGCTGCCGCTCGGCGCGCGCGACCGGGCGCTGTTCGGCTTGCGCGCCGCGCAGTTCGGACCGCGCATGGAGATCGCGCAGGTCTGCACCGCCTGCGGCGAGGCGATGGAATATGCGCTCACCGCCGCCGACCTCGGCCGCGATGCCTTGGTGGGTGAGGGCGCAGGCGAGGGCGTGCCCACCGCGACCGTCGACGGCATCACCGTGCGCGCGATCAATGCCGGCGACCTCGCCGCGTGCGAGCGCGAGGGTGATGCCGGTGCCGCTCGCCGCGTCCTGCGTGCCCGCGTCGCGCCCGGCGGCGGTGCGATCGACGACGACCGGCTCGACACGATCCTCGGCCACCTCGATCCCGACGCCGAACTCGACATTGCAGCGGCATGCCCCGCCTGCGGCGCCGACCAAGTGCTCGCCTTCGACATCGCGGCCTTCTTCTGGGACGAATTTGCGCTGCGCGTGCCGCGCCTGCTCGACGATGTCGTCGACCTCGCCCACGCCTTTCACTGGTCCGAACGCGACATATTGGCGCTGACCGCGTCGCGGCGGAATTTCTACCTGTCTCGGGTGCGCGCATGACCGGGCTGCTCGCCCGTATGGCCGCGCGCGCGGCGGGGACGGTGCCGGTCGCGGCGCCGCGCATCCCGACGCGCTTCGAACCGCTACCCGAGGAGCTGGGGCAGCCGCAAAGCCAGGTGCCCCCGCCGGCCGCCCCGCTTGCCGCGCCGCCGCTGGCCGATCCGGTCGCGCCTGCATCGGTGCCGGCCCCCGTTCACCCGCTGGCCGTCGCGCCACCAGCTGCGCCGGTCGCGCCACCACCGCTCGCTGCTATTG
>NZ_LYVN01000022.1 GCF_001990265.1 Sphingopyxis sp. KK2
CGCCGGGATCGGCTCGATGATCGACACGGCGCGTGCCGACTTCAAAGGCCCGCCCGGCTAGGAAGGCTATCTTAACGACAGCGTCGCCGCGCTTCCCGAACTGCTCCGCGACGGCGGCTACCGCACCTTGCTCTCGGGCAAATGGCATCTCGGCCATACGCTCGACCGGTCGCGGCACGCACGCGGGTTCGAACGCAGCTTCGCGCTGCTCCCGGCGGCGGCGATCATTTCGGCGGCGGCCCGCTCGACCGGATCGCCGCACGCGGCCCGATCTATGCCGAGGATGGCGAATGTAGCGACCGACATTGGCCGGTTGCGGACCGACGGCTTTTCATATTGAAGCGGCGAGAAGCAGTCATCGACGGCGTCAGCCTTCACACCAGAGTCCAAGGCGCCCGAGGCCTGATCCTCTAGCAGCGGACGAAGGAATCGATGTGCGGTTCGGGGCTAAGCCCGCACCTCGTCGCCCGCCTTTATGAAGGCGCGGTAGCTGCCGCGGTCGAGGTGGAATTGCCGCGCCGCGACCGGGTCGTTCGCGGTCACGCGTTCTTCATCCTGCAGCGTCGGCGGCAGGTAATAATGGAGGTCGTCGGCGTGATAGGCCTTCCACACCGTTTCGGCGATGACGCTGGGCGCCATCATGCCGCGCGCGGCGCCGGCCTCGCGGACCGCGCCGGGGACGAGCGGCGTGTCGGTCATGCCGGGGATGATCGCGGCGCAGCGGCCGCCCCAGGCCTCGAATTCGACCGACAGCGCCTCGGTCAGGCCCTTCACGCCCTTCTTGGTCGCCGAATAGACCGCGGCGCCCGCCTGGCCGAAGGTCACGACCGACGAGGCGGTCGAGATGCACAGCGGATTTTCGGCCTGCTTGAGCAGCGGGATGCCGACGTGGATGCCGTTGAGCACACCGACGAAGTTCACATTGACCAGCGCCATGATCTCACCGTGGGTCAGCGCCTCGAACGGGCCGAACTGGCCGCCGATCCCCGCGTTGTTGAACAATATGTCGAGCTTGCCGTCCGACAGCGTGCCGAACTCGGTCATGGCGGCGCGGAAGTCCTCGACGTCGGTCACGTCGAGCTCGCGCACGAATAGCCGCCCCCCGGCGCGCGTTTCGAGGTCGCGGAGCGCGGCGACATTGCGGTCGACGCCCGCGACGCGCCATCCCTTTTCCAGAAACAGCTCGGCGGTCGCAAAGCCCATGCCGCTGCCCGCGCCGGTGATGAAGATCGATTTCATGGCTGGTGGTCTTTCGTCAAAAAGGAATTGGGGGAGAGCCAAGGCGCAGACTAGGCCGCGGGTGCGGCCTCGGCCAGTATCTTGCCGAAACGGTCGTAGCGCGGCGGCGGGTCGCCGATCAGCGGCGCGAGCCGGATACGCGCCTCTTCCTGCGTCACCACTTCCTCGGGCGGGCAATAGCGGATCGTGCCGCCGGGCGCGCCATGGACATGTTCGCCGATCAGGCGGCAGTCGTCCGAATAGATCCAGGTCATGATGACCCAGTGATTGTGGATATACATGGCGTCGAGGTCGTCGACGTCGAAGCCGCGCGCGCGTGCGACATGGCCGGGCACGAAGGAATGCGACATATATTCGGAGTTGAAGCCGAAATCATTGACCGCGATCGTCTCGTTCTCGAGGATCATCACCGTCGATGCGGTGCGCGCCATCTCGCTGTAGAAATGCTTCACGACCTCGTCCATGCCGCTGAGAATGATGCGGCCTTCGGGGCGATAGACCCAATATTCGGGGTCGGGCACGGTCATGTTCGGATGGAAGATTTCATCGAACCGGCCCGACACTTCGAGCATCGCATGGCGACGGTAATTTTGCAGGATCGCGCGGTGGCGCGGATTGTCGGTCTTTTCGAGCAGGTCTTCGGCCCCCGCCATCATCCTGGTCACGTCGAGTTTCATACCATCTCCTGAAAAACAGAGGATGGCGCCGCGCCCCCGGTGGAGCGCGGCGCCATGCCTTTAAAACCGCTTGCTGAATTCGATGCCGTAGGTGCGCGGCATGCCCGTGTGGCGCGAGACGCCGTCCTGGAAGCGCGTCACATTCTGCCAATAATAGGTGTTGGTCAGGTTGCGGCCCCACAGCCCGATGCGCCAGTTGTGCGCTTCGCTTTCAATGCCGATGCGCGCATCGACCGTGGCATAATCGTCGATCGCGGTGATCGGCTCGTTGCCGAGGCTGCTGTTGGTCGCGCCATTGTAGAGCGCCGAGGCGCCGACATAGGCCATCAGGTCGCCGCCGACGCTCCAGCGATACTGCATATTGCCCTGCAGCTGCCATTTCGGGGTGAAGTTGAAGCGGTTGCCGGCAAAGTCCGACGCGACGCCGGTGGTGCCGATGCCGACATATTCGACCAGCTTCGAATTGAGGTAGGTCGCTGCGGTGTTGATCGTCAGCCCGTCGACGGGCTCGGCATCGAGCGACACCTCGGCGCCGTAGAGCCGCGACTTGGGCACGTTGGTCAACGCGTCGAGAACGCCGAAGACGGGATCGACGACCTTGCCGCGCAGCTGCTTGTCCTGATAATCATAATAGAAGCCCGCGAAATTGAGCTGGGCGCGGCGGTCGAACAGGCCGAGCTTCGCCCCCGCTTCATAGGCCAGCACATTTTCCTGGTTGATCGCGCGATATTGCGAGGTGAAGCCGCCCGACAGCGTCGGGAAGCTGCCCGATTTATAACCGCGACTGACGGTCGCATAGATCATCGCCGAGGGCGTCGCCTGATAGCTGACGCTCGCGCGCCACGAGACATTGTCTTCCTTGAGCCGCGAGGTGACGAGCGTCGGGAGGAAGCTGTTCGCGGCCGAGGTACCGATTCCCGACAGGGTAAAGCATTGGCCCGGCGCGATCGGCACGAAGGTCGGCGTGCCGAACACCGCATTGTTCAGGCTCTGCTGCAACACCATGAAGGTCTGGGTGATGCCGAGCTGGCCATAGGTGCAGCCCTCGAACGACCGGTTCGAACTGGTGTAGCGCACACCGCCCTGCAGCTTGAGCTGGTCGGTGATCGCGAATTCAAGGTTGCCGAACGCGGCATAGGTGCTGACGCGCTGGTCCGAATAATTGCCGGCATTGTCAAACGGCAGGGTCACGCCCGGGAAGGTCGGATTGGTCGAGCTGTCGCCGACGAAGATCGTCTGCACCTCGAGCACCTTGTCGCGCGAATAATTGCCGCCGACGATCGCGACGACAGGTCCCGCGGTGTAGGCGGCGCGCAGTTCCTGGAAGAAGGAGCTGATGCGGCCGTCGACCTGCACGTCGCTCGACGCGATCGACAGGCCGTCGTCGAACTTGTCGTGGCCGATATAGCGCGAGAAGGACGAGAGGCTGGTCAGCGTCAGGCTGTCGCCGATATCATATTCGGCACGCAGTGCGGTCTGCCAGAAGCTTTCGTTGCGGACCGGACCGCCCTCGTTCCAGTCGGCGAAGCGGGGCTTTTCGGGCGCGAGCGGATAATTGGCGAGCGCCGGGATCGCGGTTGCGGGGCGCTGCGGCGTGATCGCAATGACCGAGGGCGCCTGGGGGTCGCTGCGGTCAATGAAGCCATTGGCGTTGAGCGTCACGCGGAAAGCGTCGCTCGGCGTGAACGCCAGGATTACGCGGCCCTGATATTGCGCCTGCTCGCCGAGCTTGGAATCGCGCGTGTAGCTTTTCTGCCAGTCGCCGCCGATCAGGCCGCGCGCCGCGATGCGGATGCCGACCGTGTCGGACAGCGGGCCCGAGGCATAGCCCTGGAGGTCGGCGGTCGCAAAGCGGCCGAACGAACCCGAGATGCCTGCTTCGGCAACGTCCGACGGCTTGGCGGCGACATAGTTGATCGCGCCGCCGGTCGAATTCTGGCCAAACAATGTGCCCTGCGGCCCCTTCAGCACCTCGACGCGCGCGAGGTCGAGACCCGCGGCCTTGGTCATCGCGCCAAAGGGCAGCGGCACTTCGTCGGTGTAGACGGTCACCGCCGGCGTCGCGGCGAGCGTGGTTTCATAAAAGCCGATGCCGCGGATCGTGTAGACCGGGCTTTGCGAGCTGGTCGGCGTGTAGGTGAAGCCCGGGACGACCTTCGCGAGGTCGGCGGTGCTGAGCACGCCGCGCTCGACCAGATCGTCGCCGCTGACCGCAGTGACCGACAGCGGGACGCGATTGGCGGACTCGGCGCGCTTCTGCGCGGTCACGACGATCTCGTTCACCCCGCCCGACGCGGCGACATCTTCCGCGACGACATCGCTCGTCGCCGCATCCTGCGCATGAACCGGCATGGCGCCAGCCAATGCGATCGCGACAACCGAACAGGCAGTATAGACCTTTTGCATCCTTCACCTCCCACAAATCCCCGGGTCATCGACTGCCCGGGCTAGCAATTTATTTGAACTTGAATTTAAATTCAAAAAATTGCGCGGTCAATGGGGATAATATGACTGTAAAATAACGATATTATAGAAATGCGCGCGCGGATTTATCGCGCGAAACACCCTGCTCCACCCGGAGTCGAATCAGCTTTTGGCGGGCACCGACAGGGCGCGAACGAACATTTCCAGCGTCGCCTTGGCGACCGCCGCGCGGCCCGGCAGCTTCTTGCCGGGATACCAGGTTCGCGCATGGTTCAGCGCGCCCATCATCAACAAATGGGTGACGTCCGAATTCAGGTCGGTCGAGAAAATGCCCTGCGCCTGCCCCTCGCTGACGATCTCCCGGAACAGGCGGGTATAATTGTCGATCGAATGGCGACGGTGATCGGCGGCGATTTCGGGCGGCACCTGGTCGATGACGCGGTGCCAGGCGGCGACATAGCTGTCGCCGCTGTCGAGATTGCGGAAATGCTCGTCGATCGCGATGCCGAGCTTGTCGATCGGGGTCGCGCCGGACGGCAGTTTTTCGAGGCGTTTGACCAGCCGCGCGCCGCCGCGATGCGTGCTTTCCTCCAGCATCGCGCGGACGATCTCCTCGCGCGAGCCGAAATAATGATAGAGGCCCCCGACATGGCTATCGAGCTTTGCGGCGATGTCGGCGAGGCGGCCGAGCGCATAGCCTTTTTCGGCAAAGACCTCGGCCGCCGCGTCGAGGATGCGCGCCCGCGCCTCCTGACTCTTGGGCGAACTCGAGGTTTGCCGCACCTTTTTTTTCGTCTTCCCGGTCAAACTTCCCAAGGCGTTCCCGATCCCCTCTGGCCCCGGCTATCGGGAGTAGCTTAGCCCTCATCGGGGGGCAAGCCGTCAGGCGGGGACGCGGCTCAGTGCGCTGGCGACCTCGCGCGCATGCTGCTCGCCGCCGCTCGCGGGGAACAGGCTGTCCGCGCGGTCGGCGATGTCGGCCCAGCGGCAGGATAGCTCTCCGGCGACGTCACCCCCGTCGAGGAACAGCCCCTGCGTCATGCTGATCTCCGCAAAGGCGAAATGGCCGGCGCCCGCCAGCACCACCGCCTTCGTCGGTGCGTTGTCGGCACAGAGCGCGACCACCGCCGGACTGACCGCCGCGGGACCGAGGCGGCGCAGCGTATCGGCATCGTACAGCCCCTCGGTCATCGCGGTCGACGCGCTGGGGGCAAGGCAGTTGACGCGGATACCGCCGCGCTCGCCCTCGATCGCGAGCGTCTGCATCAGCCCGACGAGCGCCATCTTCGCCGCCGAATAGTTCGACTGGCCGAAATTGCCGTAGAGGCCCGACGACGAGGTGGTGAAGATGATGCGTCCGAAGCCGCGCTCGCGCATGCCGTCCCACACCGCCTTGGTGCAATGGACCGATCCCATCAGATGGACGTCGATGATGCGGCGGAAATCGGCGAGGTCGGATTTGGCGAAGCTGCGGTCGCGCAGGATGCCGGCATTGTTGACGAGCAGGTCGACCCCGCCCCAGCGCCCGGTCGCCGCGGCGACCATCGCCTCGACCGCGTCATAGTCGGTGACGTCGGCACGGTCGGACATCGCCTGCCCGCCATCCGCCTCGATTTGCCCAACAAGCGCCGCCGCCGCGTCGCCGTCGAGGTCGTTCACGACGACGCAGGCTCCATGTTTCGCCAACGCCAGCGCATGTTCGCGGCCCAGCCCCGCCCCCGCGCCGGTCACGATGGCGACGCGTCCCGTCAGATCGATGCTCATAATCCCTCCAATCAAAAATAGTCGGTGCGCGCCGGCGCGCCCGCGTCGCCGCGCTGCATCGGCGCGAGCCATGGGGCGACCTTCGGCAATTCGCTGGTAAAGAAATGGCGACAGGCCTGTGCCTTGCCAAAGGCGAAGCGTTCGTCGCCGTGGCGCGCCGCAGCCTGCGCCTGCGACAGCCATTGCCATGCGAGGACGACATGCCCGAAGGCCCAGAGGAAGGGCGTCGCATGATGCAGCCACGCGCCGGGATCCATGGCGCGCGCGGCGTCGATCGCGGCTTCGACCTCCTGCCACGCCGCGGCCAAGGCCTCGCCGAAAACTGCGAATTCCCCGGTTGCCGCCGCCGCGTGGGCGATCTCGCGGCGCAATATGTCGAGACCGCGATTGTCGGCGCCCAGGATCTTGCGCCCGAGGAGGTCGGTCCCCTGCACCCCCGTCGTGCCTTCGTGGATCGGGTTCAGCCGGTTGTCGCGATAGAGCTGCTCGACATCGAAATCCTGCGTGTAGCCATAGCCGCCGTGAATCTGGATCGCGATGTCGTTCGCGGCGAGGCCATATTCGGACGGCCAGGTCTTGGCGATCGGGGTCAGCAGCGACAGCAGCGCCGCCTTGTCGGCATCGCCCGCCTCGTCGACCAGCTTCGCGCAATAGAGGCACAGCGCCAGCGCCCCCTCGGCATAGGCTTTCTGCGACAGCAGCATGCGCTGCACATCGGGATGCTCGATGATCGCGACCGGCGCGCCGCCGCGCTGTCCCGCGGCGCGCCCCTGCAACCGCTCGCGCGCATAGGTCGTCGACAGCAGAAAGGCGCGATAGCCGAGCGCCGCGGCACCGAGCCCGACCGAGATGCGCGCCTCGTTCATCATGTGGAACATCTGCCGCAGCCCCTGCCCCGGCGCCCCGACCAGCCAGCCGGTCGCGCCGCCCATCTCGCCAAAAGAAAGCAGGCAGTTGGAGGTGCCGCGATAGCCCATCTTGTGATTGAGCCCCGCGACGACGATGTCGTTGCGCCCCCCGTCGGGCAGCAGCTTGGGCACGATGAACAGCGACAGCCCCTCGGTTCCCTCGGGCAGCTTGCCGTCGGCACCGACGATCTTCGCGAGCACCAGATGGACGATATTCGCACTGACGTCCTGATCGCCGCCCGAAATCCACATCTTGCTGCCGGTCAGGCGATAGCGCGGGCCGAGCGCGTCCTCGCCCTCGGCGCGCGCCTGTGTCGCGACATCGGCGAGGCTCGATCCCGCCTGCGGTTCGGACAGGCACATGGTGCCGAACCAGCGCCCGGCGATCTGCGGCCGCGCAAAGGCATCGACCTGTGCCGCCGTGCCGAACGTCGTCAGCAGCCGCGCATTGGCGGCGGTCAGCATCGGATAGGCCGAGGTCGCGATGCTCGCGGCAGCGAACCAGGCGAAGGACGCCGAACACAGCACATGCGGCAGGCCGAAACCGCCGATCTCTTCGGCGAACCCCGCGCCGAACAGGCCGAGATCGGCACAGCTTTTCAGCGCGTCGCCGATCGCGGGCAGGATATGGACCGCGCCATCGACCAGTTCGGGCTGTTGGCGGTCGGCAAGCTTGTAATGCGGCAGGAAATCGCGCGCCGCCGCCTTTTCGGACAGGTCGAGGATCGCATCGGCGGTGTCGCGGTCGACGAGGTCGGCGACGCCGAGCCAGTCATGGAGCAGGAAATCGATATCCTGACGGGAAAGCAGGGTCATATGCGCCTCAGATAATGGTGGTGCCGCCGTCGACGACGAGGATCTGGCCGGTCATATGCCCGCCCGCATCGGAGACGAGAAGGAGCGCGGACCCCATCAGGTCGTGCGGACCGCCCAGCTTGCCGAGCGGGGTCTGCGCGATCATCTCCCGCCCATGCGCGTCCACCGTGGCGGCGGTCATCTTCGACGGAAAGAAGCCCGGGGCGAGCGCATTGACGCGGATATTCTTCGGCCCCCATTCGGCGGCGAGCGCGCGCGTCATGTTCACCAGCGCGCCCTTCGCCGCATTATAGGCGATGGTACCGAGCCGTGCCGGATGATGGCCGAGCAGCCCCTCGATCGACGCGACATTCAGGATCGCCCCCTTGCCCGCGGGCAGGAAGGCGCGGCGCGCGACCGCCTGGCTGAGAAAGAAGGTGCCGCGCACACTGAGGTCGAAAACCTTGTCCCAGCCGTCGCGCGGATAATCCTCCGCCGCGGCGCCCCAGGCGTTGCCGGCATTGTTCACCAATATGTCGATCCGCCCGAAGCGCTCGATCACCGCGTCGACGACGCGGCCCGGCGCATCGGCGTCGGACAGGCTGATCGCGATCGCCATCGCGTCGATGCCTTCCGCCGCCAGCTCGGCGACCGCGGCGTCGAGATCGCCCCGGCTGCGCGCCACCAGCGCCAGCGAGGCGCCATATTCGCCGAGCGCGCGCGCGATCTGGAGGCCCAGGCCGCGCGACCCGCCGGTCACGATCGCGACGCGCCCTTTCAGGCTGAACAGATTGGCAAGCGTCGTCATGGCGGCAAACTCCGTGCGGCAAGCAAAAGAAGGGAATCAGGCGGCGGCGCGTTCGGCGAGGTTGCGCGTCACCAGTTCGCGCGCCGCGGGCATCGCGCGCCAGATCGTCAGCAGCGCAATCACGCCGAAGACCAGGATGCTGACCGCGACCGACTTGCCGACGCCGATCGCGCCGCCGAAGATATATTCGGTGAGCCACGCGGTGCCGGTCGGCGCGAAGCCGACGCCGATCATCACCGACACGATGCCATAGATCGCGGTCATCTGGCCGCGCGTGCCCGCCGGGCAGAGCTGGATGATCAGCACGCCGATCATCCCGCCCTGCAACAGCACGATCGACACGCCGACGGTCACCAGCACCAGCGAGACCCACAGGTTGGTCGAGAGGAAACCAGCGATCAGGCACGGCAGCGAGACCGCGACCGCGATCAGATAGACGCGCAGCGGTCCGTCGACGTGGCCGCGCTTCATGAAGCGGTCGGAGATCGCACCGCCGATCAACACACTGGCGATGCCGACGAAGCCGAGCAGGATGCCGAACAGCAGCCCCGCCTGCGGCAGGGTGAATTCATGGACGCGGATGAAGAAGGAGGGGCCCCAGATGATCCACGAATAGTTCGATCCGACCACCGCCGAGGTACCGAGCGCGAGCAGCAGCAGCACCCGGCCGTTGGCGCGGATGAACTGCACCACCTCGGCATCGGCGAGCGAGCGGCTGGCGCTCTTCGGCGCGATGCGCGGCGGTTCCTGCACGGTGAACTGGAACAGCAGGCCGAGCAGGATGCCGGGCGCGCCGACGATGACGAAAGCGAGCTTCCACCCGCTGATCTCCCCGAACCAGGGTAGGGTCAAGGTGATGTGCGACGTCCAGTCGAGCAGGTTGCCGCCCAGCACGAGCGCGAGGCCCGCGCCGACCGAGCCGCCCGCGATGAACAGCGAGGTCGCGCGGCCGACGCGGTCGGGCGGAAACAGGTCGGGGATCAGCGAATAGGCCGCGGGACCGAGCGACGCCTCGCCCACCCCGACCATCATCCGCGCGAAGAACAGGAACCAGAAGCCCGAGGCGAGCCCGCAGAACACTGTCGCGACGCTCCACACGACAATGCCGATCGCGACCAGCGTCTTGCGCGACCAGCGATCGGCGAGGATGCCGCAGGGGATCCCCATCACCGTGTAGAAAAGCGCGAAAGAGAAGCCGACGAGCAGGCTGATCTGGATTTCGGACAGGCCGAAGCTGCCGCGGATCGGATCGATCAGCAGGCTCATCAGCGTGCGGTCGATGAACGAGAACATGAAAGCCAGCATCAGCAGGAACAGCACATAGTTGGAGTGCCCGCTGCTGGCGGGGCGGGTTTCGGCGGTCATTCGCCGGTTCCTTTCGTCGGAGCGGCAAGGCTCAAATGGATGTCTTCGCGCGTCCGGCGATAGGCGAGATAGGCGGCGTGCTTGACATGGCCGAAGCCCTTGACCGACAGCGGCGCCTTCGCAAGCCGGACGAGTTCGCCCCGCTGCCCTGCCCCCGCCTTGCCCAGCGCGCCGAGCAGATCGGCGACATAATCGGCGGCGAACCCGCGCTCGAGGCGGCGCTCGGCGGTATAGCCGAACAGGTCGAGCGCCGTCCCGCGCAGCGGCTTCAGCGCCGCAAGCAGCCGGAAGACCGGGAGTACCCATGCCCCGAAGCGCAGCTTGCGCGGATGGCCGGTGCGCGGATCGGTGCGCGCGAGCAGCGGCGGCGCAAGATGGAAATGCAGACGCCCCTTCGGCCCGGCGGCAGCGCGGAGCGCGGCAAGACGGTCGGGGTCGGTGAGCAACCGCGCGACCTCATATTCATCCTTATAGGCCATCAACCGCGCCAGCGTCGGCGCGGCGGCGCGGGTGACCTCCTCGCCGCCCAGCGCCCGTTCCGCCGCGCGGATGTGTCCGATCCAGTCTTCGAACCGCCGGGCATAGGCCGCATTCTGGTAGGCGGTCAGCGACTGCACCTGTGCGGCGATAATCGCATCGAGCGTCGGTTCGTCTGCCTCCGCTGCCGCACCCTCGAACAGGCGGTCGGCGATGATCGCGCGGCCGAATTCGAACGCGGTGATATTGCGCTGCACCGCGACACCATTGAGTTCGATCGCGCGCAGCATCGAGGCATGGGCCAGCGGCACCAGCCCCTGCTGCCACGCCATGCCGAGCATCGTCACATTGGCCGAAGAGGCATCGCCGAGATGCGCACGCGACAGCGCCGCGATATCGGCGCCGCGAAAGGCATCCCCATCGCCTGCGCCGCGGACCCGGTCGAACAGCGCATCGCTGTCGAGCCGCAGGTCGCGGTCGCGCGTGAAGGCGCCGGGCGCGACCAGCGCGCGATTGGCGACGCCCATCGTCCGCGCCGACATGCGCTCGATCACCGCGCCGGTCGCGGCCACCGCAAGGTCGTTGGCGATCAGCACGTCGAGCGCGCCCGCTGCGATCGAGGCGGGCAAAGATTGCGCATCGTCGGCGGCGATCATCACCTGGCTGGTCACGCCGCCATTCTTCTGCGCCATGCCGGTCTGGTCGACGACGCGCACCGGCCGGCCCTCGATATGCGCGGCCATGCCGAGCAACGCCGCCTGGGTCACCACCCCGGTGCCGCCGATGCCGGTCAGCAACATCGTCCAGACGCCGTCGATGACCGGCAGTTCGGGTTCGGTGACCGTCGTGGCGCCGCTCCGGGTCGGTACCACCGCCGGGCGCGTGCCGCCCTCCGCACCGGTTATGGTGACGAAGCTGGGGCAGAAGCCCTTGAGGCACGACAGGTCGGCATTGCACATCGTCTGGTCGATCGCGCGCTTGCGGCCCTGCGGGGTTTCGAGCGGCTGGATCGCGACGCAGTTCGACACCGCACCGCAATCACCGCAGCCCTCGCACACCAGATCGTTGATGAAGACACTCGCCTTCGCCGCGGGCGCTCGGCCGCGCTTGCGCAGCCGCCGCAATTCGGTCGCACAGCCCTGGTCATAGATCAGTGCGGTGACGCCGGGGATGTCGCGCAGCATCCTCTGCACCGCGCCCAGATCGTCGCGGTGGCGGACGGTCACGCCGTCGGGCCATTTCACCCCGGCACCATATTTGTCGGGATCGTCGGTGACGACGACGAGCCGCCCGACCCCTTCGGCGGCGAGCTGTGCGGCGATCGACTGCACACTGAGTTCGCCCTCGGCGGTCTGGCCGCCGGTCATCGCGACGGCGTGATTATAAAGCAATTTGAAGGTTATATTGGTGCGCGCCGCCACCGCCGCGCGGACCGCGAGCACGCCCGAATGGGTATAGGTGCCGTCGCCGAGATTCTGGAAGATATGTCCCGCCTCGACGAAAGGGGCGCGGCCGATCCAGTTCGATCCCTCGCCGCCCATCTGGGTGAAGGGCAAGGTAAATTCGGCGTCGTTCCACACCGCAAGCCCGTGGCAGCCGATGCCGCCGCCGGTCTTGCTCCCTTCCGGCAAACGCGTCGAGCTGTTGTGCGGGCAGCCGCTGCAGAAAAAGGGCGCGCGGACGAGATCGGGCGCCGCGAGCGCGTCCGCCTTGGACGCGGGCGCGCGCGGCGGTTCGATTCCGTTGGCGCGCAGCCGGGCAGCAAGCCCGGCGGCGATCGTGCCGGCGTCGAGTTCGCCCCAACCGTCGAACAAGGGCGCGCCGTCGGGATCGCGCTTGCCCGCAAAGCGGATCGGCGCTGTGCCGGTCCGCGCCCAGGCGGTCAGCGTCTGGTCCTCGATCAGCCCCGCCTTTTCCTCGACGAAGATCAGTTCGGCGCTTGTCTTTGCGAGCGCCAGGATCGGCGCGGTGTCGAGCGGCCAGACCAGCGCGACCTTGTGCACCGCGATCCCCGCCGCCGCGCGCCGCGCGTCGTCGAAGCCGAGCCGGTCGAGCGCCGCAACCGTGTCGAGCCACGCCTTGCCCGTGGTGACGATCACCACCCTCGGGTCGACGGCGCCATGCGTCGTGCGGTCGAGCCCGTTGGCACGCGCCATCGCCAGAAAGGCGGGCAGCTTCCAGCGGTGCAGCCGCTCTTCCTGCGCGAGCGCGCCGTCGTTGGCGCGGATATTGAGCCCGCCCGCCGGCATGTCGGGAAAGTCGGGCACCACGAACGATGGCAGCGGCGCGCCCTGCCACGAGATCGCGCTATCCATCACCGCGGTCAGGCATTTGAGCCCCGCCCACAACCCGCTGAACCGCGACGCCGCAAAACCGAACAGGCCGTAATGCAATATCTCGTCGATCGTCGCCGGGTTGAACACCGGCACGCCCGCCGCGATCAGCGCCTGTTCGGACTGGTGCGCGGTGGTCGAGGATTTGGCGGCATGATCGTCACCCGCGAGCAGCAGGGTGCCGCCGTGCGGCGCGGTGCCCGCAAGATTGGCATGCTTGATCGCATCGCCCGCGCGATCGACGCCCGGCCCCTTGCCGTACCACATGCTGAAAACGCCGTCGAACTTGGCCTTTTCATAGAGGCCCGCCTGCTGGCTGCCCCAGATCGCGGTGGCGGCGAGTTCCTCGTTCAGGCCCGGATGAAAACGGATGTCGCGTTCGGACAGCGCCGCTTCGGCGCGCCACAGCGCCTGGTCGATCCCGCCGAGCGGCGAACCGCGATAGCCGCTGACGAAGCCCGCGGTGCGTAGCCCCGCCGCGCGGTCGGCGTCCGACTGCATCAGCAACAAGCGCACGAGCGCCTGATTGGCGTTCAGATAGGCCGAGGGCGCGTCGAGATCGAGCGCGTCGGACAGGCTGACCGGGCGCGCCCTGTCGCGCACCAGCATGTTCACGGGCGGCACTCCCGCCGCAGCGTCGTAAAGGCACCCAGGATCGTCACCGTATCCTCGCTCACCGCGACGAACGACACGCCGCGCGCGAACCAGCGTGCCGCGCCGGCGGCATCGGGCGCGAACACCGCAACCCCGACGCCGCGGCGCCCGGCGCGTTCGACCGCCTCCTCGATTGCCGCGACAACCGCCTCATGCTCGGGCTGGCCGGGAAAACCCATCGACTGCGCCATATCGACGGGGCCGAGGAAGATCGCGTCGAGCCCCTCGACACCCAATATGTCATCGAGCGCGGCGAGCCCGTCCTTGCCCTCGATCATCACCATCACGGCGGCATTGCGGTTCTCGGCCTGAAGCCATTCGGTGCCGCCGCCATAGGAGGCCGCGCGGACCCAGGGATTGACGCCGCGCGTCCCTTCCGGCGCATAGCGCGCCGCCGACACCGCGGCGCGCGCGGTTTCGGCGCTGACCACCTGCGGGACCAGCACCGCCGCCGCACCGACGTCGAGCGCGGCACCGATCATATGCGGGGTCGCGTCGGGCACGCGCACGATGGGAAAGGCGCCTCGCGCATCGGCGGCGAGCATCAGCGGCATCAGGTCGGCGATGCCGAGCGGCCCATGTTCCATGTCGACGATCGCGCAGTCGAAGCCGGCGAGCCCGATCATCTCGACCACCGGGATCGCGGGAATGATCGAGAACATCGCGGTCAGCGGGCGGCGCTCGCTCAGGGCATCGCGCAGCGACTCCCGGCGCGGCGCGATGATGCGGTGCTGCGATTGGGCGTGGCTCATCTTTCTCTCCCGCCGGATCGCCGGCTCCCGCTGCGGCACGTGGGGCCGCGCCCCCTGCCTTCTATCCCGCACGATTGTCGAACTGCAGAAGCCGAGTCAACAAAATTTGAAATCAAATTCAAAGATTGAAGCGAAGTTCAAAAATCTTGACTTCGCCGCTCCCGCCCACCTAAGCCCGAAGATCAGGGCAATCGGACAAGATTAGGATAAACTTGGCAAAACGGCCTCCCCCGGGAAAGCGCGCGCAGGAAACGCGCGCCAGAATCCTCGACGCCTCGGCGGAGGTATTTGCCGAAAAGGGCTATGCGCTGGCGCGGCTGGCCGACATCGCGGCCAAGCTGGGCGTCCATGTCGGCGGACTCTATCATTATTTCGGGTCGCGCGAGGATATCGTGCGCGAAATGCTCGCCGAAAGCACCCGCCGCGGCGGCGCGCGCCTGTCGCTGCGCCTCGCCGAACTGCCCGCGGACGCAAGCGCCAGCGACCAGCTCGCCACCGCGATCGACGAGCATTTCCGCAACCTCGACAGCGGCGACGCCTATGTCGCCGCCTGGCACCGCGTCATCGACCAGGTGCCGCCCGAAATCCGCGAGAACCACCGGATGCATTCGGACGAAAATTACGCCTTCCTGTTCCGCAACATCATCGTGCGCGGGCGCGAGAGCGGAGAATTTTCGGACGAGCTGCCGCTCGACCTGACGATCCGGCTGATGCTCGGCGCGCTGATCCACGCGCGGCTCTGGTATCCGGGGCCGGGACTGACCGACCGCAAGCAGGTGATGGACACCGCACTCGCCATGTTCGTGCGCGCGCTGCGCTGAGGGCATAGTCGGCGGCGCAGCCCGTGCCCGGGGCTACGCCGCCTTCCCCCTTATTTCAGGTCGAACGACAGGCGGACGCCATAGGTCGCGGGCATGCCGGCATAGCGGGCGATCGTGTCGGTGCCGCCCTGATTGACGTTGGTGATATAATATTTGTTGGTGATGTTGTCGGCCCACAGCGTCGCGCGCCAGCCGGCATCCTTGTTCTCGACACCCAGCTTCGCGCCGAGCAGACCATAGCTGGGAATGTCGTAGCGCGGGTCGATCCCGAAATTGACCGACGTCGACGAGCGATAGGCATAGCTGGTGCCGACGAAGAGGCTCAGCCCGTCGTCGCCGATCGGCGTGTTGTAATCGGCGCCGAGGTTGTACGACCATTTCGGGCTGAAGCTGAACGGCTGGCCGGCAAAATCGAACTGGCGCCCGCGCACATCGAACCCGACATATTCGTCGACCTTGGTCTTCAGATAGGTGACGTCGCCGCTGAGGCTGAGCCCGTCGACCGGGCGCCAGACAAGCTGCGCCTCGGCGCCGAAAACGTGCGACTTCGGAATGTTCACGATACGCGCAAGCGTGCCGAAGAAGGGATCGACGACGCGGCCGCGCAGCTGCTTGTCGGTATAGTCGTAATAGAAGATCGCGCCGTTGAAGAGCAGCGACCGATTGGCGAGGGTTGTCTTGAAGCCGCCCTCATAGGCGACCAGCTTTTCCTGCACCGCAGGCAGATATTGCGCGAAGCTCGATGCCGAGACGGTCGGGAAATTGCCCGACTTGTAGCCCTGCGTCACCGAGCCGTAGAGCAGCACATCTTCGGCGGGCTTATATTCGAGCGCCGCCTTGAACGAGACATTGTCCTCTTTCAGGCTCTGCTCGACCAGCGCCGGGGCGAACTGTTCGTTGAGCGTCACGCAGCCACCGAGCACGAAGGCCGAGGCGGGCAGCACCGGCAGACCCGCGGCGGTGCGCAGCGAATTGCTGAGGCCGCGAAACACGCCCTGCGTCGTCGTCGTGCCAGCGTCGGTGGTGCAGCCCTGAAGATCGCTCGAGAAGCGCGTATAACGTGCGCCGGTGATCAGTTTCAGATTGTCGGACAGGCGCCAGTCGACCGACCCGAAGATCGCCTTGCTCTCGACCTTCTGGTTCGCGAAATTGTCCGAGCGCGCTAGGCCGTTGGCGGTGTTGCGCGACTGGCGCGCGACATGGAATTCGATGAAGTCACGCGTCTTGTCGTGGCTGTAATTGGCGCCGACAACCCAATTTTCGACCAGTGGCCCGCCGCCGCCGGCAACGCGCAGTTCCTGCGAAAAGGAGGAGATGGCGCCGTCGGCGATCACCTTCGTCTCCTGCACCGCCGAGCCGTCGCGCTCGTTCACCGAATGCGTCTTGAGGTGCGAGTAAGCGGTGATCGATGTCAGCGTGATGTCGTCGCTGAGGTCATAATCGATGCGGCCCGAGGTCTGGTAGAAGCTGTCGCGGCGCGCGAAATCGACCCCCGGATCCCAGTCGGCGAAGCGGCTGTCGTCGGGCGCGAGCGGGCTGGTCAGCAATTCGGGCGCGGCGGTCGCGGGACGGACCGGGTCGATCGCGAACAGCTGCGGTGCCTGCGTATCGCCGCGGTCGACCCAACCGTTGACGTTGAGCGAAAGGCGCAGCCGGTCGGTCGGCTGCCAGTCGAGCAGGATGCGCCCGCTGCGCTGATCGACGCGGCCGAGCCGGTCACCGGGACGGGTCACGCTCTTCTGCCACGGGTCGGCCGAATTGACGCGTGCCGCCACGCGGATACCGAGCGTGTCCGAAAGCGGCCCGCTGACATAGCCCTGCGCCTCGACGGCGTTGAAGCGGCCATAGCCGAACACCGCGCCTGCCGCGAAATCGCGCGTCGGCTTCGCGGCGATATAGTTGATCGCGCCGCCGGTCGTGTTCTGGCCGTAAAGCGTACCCTGCGGCCCCTTCACGATTTCGACGCGCTCGAGGTCGAGTGCCGCGCCGCGGGTCATGATCGGATAGGGCAGCCCGACCTCGTCGACATAGACGCTGACGGTGCCGGTCGCGGCGAGGCTCTGTTCGTTGAAGCCGATGCCGCGCAGCGTATAGATAGGGACGTTGAGTTCGCCCTTCGCCGCCGAAAAACCGGGGACGAGCGTGGAAAGCTGGGTCGGATCGCTGAAGCCCGAATTTTTCAGCGTGTCGGCATCGATCGCGGTGATCGAGATGCCCAGATCCTGCAATTTCTGCTCGCGCTTTTGCGCGGTCACGATGATCTCGCCAAAATCGTCACGGCTCGCCTGCGCGGTATCGGCATCCGATGCCGATGCGGCATCCTGCGCGACGGCTGGAACCGCAATGAGCGCGAACGCCGAAGCGCCGACGCAAAGGAACGTCTTCAACATAGTCCTCTCCCCAATATTATTTTTGCTTTTATCAAACTGCTATCGGCGACCGGTGGGCCCGGTCAGGCCATCGCCACGGTCGGCAAGGGATTGCCGTGATAGTCGTAGCGCGGCGGCGGCGGGCCGATCAGCGGCGCCAGCGCGCGATGCGCTTCGTCGATCGTGATGATCTCGTCGGGCGCCAACAGGCTCAGCTTGCCGGCCGATTCCTTGGCGACATTCTCGCCGATCAGGCGGCAGTCATCGCTGTAGCGCCACGTCATGATGACCGCATGCTGATGCACATACATCGCCGAAAGGTCATCGACATCGAAGCCCCGCGCCCGCGCGGTATCGCCCGTGATATAGTCATTCGACATATATTCGGACGCGAAACCCCAGTCGGCGACCGCGATATGCTCGTCCTCCAAGATCATGACGTTCGCACCATATTTGATCAGGTGGCCGTAAAACACCTCGACCACTGCCGCCTTGCCATCGAGCACCGCGCGGGTGCCGTCGGGGCGGTATTGGACGTAGACGGGATGCTCGACGGTCATTTCGGGGCTGAAAATCTCGTCGATGCGATTGCTGACTTCCAGCATCGCGTGGCGGCGATAATTTTGCAGGATGGCGCGGTGGCGCGGGTTCTCGATCGTCTCGAGCAGCCGCTCCGCCCCGGCCATCATCGTGGTGACGTCGCGCTTCATGAAAACCCTCTCCCGATGACATGCCTTTCGGCTTGCGGGCTATGTGCACGCCGCGCCGCAGCGATGTCAATAGAAATTGAATTCAAATTCAAACTTCGGTAGATGCTTTTCGAAAGCGGCCTAAAATGGCCGGAAACGGGAGAAGAGATCATGCCTGCCTATGTTGTCGCCATCCGCGAACGCATCCGTCATCAGGAAGACTATGCGCGCTACAAGGAACTCGCGCCGGAATCCTTCCGCGGCTTTTCGCCCAAGCGCCTGTCCAGCCAGGAACGATTCGAAGTGCTCGAGGGCGCGGACGCCACCAAGGTCACGATCCTCGAATTTCCGACCTTCGACGAAGCGCGCCAATGGTATTTCAGCCCCGCCTATCAGAAAGTGCTGGACCATCGCCTGCGCGGCGCAGACTTCCGCTTCATCCTCGTCGATGGATCGGAAAACGAATGAGGGGGGTGCTGGCGAACCGGCAAAGCAAACCTCAAGGTCGCAACAGATCGCGAGTTCGTGAGGGAAAATGAAGGTGGTCGAGACACGGACACTCTCGGCAATTCATCCTCATGGCGTCGCTTGGACAGGTTGAGGACCGTGCTTCCCGCAGTGGCCGGTACCCGTCGGTCCGCTTTGAAGCCGGGATCGATATATGCGGTCGTTACTATCGCGAAAGCGCAGTCACCACGCAGACAGCTTCTTCGACACCCCAGAGCCCGCCGCCATTCTCCGCCACGGCAATGCGTGGCCTTGCCACCTGGCGTGCGCCGGCTTCGCCGCGCAATTGGTTTACAAGCTCGAATATCTGGGCGAGGCCGGTGGCGCCGATGGGATGACCTTTGCTCTCAAGGCCTCCGGACGGGTTCACCGGTATCCTACCGCCAAGCGACGTGTCGCCGCGGACCGCTGCCTCGCCGCCCAGTCCGCGCTCCGCCAGGCCAAGATTTTCGACCTGGATGACTTCGCCCACCGCCGTCGCGTCATGCACCTCTGCGACACCGATATCCTCCGGCCCGATCGACGCCGCTTCATAAGCTTTTAGCGCAGTTATCCGCCCGATGTGACGATCGAGGTCATCTGCTTCGCGGTCGACCGAGGTACCGAGGACACAGGCCCGCAGCCGTACCCCTCGAGTGCTGCTGCCCAGACGCCGCAGCCCAGCCTCGGTGCAAAGGATCGCAGCCGCAGCGCCGTCGGTGACCGGCGCGCACATCGGCAGTGTGAGCGGCCAGACGATCCTGCGATCGTCGAGGACCTCCTGCACCGAATAAGGGCGCCGAAACTGAGCGCGCTGGTTGTGAACGGAATGATTGTGATTCTTCGCCGCAACCGCCGCCAGTTGCTCGATCGTCGACCCATATAGCCGCATGTGCTGACGCGCGAAGGCGGCATATATATCCATGAAGACGCTCCTGCGGGGAGCCGGGGACGGTAACGCATCGTCGTCCATGCCGCCGAGCGCCAGAAGGCGCCGCCGGCTCTCGACAGTCACCGCGACGTCCCATCCCGCATCGAAAACCGACAGCGAACGCACCCGATCGATGTCCGACAGTTTTTCGGCCCCGACCGCGAGAACGATATCCGCAGCGCCCGCCTTCAGATAGTTGGCAGCCTCGAAGAGCGCGGTCGACGCGCTGGCGCAGGCATTCTCCACATTGACGACTGGTATCCCGCCGAACCCGAGAGGCCGAAGAGCCGCCTGGCCGCGGATCATGTGCTGGCCTTCGAGAACTCCCTGGCTCGTATTGGCGAACCATGCGGCCTCGACTTGATCGGCCGAGCAGCCGGCATCGCTCAATGCCGACTGCACCGCCTCTCGCGTCAGATCCTTCAGCGTCCGGTCTGTGTCGAGACCGAACGCCGTCATGCTGACGCCGGCGATATAAATCGCCTTGTCGGACATATTAGAGAACCTGATCGAGCGCGAAATATCCGGCCCAAAGATCGGGGACCGACGTGCGTTCGTGCACCAACTTCGGCAGGTCGAAGCCCGCGAAGACCGGATCGTTCGGCGCGCGCGCGCCGCGCAGGGTCCGGTTGTTGTCGCTGCCGGGTTCTTCGGGCAGGCCCATCAGGCCGCGCATGTCCTTGGTGCGGAGCAGGCGGTCCATATCGTTGACGATTGTGCGCGTGTGGATGCGCCACTCGCCATTGCGCTTCTCGAAAATGTCGAGATACCGTCCGTTGTGCCAGAAATCGAGGAAGTCGCCATCGGGCTTCTTCAGTCGATGGATCACCGACCACTGGCTCTCTACGAAAGCGCGGTCGCCGTCGAGATCAATGACCGTATTGGTGATCGCGTGGATGCTGGAATCGATCTGCGCGAGAACAGGAATCACATAATCGCCGAGGCCCTGCCCGCTACCGCCGTAGAAGCCGTGATCGTCGAAGCCGTCCTCCCAGTAACAGTCCTTGAACGCCTGCTTGTCGCAGCGATCGGCACCGCGGCAATAGCGATGGATGACATCGCGTATGGCCTCCTTGTCGCGAAGAATGGTGAGTTCGCGCTCGAGCGCATCGAGGCGTGCGGTCACGGCATCAGTCACTTTTTCTCTCCTTTGCTCGACGCGAAGACGCGATTGCGCAGCACGCCGATACCCTTGATTTCCAGTTCGACGATATCGCCGTCCTCGAGGAGTTTTCCGGCCTCGAGCCCGCATCCGCCCCCTACCGTCCCAGAACCGAGCACTTCGCCAGCATGCAGCGTTTCGGAGGCGCTGATAAACGCGATCAGGTCCTCGAATTTATAGGTCATGCTGCCGCTATTGCCCTCTGACCGGACGTCGCCATTCACCCGAACGATCATGGCAGCATCGTCGGGGTAAAACTCGTCGGCGGTGACGATCCAGGGTCCGAGGATATTCGCAGAGTCGAAGTCCTTGGATTTCGACGGACCAAGGCCGGACTGCATTTCGAACGCCTGCGTGTCGCGGGCGCTGAGGTCGTTGAAAATGGTGAAACCGAAAATATGCGAACGAGCATCGGCACGCGCGATGTCGCGGCCGCCCTTGCCGATGATGCAGCCCATCTCGAGTTCATAATCCATGACGCTCGAATAGGGTGGCCAGTAAATGTCGGTTTCGGGACCGACGACGGCGAAGCGGTTGGCCTTGTAATAGATCGGCCGCTTCTTGAATATCTCGTGCATCTGGCGCGACCGCTCGGGCAGCTCGGTCAGGCCGGCGCGCTGCATCGCGGCCTTCGCCGACCCGACAAGATGCTCTTCGAAGCACATGCAGTCGCGCATCTGAACCGGGCGCGGCAGCGGCGCCAGGAGCCGTAGCGAGGCGAGCGGGATCGTCTCGACCCCGCTCGCGCCGCAATGCGCTACAATTTCGGAGAGCAGCGCCTCGCCCCCTTCGATGACATCCTGCATCGACCGCACGCCGCTCGGGTCACGCCCGGCGGAGACAAAGGCTGCCGCCACGTCGATCAGCGCGTCACACGCCGACGTGACCAGCCCCACACGGGCTGCCGGGTTGGCTTCGGTGCAGAATGTCGCGAGCTTCAACTTATTTCCCTCCGAAATCGACCGCGACGCGCAGCCCGAAGGTGCGAGGTTCGGCCCAGATGCCGCGCTGCGCGTTGCCGGTGCTGTTGAGGACCTGGCGGCGATAACGCTCGTCGGTCAGATTGCGTCCCCAAAGACCAAAGGTCCATGGCCCGTTCTTGAGGTTGATCGACGCATCCCAGAGGCCGAGGCCATCTTCGCTCGATTCGCGGTCGACAATATTGTTGTCCGCCTCGAAGAAGATCTTGCTCCGATAGGAATAACCGATGCGCGAAGTCAGTTCGCCGATCCCCGTGTCGGTCGCGAAATTGAGCCCGAGCGAGAGTGTGTGCTTCGGAGCACGCTGCATGCGGTTGCCGCTGAAATCGAGCAGCGTGTTGAAGACATAGGTTTTGAACTTCGCGTCGAGATAGCCGTAGCTGAAATCGAGCGACCAGCTGTCGTCAAAGACGGCACGCCCCTCGGCCTCGAACCCGCGGATGCGGCTGTCGCCGGCGTTGCCGATCAGGACGCGCGTAACGCCGCCCCCGACATCGACGAGCCGAAGCTGCTGGAGGTTCGTATAGTCCATGCTGAACGCCGCGATATTGAGGCGCAGACGCCGGTCGAACAGCGTCGAGCGAAGACCGAGTTCGTAGGAGTCCACCTCTTCCGGCTCGGCGACCTGTTGCGCCACCGCCGCGGAGGTCGCGATGAACTGGAATGCTCCTGACTTGTAGCCCGAGGTGTAGGAGGCGTAGGCCATCACGTCGTCGGCGAGATCATAGCTCAGCGAGACCGACGGATCGAAGCTGTTCCATTTGCGCGCCGCGGCCTGACGATAGTTGGAAATCCCGACCGGCACCGTGGTACGCGTGTCGAAGAGCACGTCTTTTTCGTCCCAACTGTAGCGCGCACCGACGGTCAACGAGAGCCGATCGGTGGGGTTCCACACCGCCTGGCCGAAAAGCGCGTAAGATTTCGATTTCAAGCCGACGCCGAAATCCCATACGAGCGGCGTAGGGCCAGCCAGCACGGTCAGCAGCGACGCAGGGCCGAAAGTGATGGTCTCGGTGCGGTCGACATTCTCGTTCGAGTAAAAGGCGCCGGCGAGCAGCTTGAAGCTGTCGCTGTCATAGCTGAGGCGCAGTTCCTGCGAGAATTGCTTGCCGCTCTCGTCGGCAAGATAGACCTGGAACGGCAGAGTTGTGCCGTCGAGATCATCACGCTCATCGAGGTTGAGCCTGCGATAAGCAGTAATCGAGGTCAGCTCGACGTCGCCGAAGGGGACGTTGAGCTGGGCCGATCCGCCATAGGTTTCCTTGATGATCGCTTGGTCGGCCGCGTCGGTGGCCGGGCGATATGGGTTCGCGGGCTCGGCCGGCGTCACAAAGCCCGGCGCCAGCGCACCGGGATTGTTCGCGGCACCCCCGAGCTGGTTCGGGACCAGGATCAGCGGCGGGCCGTCGAGATGCGAATAATCGGCTGCGAGACGCAGCGTCGCATCACCGAGCTCGAACAGCAGCTTGCCGCTTGTGGACCAGGCATCTTCGCTTCCACCGCGCACATCCGCGACGCTGTCGTTCTGATAGCCTTTGCGATACCGCCGCGTCGCCGAGATCGAGCCCCGGACGCCGTCGCCAGCGATAGGACCGCTCGCCGATGCACCGAGCGAATAGAGCCAGTCGCCATCGATGTCGCTCATCCCGAGTTCGCCATTGGCACGGCCGCTGAAGGACGTGGCGGGATCGCGCGTGACGACGGAAATCGCGCCGCCGATCGTATTGCGACCATAGAGCGACCCCTGCGGACCACGTAGGACTTCGACCCGCTCTACATCGAGAAGGTCCATGTCGAGCGCTCCGAAGCGGCCAAGATATACACCGTCGACGAACACCCCGACCGACGGATCACTGCCGGCGTCATAGCTCCTCGTGCCGACCCCGCGGATGTAGATCTGGGGCTTCGAGCGGTCGGCTGCCTCGAAGAAGACGTTGCCGCTGAGCCGTGCGATGTCGTTGAGTTCGGTATAGCCCGCGCTCTCGAGCGCCTCCCCGGAGACGGCCGAAATCGACATCGGCACATCCTGAAGCGATTCCGCCTGCTTGCGGGCGGTAACGACAATATCTTCGACGCCGCTGCTCGTCTCGGAAGCCGGCGCGTCCTGCGCAGCCGCTGACGGCGCTGTGACGAGTGCGATGGTTGCGCTCGCGGCGAGCCAAGCGGACGCGCGACGTGCATTTGCGAGACTGGACCTCGACATCTGTTCCTCCCCAATATCCCGCTTATTGAACGAATCGTTTCTGTGCGGTACTGAAATGGGTACATTAGTACCGCAGGGAGGTCAAGAGATGCCGAGTGAAGAAATGCGCGCCTTCAATGAGGAGGCGAGAACAACGCGAAAACAGATGCTTAATTCGGACTATGATCCGGTTGCCATGCGCAGCCTGCTCGCCGCAGCCGACACGATGGACCCCGGCCCGAGCATCAAGCATATCGGTGACGCGTTGCTCGAACTCCGCGGATCTGACGGCGATGCGCTCCTCGTCTATGTGCCGGGCGGCGGCTTCTGCTTCCCGGGCGGCGACTCACACCGCACCCTTCTCGACCGACTTTGCAGCAAGCTCGGCACGCGCGGCGCCCTAGTGCAATATAGGCTCGCGCCCGAGCACCCCTTCCCGGCCGCGCACGATGATGTCGAGCGCGTCCTTAGAGCCCTTCTCGCCGAACAGACGGGCCCGCTATTTCTGATGTGCGATTCCGCTGGCGGCGTTCTGGTCTTGTCTGCGTGTCTCAAGCTGGCCGCCGAAGGACACCGGCTTCCCGATCGGATCGTCGGCCTGTCGGTCCTGACCGACATGGCGATGACGGGCCGTTCGAATGTTTCCAACGCCGACGCCGACCCCCTGTTCGGCCCGCAGGCCGTCATTCACAAAATCCGGCACTATCTGCAAGGCGCCAATCCCACTTCGGAGGGCGTCTCGCCCTATTGGAGCGCGAACGCAAAACTGCCGCCCTGTCTCTTCCTCGTCGGAAGCACCGAAACCATGCGCGACGACACGCTTCGCTTCGCCGAGCGAACCCGGCAGGCAGGAACGGATGTTACCGTTTCGGTCTATGGGGAGGCGCCGCACGTCTTCCCGCTCCTCGCGATGCTTCCCGAGGCGGGCCAAGCGGTCGACGAAATTGCGGCCTTTCTTCAGACCGGCTGAGATCGTCAATCGCCGGCGTGGCGGAACAGGCCGTTTGTCAGGATGCGGAACAGCTCGTCGAACGCTTCACTGAACTTGACGCCCGCGCGATCGAGCACCGCCGGCTCGTTGATGCGGTTGACCGACGCGAGGAAGATCTCGGCGACGAGCGCTGAATGGACCGGTTTGAAGCGGCCCCGACGAATCCCATCCTCGACGATCTCCATCAGCACCTTGGTCCGCTGCGCCTGGTGGGCTTCAAGGAGCGCGAGCGCCGGACGATAGCTCTGCAAGTCGGCGAGGAACTGCCGGCTCGCGGGACGCGATTCGGTTACGCCCGGCTCAAGATAGGCCATGATCCGCTTTTCAGGATCATCGTGTTGCAGCGCGCCTTGCCATCCGAGGTGACGGATGCGCTCGAGCCAGCTCTCGATAACGAGGATGAACAGCTCCTGCTTGCTCGGCGCGAGTTCATAAAGCGTGCGCTTCGAGCATTTGAGACGCGAAGCGAGTTCGTCGACGGTGATCGTTCGAAAACCGTTGGCGAAGAACAGCGCCTCGAGTTCTTCCAGGAGGGATTTCTGCCGCTCCGAACCGGTTGCTATCTCGCTGACGGATTTCGTAGCCATGCCAACCCTTACAAAAATTTGTCTCAAAGGCAGATAACGGCTGCGACCTGCGCTGCCAACTGCCCCCTTCCGATCTTTACAGGTACGATTGTACCTCATATAGTACCATAAAATAATGTATCGGGGTGAGGAACATGCTGGTCGATTCGACACATCCAACATCGGCGGAGCTGCTGCTCGCGTCGCTCAAACGGAACGGCCCGCGGCCCGCTGTCACCGCCGACGATAGCACCCTCACCTACGCCGAACTCGACGCGCTCTCGGACCGACTCGCCATGTTCCTCGGCGAACGTGGCGTGGAGCGCGACGTGGCGGTCGCCTTGTACCTTCGCAACAGCGCGGAATATGTCGTCGCCGAGTTCGCTATCCTAAAACTTGGCGCCGTGCGGGTGCCTCTCAACGAGCTGATGGGCGGACCGGAACTCGCCTATTGCCTCGACCATAGCGGAGCGAAGGTGCTGATCGCCGATGCCGATCTTGCCCGGGCGGCGCCCGACGACGAGCACCGGATCGACATACTGGTCGGAGAGACAGCTGCCCTGTCCTCCTTGGCAGTCGGCTGGGCGGAAGCGGTTGCAGGGGAAGGCCTTTTTGCAACAAGGGCCGCGGCGGCAGACGATACCGCCATCATCGCCTACACCGGCGGAACCACGGGGCGCCCCAAGGGTGTGCGCCACAGCTACGGCCGAATGGCGTGGAACCTCTTCTCGCACATCAACTGCCTCGACATCCGTACCGAGGAAGTGATGTTGCTTACGACGCCATTGCCGCATTCGTCGGGCTATCACATGGTGGCGGGCCTGTTGCAAGGTGCCCATGTGATCATCGAACGGCGCTTCGATCCCGACCGGTTTTTCGCGCTCTGCCGCGAGGATGGCGTGACCTGGACCATGATGGTGCCCACCATGCTGTACCGACTGCTCGACCATCCCGCAGCGGGCGGCGGCGATCATTCTAGGCTCAACACGATCGTATATGGCGCCGCACCGATCAGTCGGCCGCGGCTCGAAGAGGGCCTCCGGAAATTCGGCAAGGTCTTCCTGCAAATCTATGGCCAGACCGAATGTCCGAACCTCATTACGACCCTTGGAAAGGACGATCATGAACGGCCGGAACTCCTGGCATCTTGCGGCCGGGCAGTGCCGCTCGTCGCATTGCGTCTCCAACCGGAAGGCGCCGACGCGGGCGAGGTCGAGGTCTCGTCGCCCTATCTCCTCACCGAATATTACCGCGACGAGGGCGCGACGCGACAAGCCGTCGACGAGGGCTGGCTCAAGACAGGCGACCTTGGGCGGATTGAAGACGGATATCTGTTCCTGGTCGACCGCGCGAAGGACATGATCATCAGCGGCGGCATGAACGTCTATTCGACAGAGGTCGAAGCGGTACTGCGCGAGCATGGCAGCGTTCGCGAAGCGGCGGTTGTGGGCCTCCCGCATGCGGATTGGGGTGAAGCCGTCACCGCAATCGTCGTCGCGGACGAGGGCGTAGCGGCAGAAGACATTCGTCTCTTCGCAAAGGCCCGGCTATCGGCTTACAAGGTGCCGAAGACCGTGCAGATTGTGGAGAGGTTGCCCCTGACCCAGTACGGAAAGATCGACAAGAAGCGCATTCGGGAGTTGCTCATCGCGAGTGCGGGCGCGGCGTCATGAGCGGTAAAACTGCCCGCGGCGTCGCCGCGCCGCTCGCCATTCTCTTCCTCGTCAATCTACTCGCCTCGATCGACCGTACGGCGCTCGCGGCCGTCCTGCCGGCAATCAAGAAGGATCTTGCGCTCAGCGACACTCAACTCGGGCTGCTGACGGGCATCGCCTTTTCGCTCTTTTACGCTCTTTTCGGCCTGCCGCTCGCACGCTGGGCCGATCGCGGCAACAGGCGCAACCTCCTCGGCTTCGCTATCCTGTTCTGGAGCCTCGCGACCGCAGCGACCGGTCTGGCGCGAAGCTTCGCGCAGGTCGCCGTGGCCCGCATGCTCGTGGCGGTCGGCGAAGCAGGCGGCGTGCCGGCCGCGCATTCACTGCTCAGCGAAATGACACCGACGCATCGGCGCCCACTCGTCCTCGCGCTCCATTCGGCGGCGGTACCGTTCGGCGCGCTGATCGGGCTTGCCGGCGTCGGCTTCCTGGCCGGGAGCATGGGATGGCGCACGACCTTCTTCATCCTCGGCGCGGCCGGACTGCCGGTGCTGTGTCTCACCATATGGCTACTCGACGAACCGCGAGCGCAGATCGCTGCGAGCTATGCTGCACCGCGCCCGGCTCTCACCTCGCTCCTCGCCAATCGCGCCTATCTTTGGCTGCTTCTTGGCTTCGCCTTTGGCAGTTTCGCGATGACCGGCCTCCTGCAATGGCTTCCAAGCTATCTCGGCCGCACCTTCGGGATGGGCCTCGCCGAGGCCGGTGTCAGCTTCGGCTTCGCCTACGGTCTCGGCGCTATCGGCGGCATGCTTCTCGGCGGCGCACTAGCGACGCCGCTCATGCAGCGTGACACGATCTGGGCGCTGTGGCTCGCCGCCCTTTCCTATGTCATCGGCGGACCATTGCTGATCGGAGCGCTGGCCGTGCAGGACGCGGCGGTTACGCTGGCGCTCGTGCTGCTTGGGACCGGATTTGCTTCGGCCGCCTATGGCCCGGCGTTCGCGATGATCCAGACGATTGCCGCCCCGAATCTCCGGGCGATGGCGACCGCGGTATCGTTGCTCGTCTCCAACCTGATCGGGGCTGGACTTGGCCCCCTCGCGGTCGGGATGCTGAGCGACGCGCACGGGGGGCCGGACTCGCTCCGTTTCGCTTTGCTCGCGCTTGCTCCGGCTCTGCTCGCGCCCGCCTTCTGCTACTGGCGCGCATCGATAGCCTATCGATCTTTCGCGCCGCTTTCGACGCCTCAGGCCGCATGACAGCAGAAGCACCGAGGGAGGCTATGGTCGTGAGCCTGTCCCGTTCGCTTGCAACGACGGCGGCGACCCGCGCGGACGCGCCGGCGCTCATCGACGGCAGCCGCCGTTACAGCTGGCGACAATTTGCCGAGCGGGTGCAAAAGCTCGCGGGGGTTTTCCGAAGTCTCGGCTTGACCCCGGGCGGGCGCGTGGCCCTGCTGGCCCTGAACAGCCATCGCTCGCTCGAAGCCTTTTTCGCCGCGATCTGGGCCGGCGGCGCAATTGTTCCGCTGAATCACCGCCTTTCCGGGCCCGAACTCGCGGTCCTTGTCGCGGACTGCTCCCCCACCCTCATATTGCTCGGCGAGGAATTTACCGACCAGGCACATCAGCTTAGTGAGGCCGCAGGCTCCGGAGCCGCAATCATCCGCCTCGGCGATGCCGACAGCCAGGACGGAGATCTGCAATATGAGGCGCTGCTCGATGCAGGTGAGCCAATTGCCGATGCCGGCCGGAGCGGTGACGACCTTGCGCTGCTGCTCTACACGAGCGGCACGACGGGCGCGCCCAAGGGCGTCATGCTGAGCCACGCGAACCTCATGGCGAACACCCACAACACCATGGCGGATGTGGGTCTCGGACCCGATACCGTGCATCTGCACCACGGCCCCCTGTTTCATGTCGCTGCCGCCGCGCGTCTCTTTTCGGTCACGCATGCGGGCGGAACGCACGTCATGCTTCCGCGCTTCACCGCAACCGAGGTAATAGAGGTTATCGCACGCGAAGCCGTCACGCATGCGACATTCGTGCCGACCATGATCAGGTCGCTGCTCGACACGCCCGACCTTGCAAGGTCCGATCTGTCGTCATTGCGGCTCATCTCCTATGGCGCCGCACCCATGCCCGAGGCGCTGCTCGACGAGATCATGGCAGCGCTTCCCCAAACGCATTTTCTTCAATCCTATGGAATGACCGAACTTGCGCCGGTCGTGACGATCCTCGGCGCGCGCGATCACATGCGGGGCACAGGCGATCAGGGCCTCTTGCGATCCGCAGGACGTGCTGTGCGACTGTCCGAGGTCAGAGTGGTTGGCCCCGACGATGTCGGATTGCCTGCAGGCCAGGTCGGGGAAATCGTCGCACGCGGGCCGAACGTGATGCTTGGCTATTGGAACCGTCCGGATTTGACGGCGGAAGCCCTGCGCGGGGGCTGGATGCACACGGGGGATGCCGGCTACTTTAATGCGGAGGGCTATCTGTTCGTCGTCGATCGCATCAAGGATATGATCATCTCGGGCGGCGAGAATATCTACTCGCAGGAGGTCGAGGACGTGATCGGCGCGCATCCTGCGGTGGCGCAATGCGCAGTAATCGGGGTGCCCGACCCGCATTGGGGGGAGACGGTGCATGCCGTGGTTCTGTTCCGGCCCCAAATGTCCGCCAGCGCCGATGAGATCATCGCGCATTGCCGGAACCGTCTGGCGCATTTCAAATGCCCTCGCGCAATCCACATCCGAAACGAGCCGATGCCGCTGAGTGGCGCCAACAAAATCTTGAAGACCGCTCTGAGAAGCGAGCTCCTGAAGCAAGCGAAAGCTATTTGAGCCTTGCACCAAAGCGAGTTCGTTTGGCCGGTTGCGGACCGGCCGCTTTAGGGGTCTGCCCTTGCGGGAGCAGACATAAGACGCTGTTCCAGCGTTGTATGCACATCTTCGGAGTATGACGGCTGAAAACCTAGCTCGGCCTCAAAGCGCTCGATGGCTTCGACATCCACCGCCACCTGCCCTGTCACCCCGATGGATGCATGGGATAGCAATCCGATAGTATCCCCTCTGCGCCGCACTAGTGAAGCGGTACCAGCCAGTTTTTGCCCGCCCGATACCAAATTGAGGCTGCCGTCGCAGTAGCTCCCATCGACATGGCCCAGACATGTCGAGACGCCGACCGAACGGATTGATGTTGCCAGATGCTCGCAGAAGATCCGAAACCGGCGGGTCACCTCGCCGCCATCGCCGCGCCAGGCCTCGAAATAGCTCGCATTGAGTATGCCAGGTCGATGTACGACCGTTGTGCCTCCACTTACACGTACGAATACGGGCCATCCGCGGCGGGTGCTCGCCAATGCAGCATCGGCGAAGCGAGGCGTCGCCGCAAAACGCCGTGTCGTGACAAGACATTGGCTGTTCGTCCATAACCGCCAGCCGCTGACGCTGTCACCACCCCGGAGCAGCGCATCGAGGCGCTGTGTGTCGGTGTCTATCGCCGCCGATCCGTCACCGGCCTCGACGGCCACGCCGGATGCGATCGCCTCGGCCACGCGATGCACGAACGCATCGTCAGACGTGGGCATCAGACGATCCGCGCCGCGACCGCTCCCGCGCGTACCGGGGTTTCTGCCGCAATCTCGATCCGCAATGTCCCCGAAACCGGCGCGATCAGTTCAAAGCTCGACTTTTCGACCATGATCTCGGCGATGATCGCGCCTTCGGCAACGGCATCGCCGTCGGCATAGAGCCAGGCCGAGATTGCGGCCTCGTCATCGGCGCTCCACAGGCCGGATGGTATCACCACATCGGTCATCGGCTCGAAACCTCCATCATCTGGCGCGCGGCGATGGTCACCTTGTCGGCGCTGGGCAATAGGAAATGCTCCATCACCGGGGTGAAGGGCACGGGGATGTCGGGAAAGGCGATCCGCTGCGGCGGAGCGCGCAGGGCGATCCCCGCCTCGCAGACACTGGCGATGATCTCCGCACCGACGCCATAGCTGAGGTAGTCATCGTCGACGACAATAAGCCGTCCGGTCTTGCGCACCGAAGCGCGCACCGTTTCACGGTCGAGCGGCGCGATGCTGATCAGGTCGATCACCTCGGCCGAGATCCCATCTTCGGCCAATTGCGCCGCGGCATCGAGCGACTGATGGACGGTAAGGCCAAGCCCGACCAGCGTGATGTCCTCGCCCTCGCGCACGCATTTCGCCTTGCCGAGCGGGACGACATAATCGCCCTCGGGCGCGTCGGTGATCGACCGCTGTACCGTGCCGAGCCAGCCCATGCCCTGCAGCGCCTTGTGATACATGAACACGACCGGATTGGGATCGCGGATCGCCGCGAGCATCAGGCCTTTCGCGTCATGGGCGTTCGACGGGATGACGACCTTCAGCCCCGGCAGGTGGCCGAAGGTCGCATAGAGCGTCTGGCTGTGCTGCCCCGCGTCGCCATAACCGCCACCGACGCTGGTCATCAGCACCATCGGGCAGGTCACCTGTCCGCCCGAGAAATAGCTCTGCTTCGCGGCGAGATTGTATATGGCGTCCATGCAGACGCCGAAGAAGTCGACGAACATCAATTCGACGACCGGCCGCATACCCGATGCCGCGAGGCCCACCGCCGCTCCGATGAAGGCGGTTTCCGAGATCGGCGTGTCGCGCACGCGTTCGGGCCCGAAGCGGTCGAGCAGCCCCGTCGTGGTGCCGAATACCCCGCCGAGCTTCGCGATGTCCTCGCCCATGACGAGGACATCGGGATCGCGTTCCATCTCCTGTCCGATCGCCTCGGCGATGGCGCGGGCGATCGTCAGGCGGCGCGCCGGGCGGGCATCGACCGTAGTGTCAGGCGAAGACATGGGCAAAGGCCTCCTCGGGTTTCGGATAGGCGGCGGCGCGCGCGGCCGCGAAAGCCGCATCGACCGCGGCGCGGGCGTCGGCCTCCGCCCGGTCGAGGTCCGCCGCCTCGAAGCCGTCGGCGAGCAGGCGCGCGCGATAGGCGGGAATGGGATCGCGCGCTTTCAGCCGCTCGACCTCTCCCTCCGGACGATAGCCCTCGGCATCGCCCATGAAATGCCCCTCGAGCCGGCAGGTTTCGATCTCGATCAGCGTCGGCCCCTCGCCGCGCCTTGCGCGCGCGATCGCCTCTCCGGCGACCGCATGGACCGCGTCGGCATCATTGCCGGGAACAAAATGGCCGGGCATCGCATAGGCAGCGGCACGGTCGGCGTTGCGTTCGACCGCAGTACAGTCGCGCTTGGCGACCGAAATGCCATAGGCGTTGTCCTCTATCACGAAGACGGCAGGAACCTTCCAAACTGACGCGAGATTCAGCGCCTCGTGAAAGGCGCCTTGGTTCGCCGCTCCTTCGCCGAGGAAGGCGACCGCGACCCCGTCGTCGCCCCGAAGTTTGCTCGCCAGCGCCGCCCCGACGGCCGGCCCCAGGCCCTGTGCGATGATCCCCGAGCAGGCGAAATTCACCCGCGCGTCGAACAGGTGCATATGCCCGCCGCGTCCGCCCGACAGGCCGCTGGCCTTGCCGAAAATCTCGGCCGCCATCGCGTCGAGGTCGACGCCCTTGGCGATGGCGACATGATGGGGGCGGTGCGTCGCGGTGACGGTATCGCCGGGACGAAGATGCGCGCACACGCCGACGGCGCAAGGCTCCTGCCCGTCGGACAGATGCATTTCTCCGGGCAGCGGCCCCTTCGCCATATTGAACACCGGGCTTTTGCCCTCGAAATAGGCGGGCTTGATCAGCGCCTCGAAATACCGGCTCTTGACCATCGTGGCATACATCCACAGCCGGTCGCTCGCATTGCTGGCGCTGCTCATCGGGCGACCCACCCACCATCGATGACCAGTTCGATCCCGGTCACGAAACGCGCCTCATCACTCGCCAGATAGACAGCACCCATCGCAATGTCGTCGGGGCTGCCGACCGCGTTCAGCGGACAGAGCGAGGCGACCGCGGCCCAGGGATCATCGGGCGGGATCGACCCTTCGCGCACCCAGCCCTCGACCGCCATCTCGAGCATCGGGGTGCGGATGCAGCCGGGGTGGATCGAATTGCAGCGGATCGGCAGCGCATGCGACGCCCATTCGATCGCCAGACTCTTGGTCATGTGCCGAACGGCGCCCTTCGACGTGTTATAGGCGAGCTGGTCGGGATAGCCGACCAGCCCCGCGATCGACGAGATGTTGACGACGCTGGCCGCGCCGCTCGCCGCGAGCAGCGACTGCATCGTCCGGCACCCGAGGAACAACCCGTCGACATTGACCGCCATCAGCCAGCGCCAGTCGGCGAGGCTATGCTCGGTCATCGGCTTGACCAGTTCGACGCCGGCATTGTTGACCAGGATCGACAGGCTGCCGTGCGATGCCGCAATATGCCTGGCCGCGGCCGCCCAGTCGTCTTCGCTGGTCACGTCGAGCCCCAGCGCCTCGACGCCGATCTCGTCCGCCAGCGCTTCGCAGCCCGCGACATTGCGGTCAGCGGCGATGACCCGCGCGCCTTCGGCCGCCATCGCCCGCGCGATCCCGGCCCCGATACCCTGTGCTGCGCCCGTGACCAGCGCGACCTTGTCTGCGAGCCTGCCCGCCATATCCTTCTCCCATCGTCTTTCGAACGATCTAGGGGAGCGGACACCTCGTGACTTGCATCAGAAAGGCGGCTTATTTGGGTAGGAGGGAACCATGGAGGTCAACCTCGGGCGCCACGGCCATCGACTGGCGAAAGGCGCGCGGTGAAAGGCCGAAAGCGTCGCGAAACGCATGGCTGAAATGCGAGGCGTCGGCAAAGCCGCGCCGCATGGCGATCTCGGTGATCGAATAGGAGGCCATCGACCGGCTGGAGAGGTCGCTGCGCGCCGCGAGCAACCGCCGCTCGCGAATCCATGTGCCTACGGTCACGCCGAATTCCTCGAACAGCCGATGCAGATAGCGCGGACTGAACCGGAAGGCCGCGGCGATGCTCGCTGCGGATAGCCCCGGGTCGCCCAGATGCGCGACGATATGATCCTGCACCCGGCCAAGCAATGCGCGGCGAAAGTTGGTCCCGCCGAGTTGCTCGGCATCGGGCCGGAAAGCCGCCGCGACCAGTTCGACCGTCGCGCGCAAGACGGCGGACCGATCGCGCGGGTCGACTGTCTCGACTGTGCGGTGGATTTGCCGCAGGTGCGAAAGCAGGATCGCGCCCAGCCCCGCGCTGCCGTCGACGGTCAGCCCGCACATGTCCTCGATCCCCGGCACGATCGTCTTTGCCATCTGGTGCGGGATCATGATCGACAACTGATGCAGTTGCTCGCTGTTCCGAAACATCGCCGGGCGGGTGCTGTCCCACACCGCGATCGTATCGCGGCGGACGACCGATTCATTGCGCCCCTGACGGAGCAGGCACCGCCCCTCCTCGAAATAGAGGAGGCAGAAATAATCCTCGGCTCCGCGTTTCACCTCGTCCATCGTGCGATAGCCGGTGACCGGGTCGCAAATGATGTCGGTAAAGACGAAATCGTCGATCGCGCGGCGGCGGACCTGCGCCTCATAGCGCTCGCCGCTCCCTTCGCTCAGCGCCCAATGGAAATGGGTGCGATCGAACACTTCCTGGAACCCCGGCAACTGGCGCGGCGGCGGCAAATGCTCCGATGTCCATTTTTCCTCGGTCAGAAACATGGTCTGCCCTCTCTCCAACCCGGCAAGCTATGCGGTTTGCAGCGTGGATGCAATCTACGACACAGATCGGTGCACGCTCATACAAATATGGTTGCGCTGCGAAACAAGTGGCGCCCCAAAGCCCCAGCTTTTCGTGCACTACAGCCCGCCCGCCCAGTTCTCCCTCAACCAAATTTTGCACCGCTCAGGCACATGCGCGAGGCGTCGCCACCGGCCTAGAAGACGGAATGAGCAGGACGCCCCAACAGAGGGCGCCGACATCCTGGGAGGGAATATCATGAAGAGCCAGTTCCGAACGTCGCTTCTGACCGCCGCCGCCTTTTCGGTCCTCACCCTGGCCACGCCGGCGTTTGCGCAGGACGGCGCCGAGACCGATGCGCCGAGCGGCGGCGTCGGAGAGATCGTCGTCACCGCGCAGAAGCGCGCGCAGAATCTGCAGGACGTCCCCATCTCGGTCAGCGCGTTCGACGATACGGCGATCCGGGAAGCCGGCTTCACCAATAGCCTTTCGATCGGCGATCAGGTTCCCAACCTCGAGATCAAGACCTTTGGCGGCGTGCCCAACATCTTCATCCGCGGCGTCGGCAACAATGATTTCAACGCCTCGTCGATCGGCCCGATCAGTATCTACCGCGACGATGTCGTCGTCGCCTCGACGGGCAGCCAGATCTTCTCGCTGTTCGACCTCGAACGGATCGAAGTGGTGCGCGGCCCGCAAGGCACGCTGTTCGGCAAGAATACCACCGGCGGCGCGATCCAGTTCTTCTCGAAGCTTCCCGACGGCGAATTCGAGGGCAATGCCCGCTTCGGCTATGGCCGCTTCGACCTGTTCGAGGGCGAGGCCGCCGTCAGCCTGCCCTTGGACGACACGCTGTCGCTGCGCGTCGCCGGCATCGTGCGCCGCCGCGACGGCGAAAAGATCAACCTGTTCACCGGCGACCGCGCGATCGATGTCGACGAAGCGGCGGCCCGCGCCATCCTGCGCTGGCAACCGAGCGGCGACACCGACATCCGCCTGTCGGTCGGCGGCGGACGCGACCGCAGCGACTATCTGGAAAACAAGCCGGTGGGCACGATCAACGGCGCCGACCTGTTCGGCTATTCCGATCCGTTCCCCGACAATCCCAATCTTCTCAACTTCAACGGCCAGTCGCGCAACCACAGCGACAATGTCTTCGTCAACCTCAGCATCGCTCAGAGCTTCGGCGACTTCACGTTCAAGTCGATCAGCGGCTACGACAAGAGCGATGTCGACAACCGCGTCGACGTCGACGGTGGCACCAAGCGCGTCGACGAAATCACCTTTCTGACCGACGCCGAGCAATGGACGCAGGAGTTCCAGCTCGCCTATGACAATGGTCCGCTGAACGCGATCGGCGGCCTCTATTATTTCCAGGAGAATCTGGATGCCGACAGCAATGCCGACCTGCTCGGCGAGCTGACCTTTGCGCAGGGCGCGCTGCCGCTGATCACGCGCGCGACGCGCAAGAACCGGGCTTATGCGATCTTCGGGCAAGCAACCTATGCGGTGATCCCGACGCTACGACTGACCGTCGGTGGGCGTTACACAATCGACAAGGTGCGCGCGACGCACCGCGCCGACCTCGTCCCGGGCTTCTTCGACGCCGACATCCCGGACGGAACGCCTGTGCCGCTGGTGCCATTTGCTTCGCTGCGCGACACCTTCAAATCCTTCACCTGGCGGATCGCTGCCGATGTCGATGTGACCGACGACATCCTTGCCTATGCGAGCGTCGACCGTGGCTTCAAGGCGGGCGGCTTCAACATCGGAATCATCACGAGCGTCGCCGAGCGGACGCAGGTCGATCCGGAATATCTGACCTCCTACGAAATCGGACTGAAGAGCACCCTCTTCGACCGCCGCCTGCGGCTCAACCTCTCCGCCTTCTATTACGACTATACCGATCTGCAGGTGCTGTCGGTGAACCGGCAGGCGGGCAGCGCGGTGCCGACGCTGGGCCTCGACAATGCCGCCGACGCCACGATCAAGGGGATCGAGGTCGAGGCGACGGCGGTGCCGACCGACTGGCTCGACATGGGGCTCAACCTCGGCATCCTCGATGCGAAGTACAAAAACTACCTGTCGGGTGCGATCGACCCGGTGACCGGCGATCCGCGCGACTTTTCGGGCAACCGCATGCCCGGAGCACCAAAGTTCACCCTGTCGACCTTTGCGCAGGTCACCGTGCCGGTCGGCCGGTTCGAGACGCGCTGGCGCGCCGAATATAACTACACCGGCAAGAAATATTACAACAATGCCCAAGACGAGTTGATCAGCTCCGGCGAAGGCTATGGCCTCCTCAATCTTCGCGTCGCTTTCGCCGATCCCGATCAGGGGTGGGAACTCGCCGCTTGGGCGAAAAATGTCACTGGCAAGGCCTATATCGTCGACGCCACCGACACGAGCGGTTTTGGCTTCGTGCCACGCTATTATGGCGAACGGTCGACCTATGGCGCCGAATTCTCCTTCAAATTCTGACCCTTTATCGCGCGAGTATATCGACATGATGGACGAACATCTGACTCCCCCTGCCGCCATGAAATGGGCCCCGATCGCCGACGGCATCGAATTCGCGCTGCTCTATTCGAGCGCCGAGACCGGCCGCTGGACGGTGCTGTTCCGCGCCCAGCCCGGCAGCTTCTTCGGGCCGCATCGCCATCTTGGCGCAGGCGAATATTATGTGACCAAGGGCCGCATGACCTATCGCATGGGCGAGGCGGGTCCGGGCACCTATGGCTATGAACCGCTGGACGTCATCCACGACCACACCGCCTTTCCCGAGTATACCGAACTGCTCTTCACCAACTACGGACCGATTGCGTTCCTCGACGAAGCGGGCGAGATATCGTCGATCCTCGATCACAAATTGCTCGAGGATCTGACCGCGGCCGTGTGAGACCATGAGCGACAATTACGAAGACGCCTATGCCCGCAGCCTCGCCGACCCCGACGCCTTCTGGCTCGAGGCGGCCGGCGCGATCGACTGGATAGACCGGCCGCGAACCGGATGGACCGATGGTCTGGGCTGGTTCGTCGACGGCACCCTCAACAGCTGTTACAATGCCGTCGACCGTCATGTCGCAGCGGGACGCGGCGGCGACGTCGCCGTGATCTACGAAAGCCCCGTAACCGGCGCGCGGCAGCGTATCGACTTCGACACGCTGCTCGACCGGGTATCACGCACCGCCGGGATGCTGGCGGACCTTGGCGTCGGCAAGGGCGACCGAGTGATCATCTATATGCCGATGATCCCCGAGACGCTGTTCGCGATGCTCGCCTGTGCACGGATCGGCGCGATCCATTCGGTGGTGTTCGGTGGCTTCGCAGCGCCCGAACTCGCCAAGCGCATCGACGATGCGACCCCGCGTGTGCTGCTGACCGCTTCGTGCGGGATCGAGGGCGGGCGGATCCTGCCTTACAAACCGCTCGTCGACCATGCGCTCGACCTTGCGGCCCACCGCGTCGAGCATGTCCTGCTGTTGCAGCGCCCGCAATGCGCCGCCGACCTGATCCCCGGCCGCGACCGCGACTGGGCCGAAGGCTATGACGCAGCCGCCCCGACGCCTTGCGTTCCCGTCGCAGCGACCGACCCGCTCTATATCCTGTACACGTCGGGGACGACGGGCACGCCAAAGGGCGTGGTGCGCCAGAACGGCGGCCACGCCGTCGCCCTCGCCTGGAGCATGCGGCACATCTACGGGATCAAGCCCGGCGAAACCTTCTGGGCGGCATCCGATGTCGGCTGGGTCGTCGGACACAGTTACATCGTCTATGGGCCGCTGATCGCGGGATGCACCACCCTGCTTTTCGAAGGCAAACCCGTCGGCACCCCCGACGCCGGGACATTCTGGCGTACGATCGCCGACCACCGCGTCGATATCTTCTTCACGGCCCCCACGGCGATCCGCGCCGTCCGCAAGGAAGATCCGGACGGCGGCTTTATCCGCGATATCGGCACCGGACGCCTGCGCGCGATGTTCCTGGCCGGCGAGCGCGCCGACCCCGACACATTGCTGTGGGCGGAGCAGCATCTGGACATGCCCGTGATCGACCATTGGTGGCAGACCGAACTCGGCTGGCCCGCGGTCGCAACCTGCCTCGGTCTCGGAGACGAACGCCGCCGCGCCGGCAGCGCCGGCTTCCCGGTTCCCGGTTTCCGGTTTGCGGTGCTCGGCGACGACGGCGTATCCGTCGCTCCCGGTGCGAGTGGCCATATGACCGTCGCCACGCCGCTGCCGCCCGGCTGCTATTCCTCTCTTTGGAACAATGCCGAGGGGTACGGCCGCGCCTTCCAGAGCTTCGCCGGTCATTATGAAAGCGGCGACGCCGGCCATGTCGATAGCGACGGTTTCGTCCACATCATGGGCCGCACCGACGATATCATCAACGTCGCCGGCCACCGCCTGTCGACGGGCCAGATCGAACAGATCATCGCTGCGCATCCCGCCGTCGCAGAATGCGCCGTCATCGGCGCCGACGACGGCCTGAAGGGCATGGTCCCGATCGCCTTTGCGATTACCAAGAGCGGCGTCGACGCCGGCGACGCCCTGCCCGGCGAGATCGTCTCGCTCGTCCGGCAGGAACTGGGGCCGGTCGCTGCCTTGAAGCAGGTGCATATCGTGGGCGCACTGCCCAAGACCCGATCGGGAAAAATCCTGCGCGCCGCGATACGCGGCATCGTCAACGGAGCCGATGTCGGCATCCCGCCGACGATCGAAAATCCCGATGCGCTGGCGAAGATCGCAGAATTGATGCAGTCCCGGCAGCATGCGGCGGCAACCTAGGCCGAACACTTTTTGCCGATTGGAGGCTGTCAGCTTGCAGGTATCAATCCGACATAGCCGACATAGCCGACATTTACAAAACCTTCTCCGCAGTTAACCACTTGGAAATCTAAGGCCAAAGAGAATTCTGAGGACCCCTCCGATCAGCTTTCGGTAGTCTGCAATTTGCCGATCACTAATAGGAATCGTGGTCCTTTCATGAATCAACTTATTGCGAAGACCGGCGGACAGGGCGAGCGATAATACGCCAATTTTTCCGGGATTTCTAGGAACTTCAGCGGATGCCCTCGGATTGGAGGATGGTGGACAGGGCTGGATTCGAACCAGCGTACGGAAAACCGGGCAGATTTACAGTCTGCTGCCTTTAACCACTCGGCCACCTGTCCATGGGGTCCGCGTTGGGAAGTGGCCCAATGGCGAAACGAGGCTTGCCTGTCAATGCCGCTCGTGGGAAAGGCGCGCCATATGAGACAATTTTCGCGCCATCGTCGCCCTGCGGGCCAATCGTCCAAGGGCCAGCCCATCCGTTTCTGGGGCCGCCACGCCGTCCTCGCCGCGCTCGCCAACCCCGAACGCACCGTCAAGCGCATCTGGGGCACACGCGAAGCGCTGGGCCAGCTCGACCTGCCGCCGGTGGTGCCGATCAGCTATGCCGAGGTCACCGACCTCGCGCGCCTCGTCGCGCGCGACGCGCCGCACCAGGGGCTGGTGATCGAGGTCGACCCGCTCGAGGGCGTTTTTCTCGGCGACCTGCTCCAGGAAGAGGTCGATGCCGGCAGCACGCGCCCGCTCGTCATCCTCGACCAGGTCACCGACCCGCATAATATCGGCGCGGTGCTGCGCTCGGCGGCGGCCTTCGACGCCGCCGCGATCATCACGCAGGACCGCCACAGCCCGCCCGAAAGCGGCGTCATCGCGCGCTCGGCGTCGGGCGCGCTCGAAATCGTGCCCTGGGTGCGCGTCGTCAACCTGTCGCGCGCGCTGGAGGAGATTGCCGAGGCGCAATATTGGCGCATCGGGCTGATGGGCGACACCGACACGACATTGGGCTCGGTCCTCGACGGCAGCAAGGTCGCGCTCGTCCTCGGCTCCGAAGGCGACGGCATGCGGCACAATGTCATGGAACATTGCGACGTGCTGGCGAAACTGCCGATCTCGCCGCGCATGGAAAGCCTGAATATCTCGAACGCCGCGGCGATCGCGCTCTACGCGGTCGCGACAGCGCAGGGCTGATAGCGGCCCCCGCCTTCGCGGGGGCGACGCCTCAATCTTCCGCGGCGATCCGTACCTTCAGCCCGTCCATCGCGTCGGTGAAGGGCAGCTGGCACGACAGGCGCGACGTGTCGTCACGGTCGGTGGTCGAATCGAGCAGGTCGTTCTCGTCCTCGCTCATCGCGGGCAGGTCGCCGACCGCGACCTCGACATGGACGTGGCAGGTCGCGCACGAACAGCAACCGCCGCACAGCGCGAGCAGTTCGTCGAACCCCGCGTCGCGGATATTTTCCATCACGGTCAGGCCGGTGTCGCCTTCGATCTCATGTTCGGTCCCGTCGCGCGTCACCACAATCAGCTTGGCCATGTGCATCCCCAATTCGTTTGATTCGCATGGCCTATGTCGCGCGTTGCGCGCCAAATCAAGCGCTGCTAGTCAGGCAAGTCGGAACAAAAGGAGAATATCGCGATGGGCCTCGGCCAGCAGCAGCTAAACGCCGGAATCGACGCGCTCGCGGCGATCGAGCCCGGATTCGCGCGCGCGCTCGGCCATGCCGGCTATCCCGAACCGCGCATCCGCGACCGCGGCTATGCCACGCTGCTGCGCACCATCGTCGGCCAGCAGGTCAGCGTCGCCGCCGCCAATTCGATCTGGACCAAGCTCGAGGCGGGCTTCGGCACCGGCTGCCCGGCCGAGGTGATCGCGGCCGCCGATTTCGACGCGCTGCGCGCCTGCGGCCTCTCGGCGCAGAAACAGGGCTATGCGAAAAGCCTCGCGCAGCTGGTGATCGACGGCGACCTCGCCTTCGACGCGCTCCCCGCCGACGACGAGGAGGCGATCGCGCTGCTCACCCGGGTCAAGGGCATTGGGCGCTGGTCGGCCGAAATCTACCTGCTCTTCGCCGAGGGACGCCCCGACATCTGGCCCGCGGGCGACCTTGCGGTGCAGGAAGCCGTCGGCCGCATCATGCGGCTCGACGCGCGCCCCAGCGAGAAAGCGATCCGCGAAATTGCCGAAGCCTGGCGCCCCCACCGCGGCGCAGCGGCGGTGTTCAGCTGGCACTGCTATAATATGGAAGTGATCTGACGCGCTTATCCAAACAACTTCGTCATTGCGAGGAGCGAAGCGACGCGGCAATCCAGAGCCCGCGTAAACCGCCCTGGATTGCTTCGCTACGCTCGCAATGACGAGCTTTGAGGATTGGCCCTAATGACCACCACCCGCGACATCGTCACCGCCTATTACGCCGCCTTCAACGCCGGCGACACCGACGCGATGCTCGCGCTCGTCGCCGACGATGTGCGCCACGACGTCAACCAGGGCGAACCACGCCACGGCAAGGCGCGCTTCGCCGACTTCAACGACCATATGACGCGCTGCTACCGCGAACGGCTCAGCGACATGGTGATCTTCGCCGAGGGCCATCGCGCCGCCGCCGAATTCATCGTCGGCGGCACCTATCTCGCAACCGACGAGGGCCTGCCCGAAGCGCATGGCCAGACCTATCGCCTGCCCGCCGGCGCCTTCCTCTCGGTCAACGCCGCCGGAAAGATCGACCGCATCACCACCTATTATAATCTCGCCGACTGGCTCCAACAGGTCGGCGCATGAGTGTCGACGTCGCGCCGGTCACCGGCGCGGGGCTGACCGAGGTGCTGCCCGCGCTCGCCGCACTGCGCATCGCGGTCTTCCGCGCCTTCCCCTATCTCTACGACGGCGATGCCGCCTATGAGGCCGACTATCTCGCCGCCTTCGCCGCCGCCGCGGGCGCGGTGATCGTCGTCGCGCGCGACGGCGACCGGATCGTCGGCGCCGCCACCGCCGCGCCGCTCGCGGCGCAGGATGCGGCCTGGCAAGCCCCGCTCGCCGCCGCGGGCTTCGACATCGGCCGCACATTCTATTTCGGCGAATCGGTGCTGCTCACGGAGTATCGCGGCCAGGGTATCGGCCACGCCTTCTTCGACCACCGCGAGGCGCAGGCC